>JAZNWA010000031.1:0-89468 GCA_045593085.1 Lachnospiraceae bacterium | reverse complement strand
TGCGACGAGTAAATGTACATGCAGGCGAAAACTGTTTGAGGCCGAAATGCTTTTCTTCGGCCGAGTTTTTTCGCTGCATGTGATAAACATACGAGTGCACCCCCCTAGAGGAAGTTAGGCGTTTTCAATAAGTGTTTTCCGCCCGCGTAGCAAATCGGGCGACTTGTGTAATTAATGGAAAAACATAAAATTATAGTCCGGGCGAAAGACTAAGGAAATCCCAGGCTTTTTTTCGACGAAAAGAAAATGGAATGCAAAAAGATTCTTCCACTTCTTTTATTTACAAAAAGAAAAGCCGTCTTGCGACGGCTTACTATACTGAAAACTTATAATTGAAAATATTATTTGTCATCTATGATTTGCGTAATTCCGGATATATCTGTATCTGTAGTAAGAGAGTAGTTCGTGTAATAAACCACAAATCCCGGTTTGCTTCCGGCCGGTTTTTTTACAAATTTACGTTGAACATAATCGATTTCTAATTTGTCGCTTCCCTTGCCTTTGGAATAATAGCCTGCTAATTTCCCGGCTTCTTCAAACACGCGATCCGGAAGTTCTGATACACCATCTGTTTTGACAATTACATGAGAGCCTGCCATTCCTTTGGCGTGGAACCACCAGTCACCACCGTTTGCAAACTGGAAAGTAAGTTCTTCATTTTGGATATTATTTTTTCCAACATAGATATGGTAACCGTCCGTAGATAAATAGTGGAGTGGTAAATTCTTGGTTTTCATTTTCTTTTGAACGTTATTACCACGAATATGGCCGGATAAAATCAGCTCTTCTTTTATTTGTGCAAGGTCATTTTCAGAGGAGGCAATGTCTAAAGCCTCTGAAACAGATTCCAAATGTGTGATTTCGTCTTTTGTTTCCACAATGTATTCCGTTAATGCTTCTTGTGTTCTCTTTAATTTTCCGTATTTTTCAAAATAATGTGCAGCATTTTCCATAGCTGTCTTCTCCGGATCTAGCGGAATGGAAATTTCTTCATTGGTGTAGTAATTCATACAAGTTAAAGCCTTAGCATTCGGTTCACAGGAATAGCCATAGGTATGCAATAATTCGCCATAGATCTTGAACTTATCTTTTGAATTGGTATCTTCTAACTGTTTTAACTGTAAGTCATATTTTTTACGATTTCGTTCCAACGCAGTAGAAACGATTTTTCTTAAATCTACAGATTTCTGACGGATTCTCTGATATACCTGCTTCTTCAGATAATAATCCGATAAAAGAGCAGATATTGTCTTATATTCTTTTGCAACCTTGTCTTTAAATGACAGGTATGAAAAAGAAGAGTATTCAAAAGGTTCTTCTCCGTCAAAATAAATGAAAGGACAAAAATTACCCTCTGTTATTTCTTCAAAAAACATGCAGAACATTCGGTACAAATGTAATTGCTCGGAAGCATTAAGGGCGGCAGTGGCCATATCACCATCGATGCTTGCACGTTCGCAGATTTCATTGGCCGCCAATGGGCTAAGTCCGTTATAACTGGAGTATAACGCTTTGGAAACAGAGGTTGCCTTGGAAAAAACAAGTGCCTGAAAATCCTCTTTCGATGTCTGTAGCGGGTCGGATTTTTCCTGTGTTTTTGCAATAAAATAATTGCGTCCCGGTAAGACCTCACGGATGGAACTGGTCGATGCACTGACATGCTTAATGCTGTCTAAAATCATATCTTTATCATCCGTAAAAATGATATTACTATGTTTACCCATGATTTCTACAATGAGATATTTTACACATGGGTCACCAAGCTCGTTTAAGTGAGAAATCTCAAAACGTATAATACGTTCAAAATCCGGTTGCGAAATAGATAAAATCCGGCCATTGGTAATGTATTTTCGTAAAAGCATACAAAAGTTTGGAGCCGTCATAGGGTTTGGTTTTGATTGTTCTGTTAAATAAATCAGCGGAAGAGAAGCGCTGGCTGAAATTAATAACTTGTAGTTACCCTCCGGTCCTTTAATGGTTAATATTAATTCATCGTTTTCCGGCTGTGAAATTTTGTTGATTCGACCGCCTAAAACTGTTTTATTTAATTCGTTTACGATATTTGCAATGGTAATTCCGTCAAATGCCATAATGATACCTCAAAAAATATATTTTTTATATTCTAACATAGTATTATTTTTGTTGGAAGTAGTGTTTTTAAGTTTGACTAAAATGCCAAAATAAACTATAATAAGATAGACTATGCATGCAATAAATTAAGGTTTAAGACATGCGTGTTAAATAAATTCAAATCTTAAAGGAGATATTACATGATTAAAAGCATGACAGGCTTTGGAAGACATGAAATTTGTGATGAGAATCATAAAATTACAGTCGAATTAAAAGCCGTAAATCACAGGTATTTGGATGTTAACACAAAAATGCCAAAGAAATTATACATCTTTGAAAGTGCAATCCGTACATTACTTAAGGATTATATCCAGCGTGGTAAAGTAGATGTGTTTATTCAGTATGAAGATTATACGGAAGGAAAGTCAAACGTTAAGTATAATCCTGAAATTGCTCAAGAATACTTAAAATATTTGACACAGATGGCAGAGACGTTTAACTTGGAAAACGATATTCGTGTATCCACACTTTCAAGATACCCGGATGTGTTTACTATGGAAGAAGTTACAATTGATGAAGAAGAACTTTGGAAACAACTTCAGGATGTTGTAAAAGTTGCCTGCGAAGGTTTTGTAAACAGCAGAATCCGTGAAGGCGAACAATTAAAGATTGATCTTCTTGCAAAACTGGATGAAATGAACGGATACGTTGATTTTATTGAAGAACGTTTCCCGCAGATTATTCAGTCCTACCGCGAAAGATTATTAAATAAGATTCACGAAGTTTTGGATGACCCGAAGATTGATGAAGCAAGAATTGCTACAGAAGTTACCATCTTCTCTGACCGAATTTGTGTAGATGAAGAAATGGTACGTTTAAGAAGTCATATAAGCGGTGTAAAGCAGGCTTTAATGGAAGGCGGAAGCATTGGTAGAAAGCTTGACTTTATTGCACAGGAAATGAACAGAGAGGCAAATACCATTCTTTCAAAATCAAATGATTTAGAAGTAACCAATGTGGGTATTGAATTAAAAACCTGCATTGAAAAGGTACGTGAACAGATTCAGAACATCGAGTAAGAGGGCAAAACGATGAATAAACATAATGGAATTTTAATTTGTGTTTCAGGATTTGCAGGTTCTGGCAAAGGAACGATTATGAAAAAGCTGATGGCAAAATACAGTGATAAATATGCGCTGTCTGTATCAGCAACCACACGAAAGCCTCGCCCGGGAGAAGAAGAAGGACGAGAATATTTTTTCAAGACAAAAGAAGAGTTTGTTGAATTAATTGAAAAAGGACAAATGCTTGAATATGCAAATTATGTTGGTAATTATTACGGTACACCATATGCGTATGTTGAAGAAAAAATGAAT
This sequence comes from Lachnospiraceae bacterium, assembly GCA_045593085.1. GTDB lineage: Bacteria > Bacillota > Clostridia > Lachnospirales > Lachnospiraceae > XBB1006. The sequence continues at coordinate 86,022 of JAZNWA010000031.1, read as the reverse complement.
CAGGGCTATGATGTAATTTTAGAAATTGAGCCACAGGGCGCTTTGTCTGTTAAAGAACGTTATCCTGATACCTTACTTTTGTTTATTATGCCGCCGGATATGATTACTTTGAAAAATCGTTTGACCGGTCGGGGTACTGAAGACGAAGAAACAATATTGAAACGTATGGCGCAAGCTTACACAGAAGCTTCTGTAATGGAACGATATGATTACTTAATCATCAATGATACCATCGATGATTGTACAGAAGTTGTTCATTCTGTCATTCAAAATGAACATCATCGGATGAATAGAAATAAGAACTTAATCGAAAATGTAAAAAATGATTTGAAAATGTATTCGAAAGGAGAATAAAAATATGTTACATCCATCTTACACAGACTTAATGAAAGTCGTAAACAGCAATGTTGAAATCGGAGAGGAACCGGTGGTTAACAGCCGTTATTCCATTGTTATTGCAACAGCAAGAAGAGCTCGTCAGTTAGTTGATGGTGCACAGGCTAAAACGAAAGCAAAATGTAACAAACCATTTTCAACCGCTGTTGAAGAATTAAACAAAGGTGAGATTACAATCTTAACCGACGAAGAATAAATGAAAGTGCCGGGGATGATTTCATCTTTTCGGCACTTGTTTATATGAGAGGATTTTTATGAAAGTTTTATTTATTTCTTTGGGCTGCGATAAAAATCTTGTAGATTCCGAGTATATGATTGGTTTTTTAACTTCGGCAGGATATGAATTGACAGACGATGAAATGGAAGCAGATATTATAGTTGTAAATACCTGCGGATTTATTTTAGACGCCCAGGAAGAAAGCATACAGACGATTATCGATATGGCTGCTTTAAAAGATGAAGGAAAACTTAAAAAATTAATTGTTACAGGTTGTCTGGCACAGAGATATCAGCATGAGATCCTGAAAGAAATTCCGGAAGTTGATATTGTATTAGGAACCAATTCTTATGACAAAATCATCGAAGCCATTACAAAATCCGAGACGGAAAAAGCAATTACTTATTTTGAACCTTTGAATTTTATTCCAAAACATAATGTGAAACGTCGGTTATCAACACCGGGACATTATGCGCATTTAAAAATTGCTGAAGGATGCAATAAAATGTGTTCTTATTGTGCAATTCCGTCCATGAGAGGCCCATTCAGAAGTATACCGATGGAAGAGTTGGTAGAACAGGCGAAGGATTTAGCTCAACAAGGCGTTAAAGAATTAATCTTAATTGCTCAGGAAACAACCATGTACGGAATTGACCTGTATGGCAAGAAAATGCTACACGCTTTGTTAGATGAACTTAATAAGATTCCGGACATTGTATGGATTCGGTTACAATATTGTTATCCGGAAGAGATTTATGACGACTTAATAGAAGCCATTGTTGGAAATGAAAAGGTTTGTCATTATTTGGACATGCCGATTCAACATTGTAATGATAATGTGTTGAAACGCATGAATCGAAGAACCAACAAGAAATTGCTGGTAGAAAATATTAAGAAGTTACGTAAACGTATTCCGGATATTTGTTTACGAACTACATTAATTTGTGGGTTCCCGGGAGAAACAGAAGAAGAACACAAAGAATTATTAAAGTTTGTGGACACAATGGAATTTGATCGTTTGGGAGCTTTTGCTTATTCGCAGGAAGAAGGCACAAAGGCTGCAGAGATGGAAGATCAGATTGATGAGGAAACAAAACTTTTAAGAAAACAGGAAGTTATGGAACTTTCTGAGGCAGTGATTTTTGACAAAAACCAGGAATTAATCGGAAAAGAAATGCTGGCTTTTGTTGAAGGAAAAGTGGCGGATGAACCTTCTTATGTTGCAAGAACTTATAGAGACACTCCTGATGTGGATGGTTATATCTTTATTAATACAGATGAAGACTTAAATACAGGAGATTTTGTCCGAGTACGGGTTATTGCAGCATATGATTATGATTTGATAGGAGAGATAATAGAATGAACTTAGCAAATAAATTAACAATTTTCAGAGTTTTACTGATTCCGGTGTTTGTATTCTTTTTAATCACACCAATATTTGACCCATGGGGTTCATGGATTGCACTTGGAGTATTTTGTGCGGCAAGTTTTACGGATTTTTTAGATGGTTTTATCGCCAGACATTATAATATGGTTACGAATTTCGGTAAATTTATGGATCCGTTGGCAGATAAACTATTAGTTTGCATTGCGATGATTTGTTTACTTGTAATTGGCAGACTTGATTTAGTGTTTGTATTGGTGGTTATTGCAAGAGAATTTATTATTTCCGGATTCCGTTTGGTAGCTGCAGACAATAATATTGTGATTGCTGCCAGCTGGTGGGGAAAATTAAAAACAGTATCCCATATGTTTTTAATCATTGTTTTATTATTAAACATTGAAAATGAGGTTTTTGAAATTATTCAATTGATCTTATATTTTGCTGCTTGGGCTCTTACCCTAATTTCTTTATTTGATTATATTTATAAAAACAGAGCAGTATTGAAAGAGAATAAATAATTTGAGGTAAATTATGATAGCTGAAATCATCTGTGTGGGTACAGAAATATTAATGGGCAACATTGTAAATACAAATGCTGCGTTTCTGTCGGAAAAATGTGCAACTTTAGGATTAACCATGTATCATCAGAGTGTTGTCGGAGATAATCCGGCCCGGTTAAAAGAAGTGGTCAATCAAGCAGTTAACAGAGCGGATATTGTTATTTTCAGTGGTGGTTTAGGACCTACGCAGGATGATTTAACAAAAGAGACCGTGGCGGATGCCTTTGGTTTAAAGCTGGTTGAAGACGCTCATTCAATGGAATTGTTGAAAGCGCGTTTTGCATCTTTTAATCGCCCGATGACTGCAAATAATTTAAAACAGGCATATGTACCGGAAGGAGCCATTGTTTTAGATAATCATAACGGAACAGCACCGGGCATTATTATCGAAGGAGAAAAGTCAACGGCAATTATGCTTCCGGGACCTCCAAATGAGTTAATCCCAATGTTTATGGAACAAGTGTATCCATATTTACAGAAGAGAAACAATCAGTTTTTTTATTCTGCAATGATAAAAATCTCCGGAACCGGTGAAAGTGCTGCTGAAACCATGATTTTAGATTTAATTTCTGCACAAAGTAATCCAACGATTGCAACTTATGCAAAAAGTGCCGAGGTGCATATTCGCGTAACCGGATGCGGAAAGACGCCGGAAGAAGCACAAAAAATTACGGAACCGGTTGCTGCTGAGATTTGTAAGCGATTTGGAAGAGAAGTTTTTTCTTTAGAAGAAAAGGAAGAATTGGAAGATTCCATTGTTGCGTTACTAAAAAAACATCAGAAAAGTGTATCCTTTGCAGAGTCTTGTACAGGCGGTTTGTTATCCGGCAGATTTGTAAATGCGTCAGGTGCTTCAGAGGTATTTAAAAGTGGATATGTTACGTATTCTAATGAAGAAAAAATAAGAATCTTAAATGTGTCGAAGCAGACACTGGATGAATTTGGCGCGGTGAGCAAAGAAACTGCCAAAGAAATGGCTCTTGGTTGCGTAAAAGCCTCAAATACGGACTTTTCGGTGTCCGTAACAGGAATTGCAGGTCCAAACGGTGGAACTGCGCAAAAGCCGGTTGGATTGGTTTATATAGGCTGTTGTTATAAAGATTCCTGCGAAGTTTTAGAACTTCGCTTGTCTGGTAACCGTCAAAAGATCCGGGAAGTTTCCGTTGCAAGGGCATTACGATTTTTACGGGAAACGATTTTAAAACATTTGGAGTAACAATTTATGAGAATTATTGCCGGAAAGAACAGAAGCTTGCCGCTTAAAACACCAAAAGGAATGCAAACGCGTCCGACCACGGATCGAATCAAAGAGACGTTGTTTAATATGATTTCCTCAAAGATTCCGGGCGGGAAATTTTTGGATATTTTCAGCGGAAGCGGAGCAATTGGGTTAGAAGCAGTCAGCCGCGGAGCAAAAAAAGTATATTTTATTGAAAATAATAAAGAGGCTCTTGCGTGTATAAAAGAAAATATTCGATTTACAAAGTCTGATGCTGAGTCCGTTGTTTTTGCACAAGATTATTTAAATGCATTAAGACAGGTTGAATCAGAAGGCTGCATGGATATTATTTTTATGGATCCGCCATATGGAATGTGTTTTGAAAAAAATGTTTTACAATACCTTTCAGGATCTTCCTTATGCGATGACGATACATTAATTATTGTTGAAGCAGATTTAAATACATCTTTTGACTATTTAGAATCACTGGGATTTGAAATCAATAAGTATAAAAAATATAAGACCAATGCACATATTTTTATTAACAAACGAAAATAGTTTTCGGAAAGGCAGGATAAAATGAAGAAAGCAATTTATCCGGGAAGCTTTGACCCGGTAACAAACGGACATATTGATGTCATTAAAAGAGCTGCAAAATTATTTGATCACTTGGTGGTGGGAGTACTGGTAAATAGTGCGAAAAATCCGTTGTTTTCTATTGGTGAGCGTGTTAATATGTTAATAGAAGTGTTCAAGGATTACGACAATATTGAAGTGATTTCGTTTGAAGGATTATTAGTAGACTACTGCCACAAGAATGATATTACAACAATTGTTCGTGGACTTCGTGCCGTAACCGATTTTGAATATGAACTACAGATTGCACAAACCAATCGTGTAATAGCTCCGGATATAGACACAATCTTTTTAACAACGAGCCTTGAATATGCTTATTTAAGTTCATCCATTGTTAAAGAAATTGCATCTTACGGAACGGATATTTCACAATTGGTTCCGGAAATTGTAGCTGAAAATATTATAAAAAAACTTTAAGGAGAGCTGTATATGACTAGTAGAATTGAACAGATTATCCAAGAAATTGAAGAGTACATTGATGGTTGCAAGTATCAGGTATTGTCCAGTGACAAAATCATCGTAAACAAAGATGAGATGGAAGAATTAATTAATGAATTAAAAGTCCATACACCGGAAGAAATTAAAAAATATCAGAAAATCATCGCGAACAAAGAAGCAATCCTTGCAGATGCCCGTGCGAAAGCAGATCAGATTCTTTCGGATGCACAGATTCATACCAATGAATTAGTAAGTGAACATGAAATTATGCGTCAGGCATATGCTCAGGCAAATGAAGTTGTATCAATTGCAACCGGTCAGGCACAGGATATTTTAGATAAAGCAACCATGGATGCAAACAGCATTCGTACTGCAGCTATGACCTATACTGCGGACATGCTTGCAAACTTGGAAAGTATTATTACAGCAACTATGGATACTTCTAAAGCAAAATATGAAAATTACTTCAATAATCTGAAGAATTGCTTAGATATTGTTTTAGCAAATAAAGCAGAATTATCTCCGGAAGAAGAACAGTTGGAAAGCATTGAAAGAGAAATTGATTTATCCTTTGCAACCGGTGAAATTCGCTTAGCAGATATTGATATTAACGATTAGTAATTTATGTAAGGTGTTCACAGATAACAGCATAAATATAAGTGACCAATCCGGTTATTATGGCACTTACAAGTTTTAATACAACATATTTTTTGGTTGATAGATGAGCATCTTTTAAAATATGATTTACCTGAAGGAATCCGGAAATTCCGCCAAAAGAAGTACATGCCATAAGGAAACTTTTGTAAAGGCGTGCATTCATGTTTGCCTGTTTTAAATTGGCTATTCCGCCGGATACTTCTAATATGGGAGCCAATATGAAATATAATTGTTGGTTTCCGGTAATTTCCAATAAAAATACATTAAATAAATTACAAATCACCATATAACCGCATATCTTTATTAACGCTTCGCAACTGCTAATAATTGAGGCATCCACAACTCTGTAATTCGCATCTGTTGTGAATGTCTCGTTTTTATGTTTTATCATATTTGGTAATGGGGTAGTTTTTTGGCATTTTAATTTATATAAAAGCACAGTAAGCATCATAAGCGGAGCAATATATGTTAATAAAAGTGGTGCCATATGCTTGGAAGCATCAAAATAAGTACCGATGATGGAAGTTAAAAATACCGGACTGAACTGGTTAAATAAGGATGCATATAAGATTCCTTTTTCAGGAATGATGGCCCCCCGTTTCACATACTCACATGCAGTGGTTGCACCAATGGGAAACCCGCACAATACACCGGTTAAAATGCATATCGGAGTTTCTTTTTTGAAGAATATGTTTATGCTTAGAAAGATTTTAACTAAAATCATTGTGGGAAATAATGCAGGAAGTACATTTGTATACCACAACAGGATGGATTCTTTTACGGATGAAACTGCAATTTCCGGTCGAAAGACCATAAAAAAGATCAATAAAGTGATTGTTAAAAATAATATTTTTTTATTCATACAACAATATATTTTTTTTAGGCAAATTTATGCCAAAAGGAGGACATAATGAAAAATTCTTTAAATTTACAGCCGGACAATGTTTTTTACTATTTTGAGGAATTAAGTAAGATTCCGCATGGTTCCGGAAATACCAAAGCGATTAGTGATTATTGTGTTCATTTCGCGAAAGAAAGAAATTTAGAATATTATCAGGATGATTTAAACAATGTAATTATTATTAAAAATGCTACAGCGGGCTATGAACATGCGGAACCAATCATTATTCAGGGGCATTTGGATATGGTTTGTGAAAAAGAAGAAGATTGCAACATTGATTTTGAAAAAGATGGCCTTGATTTATATGTTGATGGGGACTTCTTAAAAGCAAGAGGAACAACTCTTGGCGGTGATGACGGAATTGCCATCGCATATAGCCTTGCTTTGCTTGATGAGCCGACATTGGAACATCCAAGACTGGAGTTTATCTTTACAGTTGATGAAGAAACCGGTATGGATGGTGTTCAGGGAATTGATTTATCACCGGTTAAAGGACATATTATGTTAAATATTGACTCGGATGAAGAAGGCGTATTTTTAACAAGCTGTGCAGGCGGACTTGGTGCTACTGTTGGTTTACCTGTTGAACGGGTAGAAGAATCCGGTCTTTTGTATGAAGTTAAAGTAGGCGGTTTATTTGGCGGACATTCCGGAGCTGAGATTCAAAAAGAACGTGGAAATTCCAATATTTTAATGGGCCGTGTGTTAGAATACATTTCCTTTAATTGTGATTATTCTTTAGTGTCTTTAGAAGGTGGTTCAAAAGATAATGCAATCACAAGACAGACTGTAGCAAAAGTGATTTTGCCGACTGCCCATAAAGATGTATTTGAAGCAAGTGTAAAAGCAATTGAAGAAATCCTAAAGAAAGAATACAAAGCGGCAGATCCTGATTTATTTATCGAAACTACAGAATTGGGAAATGTTACAGAAAATGTACTTCATCCAACATCCTTTACAAAGTTATTATTCTTACTTCGCCAGGTTCCTTATGGAGTTCAGCATATGAGCGTTGAAATTCCGGGATTGGTGGAAACTTCTTGTAATGTTGGCATTATTAAATTGGAAGAAGATGTATTTAAATTAAATGTTTCTATCCGAAGCAGCGTTTCAACCAGAAAATATGAAGTATGCGACCGTATTACATTCCTTGGAGAGTTTATTGGCGCAGATGTTATGGTTGGCGGAGATTATCCGGCGTGGGAGTATAAGGCTGAGTCTGAAGTACGTGAAAAAATAGCAGGTATCTACAAAGAATTATTTAATGAAGAACCACAGATTATGGCAATTCACGCAGGTCTTGAATGCGGATATTTTGCAGATAAGATTTCTGGCCTTGACGCAGTTTCTTTTGGACCTAAGAATTTAGATATCCATACTCCGCAGGAACGTTTAAGCATTGCATCCGCAAAGAAGTATTGGGAATTGTTGGTAGAATACTTAAAGAGAGCAAAATAAAATGGAAATTCGTATCGATAAACTCTTATCGAATCATAACTTGGCTACGCGAAGCGAAGCAAAGAAATATATTAAACAAGGTTTGGTTACAATAGATGGTATACCTGTAAAAAAAGCAGAAGACAAGGTTGATCCAAACAAGGTTACGGTCTGTTTTAAAGGTGTTCCCATTGTTCATAAAGAACAAATTTATCTTATGTTAAACAAACCTGCAGATGTTGTAACCGCAACAAAAGATAATTTACATCGTACAGTTCTGGATTTAATCCCGAACTGTACTTCTGATGTTTTCCCTGTTGGAAGATTAGATAAAGATACTACCGGATTATTACTTTTAACAAATGACGGAGATTTTTCCCATCGATTAATGTCTCCGAAGAAACACGTAGCCAAAACTTATGAAGCAGTTTTGCAAAAACCTGTAAATCCGGAGGAGGTTATACTTTTCGCCAAGGGGTTAGATTATGGAGAAGAGGAACCTGCGAAACCGGCCAAACTGGAAATTATAAGCAATGAAGAGCCGTTTAAGGTAAGATTAACCATTACGGAAGGAAAATTTCACCAAGTGAAACGAATGTTTCATGCAGTAGGAAACGAAGTACTGGCTTTAAATCGTGTATCTATCGGAAACTTAATGTTAGATTCTGATTTAAAGCAAGGTGATTACCGGGAATTGACATTAGAAGAAGTAGAATCCTTAAAATCATTTGGAGGTTTTGATGTTTAAAAACTTTGATGCAGTTATTTTTGATATGGACGGAACGTTAATCGATTCCATGTGGGTCTGGGCACAGGTTGACCGTGACTTTTTAGGAGAGCGTGGTTTAGAAGTTCCGGATGATTTAGGTAAAGAAATTGAAGGCTTAAGTTTTGAACAAACGGCAGATTACTTTTTGAACCGATTTGATTTGGGTTTAACAAGGGATGATTTGATGCAAATCTGGGTGGATATGTGTCATGAAGCGTATCGAAGCAAAGTAGGATTTAAGCCGGGCGCCTTAGATTTTTTGAAATATTTAAAGAATAAAAATGTGAAAATCGGTATTGCAACCAGTAACGCAAGAGAATTAGTAGAATTGGTTGGAAATGCCCTGGGATTCTTGCCTTATATTGATGTAATTGCAACTTCAGAAGATGTACCGAACGGAAAACCGGCACCGGATATCTATCTATATGTTGCTGACAAACTAAAAGCTGAACCGGAAAAATGTTTAGTTTTTGAAGATGTTCCAAACGGACTTCGGGCTGGGATTGCAGCAGGTATGACTACCTGTGCAGTATGGGATGAGTTTTCAGCTGTATCCGATAAGGAAAAAGACGAGTTGTCCACTTATTTTATTAAAAATTACACGGAGATGATGGAATGAGTTTTTTGCCAATTACAAAAAGCGAAATGAAACAACTGAATATTTCCCAATTTGATTTCGTTTATGTAATTGGTGATGCTTATGTGGACCATCCAAGCTTTGGACATGCTATTATTTCACGCGTGTTAGAAGCCCACGGATATTCGGTAGGCATTATTTCCCAACCGGATTGGAAAGATGATTCCAGTATTTCAATTTTCGGTGAACCACGTCTGGCCTTTTTAGTATCGGCGGGAAATATGGATTCAATGGTAAATCATTACACCGTTGCTAAGAAAAAAAGAACAACAGATGCTTATACTCCGGGAGGAGAAATCGGTAAACGACCGGACTATGCCTGTGTGGTATACGGAAATCTGATTCGAAGAACCTATAAAAATACACCAATTATTTTGGGAGGCGTGGAAGCCAGTCTTCGAAGATTGGCCCATTACGACTATTGGTCGGACAAAGTGAAACGTTCGGTACTGCTTGATAGTGGTGCGGACCTTATTTCCTATGGTATGGGTGAAAAAAGCATTGTAGAGATTGCGGATGCCTTGGCATCCGGAATTGATGTGAAAGATATTACTTTTATTGACGGAACCGTTTATAAAACCAGAGATAAAGATTTAACAAATGAGTGTATAATGCTGCCGGAATTTACAGCGATTGCAAAGTCAAAGGTGAAATATGCGGAAAGTTTTTATACGCAGTATTGTAATGCAGATGCCTTTTCCGGAAAAAAATTATGCGAAGAGTATGATCACAACGTATATGTAGTGCAGAATCCGCCGGCAAAACCACTTACTCAGACAGAAATGGATGATGTTTATGCGTTGCCGTATGAAAAGAATTATCATCCGTCATATGCCAAAAAAGGTGGTATTGATGCATTAAAAGAAATAAAATTCAGTCTGGTAAGTAACCGTGGATGTTTCGGCGCTTGTAATTTCTGTGCGTTAACTTTCCATCAGGGACGTATTTTGCAAACCAGAAGTCATGAATCAATTATTAAAGAAGCGGAAGAAATGACTAATATGCCAGATTTTAAAGGCTATATTCATGACGTTGGTGGTCCGACGGCAAATTTCAGACAACCGGCTTGTAAAAAACAGTTAACAAAGGGTGCTTGCAGCAATAAACAATGTTTATTCCCGCAGCCATGTAAGAATATGGAAGTAAATCACGAGGATTATGTGTCTTTACTCCGAAAATTACGTAAAATACCAAAGGTAAAGAAAGTCTTTGTCCGTTCCGGAATCCGATTTGATTATTTGATTGCTGATAAAGACCAAACCTTTTTAAAAGAATTGTGTGAATATCATATCAGCGGTCAGTTAAAAGTTGCACCGGAACATATTAGCGACAGCGTTTTAAAATATATGGGTAAACCGAACAGTAGTGTCTATAAAGAGTTTATCAAGCGCTATCGCCTTATGAATGATAAATTAAAAAAAGAGCAGTTTGTTGTTCCTTATTTAATGTCTTCTCATCCGGGTTCAACATTAAAGGACGCAATTGCTTTGGCAGAATATTTACGCGATGAACATTTAACTCCGGAACAGGTGCAGGATTTTTATCCTACGCCATCAACGATTTCTACCTGTATGTATTACACCGGAATCGATCCGCGCACCAAAGAAAAAGTTTATGTTGCAACAAATCCGCATGAAAAAGCAATGCAAAGAGCCTTGATTCAGTATAAGAATCCTGCAAACTACGAACTGGTGAAAGAAGCACTTTTAAAATGCGGCAGAGAGGATCTGATCGGTTTTGAAAAGCATTGCTTGATTCCACCAAGGAAATTAAGCGATAGCAAGAAGAAAAAAACAGACTCAAAAAGAGGAAAAAATGAAACAAATAACAGTCGACAAAAACGGGGCCAATCAAACATTAATAAAACTTCTTCAAAAACATCTAAAAAACGCTCCAAGTAGTTTTTTTTATAAGATGCTTCGAAAAAAGAATATTGTTTTAAATGGTAAAAAAGCATCCGGTAATGAAAAATTACAGGAAAACGACTGTATTACCTTATATATTTCCGATGATACCTACAAGATGTTTGCAGGTGACAGTCAATCGGATGCGGAATATGTTGCCTTAAAAAAGTTGCCTTTAAATAATTTTGAAGTTGTTTATGAAGATGATGACATTATCGCTATCAACAAACCGGTTGGAATGCTTTCTCAGAAAGCAAAACCGGAGAATATTTCTGCAAATGAATATCTGATTGCTTATTGCATTCAGAAAGGTTACTTATCGGAAGAGGATTTTAAATCTTTTCGTCCGGCAGTGTCCAACCGATTGGATAGAAACACTTGCGGACTACTTCTTGGCGGGAAAACGCTAAAAGGCCTCCAGATGCTTGCTGAAGCCCTAAAACAACGGACAGCATTGAAATATTATATCTGTATTGTCAAGGGCCGATTTGAGCAAAATATGCACGCAAAAGGCTATTTAAACAAGGATGAAAGAACAAACAAGGTAACGATTAAGGAATCTCAGTTTGCCGATAGTGTTTATATTGAAACAGCCTATGAGCCAATAGCTGTATCAGAACGCTTTTCTTTGGTAAAAGTGCATCTGATTACAGGTAAAACCCATCAGATTCGTGCACATTTATCTTATCTTGGTTATCCGATTGTAGGCGATCCGAAATATGGGGATGAACAAATAAATGCATATATAAAAGATAAGTATCATATCCGTAGCCAGTTTTTGTGTGCAAAGGAAATGATTTTTGAAAATGGAACCAAACTTGAGGTTCCAATGCCTGATTTTTTTGTAAAAGTAATAAATGAGGAAAAAATTTCATGAGATTATATATTGTAAGACATGGCGAAACCGATTGGAATAAAGAACGTTTAATTCAGGGAAAAACTGATATTCCATTGAATCAAAACGGTATTTTTGTTGCGGGATTAACTGCAAACGGATATAAAGAAGCAGGTCTGCGTTTTAAAAAAGTGTATTCTTCACCGTTAAAAAGAGCATTAACAACGGCAGCAATTTTGGCATCAGAAACACTTGTTCCTAACGAGAGTATCATTTTAGATGATCGTTTAAAAGAATTTGATTTTGGTGATTTGGAAGGGCACTCTTTAAGAGAAGTTCACCCGGACAATCCGGATGACAGCGTGTTGTATCAATGCTTTTATCAACCGGAGGAATATCGACCGGTTTTAGGCGGAGAAAGTTATTATGACATTGTGAGCCGTGCAAAAGACTTTATTGAAAAAGAAATTTTATCTCAAAGCTGGGAAGACGATGACAATGTGTTGGTTGTATGCCACGGTGGTGTCATCCGCGCTTTTTTATGCGCATTGACCGATAAGGAAATTAAGGACTTTTGGGACACTTCCCATAAAAATTTAAGCACAAATATTTTTGTGCTGGATGATGAAAAGAAGACATTTAGGCTTGAAGAACTTAGCAAATATTATTATGATGTAGATGCTTATGCTATAGGAAACTACCGATAGGAGAAAAAACATGCCAACATGGAATTCCAGAGGTTTACGTGGATCTGCATTGGAAGATTTTGTTAATCGCACCAATGAAAAATATCGCGAGAACCATTTGGCCTTGATACAAAAAGTGCCGACACCTATAACTCCCATAAAAATTGATAAGGAATCCCGTCACATAACCCTTGCTTATTTTGAGCAAAAGAGTACGGTTGACTATATTGGAGCCGTTCAAGGAATTCCGGTTTGTTTCGATGCAAAAGAATGTCAGACGGAAACGTTTCCGTTACATAACATTCATGAACATCAGGTGGAATTCATGAAAGAATTTGAACATCAGGGTGGAGTAGCTTTCTTTTTACTCTATTACCCGACAAAAGATTTGTTTTATTATTTACGATTAAAAGAATTTCAAGTATATTACGAAAGACAACAAAACGGTGGAAGAAAAAGCTTTCGGTTTGATGAACTGGATAAGTCCTATTTTTTCAAAACAGGAAGCGGTGTCTTGGTGCCGTATCTGGATAAATTAGCAAAAGATCTTGAAGAAAGACAGTAAATCGTTAGGAGAAGTATAAAGTGGACAAAAAAAGACTGATAGCAACTATTTTTATTAAAAACGGTATTTTGGTTGTAGGGAAAAATGATGAGACTCCTGTTGGAGAGCCGGAAAAAATAGCCCGTATGTTTAATGATTGCGGCATCGATAACATTCTACTGATGGATATTTCTGAAACAGCGGAAGGTCATAAACAATCTTTGACTACCATCAAAGAAATTAACCGAATTCTGGAAGTAACTGCATATGGATATGGCTGGATAAAAACAATTAATGATGTCAGAGACTACATGTTTGCAGGTTGTGAAAAAGTTATTTTAAACAGTTCAAATCCGGAAATTAATGATTTGATTATTGAAGCAGGAACAAGATATGGAAAAGATAAACTTTCCCTTTGCTTAGATACCGTTGATGTGTTGTTTAAACAAAAAGCTGCGATTGAAGCAAACTTTGATGATTTGTTTTTGTTCAGCAAAGACATTATTGAAGCAGTAGAGCATATGACGGAAGTTCCTTATTATGCTTTTATTGAAGGTGAAGATATTGCGCCATATGTTGAAGCTATGAAAAATGAGCATTGTATCGGTGTCGGCGGTTATATTCTTGATAAACTTACAACTGACATTATGCTTTTGAAATACCGCTTCCGTGATATGGGAATTCCGGTATATATTTTCGAATCCTCTTTGGATTGGTCTGAATTCAAATTGGATAACGAAGGCTTGATTGCTGTAGTCACACAGGATTATACAACGAATGAAGTGTTAAATTACGGCTATATGGATGAAGAAGCTTTTAATGAAACCATGTCCTCCGGAAAAATGGCATATTACAACAAAGAAACCAAACAAGTTGCCCGACACGGCATGGGAAGCGGACAATATCAATATGTGAAATCCTTATCCGTAGACTGTCATAAGCAAGTTTTGTTAGCTAAGATTTCCCAGGTTGGAAATGCATGTCATTCCGGAAATTACAGTTGCTTTTTCACAGAGATATTACGAAAAGATTATGTGGAAAAGAATATATTTAAGCTTTTAGAAAACAAATATAATAATATTTCCGCAAGAAAACATAATCCTGCAGAAGGATCTGCAACTGCAAAACTTTTTGAGCAGGGACTTAATGAAATCTTAAGAAAGCTACAGAATATTACAACAGAAATGACTTTATATGCAAAAGATGCGGATACGGATGCATTACCGGCAAATATTGCAGATCTTTTGTACATAACAATGGTTTTAATGTGTGAATACGATATCCGTTGGGATGATATTACCCGTGAAATGGGTGAACGTTAAAACAACATCAGATTGGAGAAAAAATGAGAAAATTAGCTTTATCAGATGAAATTTTAATGGCGGTTGAAAAACCGGCCAGATACATCGGAAATGAAGTAAACAGTGTAAAAAAGAATCCGGAAGATGTGGATATCCGTTTTGCAATGTGCTTCCCGGATGTTTATGAAATCGGTATGTCACATTTGGGCATTCAGATTTTATACGATCAGTTCAACCAAAGAGAGGATGTATACTGTGAGCGGGTTTATTCTCCTTGGCCGGACTTACATAAGATTATGAAAGAAAAGAATCTTCCGTTGTTTGCACTTGAAAGTCAGGATGAAATTAAAAAATTTGATTTCCTTGGCATTACCATTCAATATGAAATGTGTTACACCAACATTTTACAGATTCTTGATTTGAGTCAAATTCCTCTTTTGGCAAATCAACGTAAGGAAGAGGACCCTCTTGTCATTGGCGGTGGTCCATGTACGTATAATCCGGAACCGATTGCAGATTTTTTTGACTTATTTTACATCGGCGAAGGTGAAATATCTTATGATGATATTTTTGATACATATAAAGAATGTAAGAAAAATGGTTTGAGCAGAAAAGAAATCTTGCTTGCGTTATCATCCATTGAAGGTATTTATGTGCCGTCTCTTTATGATGTGACTTATAACGCGGACGGAACCATTGCTGATTTTGCACCAAATACCGATGGAGTTCCGAATAAGGTTCGCAAAACTGTTGTTATGGATACTTCTAAAATCGGATATCCGCAGAAACCAATCGTTCCGTTTATTAAGGCAACACAAGACCGTGTTGTTCTTGAGATTATGAGAGGCTGTATCAGAGGCTGTCGTTTTTGTCAGGCAGGTATGCTTTACCGACCAACGAGAGAACGTAATGTGGATGAATTAAAAATGATTGCAAAGCAGATGCTTGACAGCACGGGACACGAAGAAATCTCCTTAAGCTCGTTAAGCTCCAGCGATTATCGTCCGTTAAAAGAGCTTCTTGACTTTTTAATTGAAGAATATGGTTCTAAAGGTGTTAATATTTCCTTACCGTCTTTACGAATCGATGCTTTTTCTTTAGATGTTATGAATAAAGTTCAGGATATTCGAAAAAGCAGCTTAACGTTTGCTCCGGAAGCAGGTTCTCAAAGACTTCGTAATGTTATTAATAAAGGTTTAACGGAAGAGGATATTTTAACCGGCGCAGGAATGGCGTTTGAAGGCGGATGGCAGAAAGTAAAACTGTACTTTATGCTTGGACTTCCGACAGAAACAGAAGAAGATATTAAAGGAATTCCGGAATTGGCTGAAAAAATTGCCAGAAGATATTATGAAATTCCAAAAGAACAAAGAAACGGAAAGTGTCAGATTACCATTAGTACGTCTTTCTTTGTGACAAAACCGTTTACCCCGTTTCAATGGGCTGGTATGTGCAATAAAGACCAGTTTTTGGGACGTGCAAAATTAGTAAATGACACAGTAAAAGAACAGTTGAATAAAAAAAGTATGAAATACAACTGGCATCATGCAGATGTTACGATGTTAGAAGGTGTTTTGGCCCGTGGTGACAGAAAAATCGGACAGGTGTTATTGAATGCATATAATAATGGAGCAATCTTTGATGCCTGGGATGAACACTTTAATCTTGAACATTGGAATAAGGCATTTAAACAGGCCGGTATTGATCCGGACTTTTATACCATCCGTGCAAGGGAATTTGGCGAAACATTTCCTTGGGATTTTATTGATGCAGGTGTTACCAAGGAATTTTTATGGAAAGAATGGCAAAAAGCCCAGGCGGAAGAAGTTACACCAAACTGTCGCATGAATTGTTCGGCATGCGGCGCCGGAAGTTTTAAAGGAGGTGTCTGCATTGAAAGTAAGAATTCAATTTAAAAAAGAAGGATGCATGAAATTTGTGGGACACTTGGATATTATGCGTTTTTTTCAAAAAGCAATGAAACGGGCAAATATTGATATTGCTTATTCCGAGGGGTTTAATCCGCACCAGAAAATGTCATTTGCTTCTCCGCTGGGATTAGGACTTACCAGCGTGGGTGAGTATTTAGATATTGAAATCAACTCGTTTATTTCATCTGATCAAGCCATTGATGCGTTAAATGCAGTAATGGTTGAAGGAATCAGTATAACACAGTTTTCTTATTTGCCGGAACATGCAGTAAATGCCATGAGTAGTATTCAGGCTGCCGAATATCATATCTACGAGAAGGAAAAATCGGACAATCTAGTTTTTACTTCTCAGGATGCATTAAACTCTTTTTGTGAGGATTATTTTGGGCAGGATGAAATTATCGTTACCAAAGAAACCAAAAAAGGAGAAACTACATTTGATTTAAAACCTTGCATTTTGGGCTGGGAAACGACTCAAAATGAGGAAGGTAAAGTTGTTTTAGATTTGATTGTAAAAGCCGGCAGTGAAACGAATATAAAGCCGGAATTTGTATTAACAAATATTCTTCGTTATCATCATATGGACGATGATTTGATGAAATATCATTTCCATCGAATTGATCTTTATACCTTTATGGACGATGAATATGTTTCTTTAGGAGATATCGGAACACATGCAGACGATGAAATTCATACTAACTAAAGTTCATATGGATTTACCACGCGTAACAAAAGAACCATTACTTTTTTGCGGTTTATTCAACAATGACCGGTTGATAGAATTAAATTGTCAAAAAGAAAGTAAAAATCTTGCACTTGAATCCATTTGTATCGGCCGCGTGGAAAATATTGTTGCATCGATGAATGGAGCGTTTGTCAGAATCGCTAAGGATGAACTTGCTTACCTTCCTTTAGATGAGGCTGATTCCGGAATTTTTTCAAAGAAACAGTCACAAAAAGGATTGAGTATCGGCGATGAATTGCTTGTGCAGGTGTGTAAGGAACCGATTAAGACAAAAGGAGCCACATTGACTACAAGATTGCAGATTTCCGGAAAATATATGGTGTTTTCACTGGATTTTAGTGGCGTTTCAATATCCAAAAAAATAATCGGTAATACACGAAATGATTTAAAAGCATCTTTTGAAACATTAAAAGCAACCAAAGCGCACTTGTCTGATAACCGGGAATACGGAATTATCGTTCGGACAAATGCAATGTATGCTACAGCCGAAGAATGGAGTGCGGAATTTGAGTGCTTGTATGAAAAATTCAATAGGTTACTTCAAACCGGAGTGTACAAGTCCCTTTATACGGTTATTTATAGCCCTGAGAACGCTGTAATTCGCCGAATTAGAGACTTTTTACCAAGGGAACAAGTGGAAATCGTTACGGATCAAAAAGCTTTGTATGACGAAATTATAAGTTCAGGTGTATTATCGGATCATTTAACGATTCGACTTTATGAAGATTCTTATTCCTTAAATAAACTTTATTCTGTTTCAACTCATTTGGAAAATGCCTTATTGACTAAAGTTTGGTTGAAATCCGGTGCTTATATCATGATAGAACCGACGGAAGCATTGACGGTTATTGATGTTAACAGTGGTAAAAATACCAAAAAAGAGACCGGGCAAAATTATTATCTGGATATTAATTTAGAAGCTTTGGATGAAATCATGTGTCAATTACAGTTGCGCAACATAAGCGGAATTATTGTCGTTGATTTTATTGATATGCCTAATAAAAGTCAGCAGGCAGTTCTTGTTGAGAAAATAAATGATTTATGTAAAAAACAGCGCATTCCTACTTCCTTTGTTGAAATGACAAAATTAAATCTTGCGCATATTATTCGTAAAAAAATACAACAGCCTTTAAGAGAGCAGGTGAAAGAATGAGAATTTTATTTACAGGATTTACACCGTTTGGCGGAGAAAGCGTAAACCCGGCATGGAAAGCAGTTGCTAATTTGCCGCGAATCTATGATGATATTGAGCTTTTTACTTTAGAAATCCCTACAGAATTTAAAAAAGGATTTGAAGCAATTCAAGCATTCATTAAGGAAACTCCGGTTGATGTGGTAATCTGTGTCGGACAAGCCGGCGGAAGAGCAAAGATTGCTGTAGAAAAGGTTGCGTTAAACTATATGGACGGCAACATTCCGGACAATGGCGGATACATGCCACGCAATACACCAATTGCAGAAGATGGCTGGGATGGTTTGTTTTCCACAATTCCTGTTGAAGCTATCGTGGATTATTTAAAAGAATGTAACATTCCTTCTTATGTATCCCTAACAGCCGGAAGTTATGTATGTAACGATACATTATATCGATTGCTTTATTATTTTAAGAAAGAAAACATGCCGGTAAAAGCCGGATTTATTCATGTTCCGTTTGCACCGGAGCAGGTTATTGAAAAGATAAGTACAGCGCCAAGTATGGAATTATCCACCATGACAAGGACGTTAATTGAAATTGCTACATATATTAGCAAAAAAAGTGTTGACTAGAGAGCATGAGTATGCTATTATTCTAGAGTATGCCGCACAATGAGGTTATAAGTCTGCCCTTTTGGCAGCACCGTAGTTGGCGAGTAATGATAAATAGGAGGTGCCATTATGTACGCAATTATTGCAACAGGCGGAAAACAGTACAAAGTATCCGAAGGCGATATCATTACCATTGAAAAGCTTGGAGTGGAAGCCGGAGAAACAGTAACTTTTGACCAGGTTATCGCAGTAAACGACGGAACCATGAAGGTTGGAGCAGATGTTGAAAAAGCAACTGTAACAGCTTCCGTTGTGAAAGAAGGTAGAGGCAAAAAAGTTATCGTTTACAAGTACAAGAGAAAATCCGGATACCACAAGAAACAGGGCCACAGACAGGCGTTTACACAGGTTAAGATCGAAAAGATTAACGGATAATGATCTATGGTAAATGTAACGATTTACAAAAAAAATAATCAAATCACAGGATTTGAGTTTTTGGGACATGCAGGTTTTGCCAAAAGAGGAAAAGACATTGTATGTGCCGGAATTTCTGCTTTAGTTGTTAATACGATTAATTCCATTGAACAACTGACAGAAGACAAATTCACCTGCGAAGTGGAAGAAAAAAGCGGAGATGTTCGTTTTCATATGGTTGATGAAATCTCAGATGACGCACAGTTGCTTTTAAAATCCCTTGAGTTAGGTGTCTTAGGAATATTAGAATTATACAAGAAGTATATAACAGTAAACTTCAGGGAGGTGTAAATATGTTGTTAATGAACCTTCAGTTATTTGCTCACAAAAAGGGTGTAGGTTCTACTAAGAACGGTAGAGACTCTGAGTCAAAGAGACTTGGTGCAAAAAGAGCAGACGGACAGTTTGTAAAAGCTGGAAATATTTTATACAGACAGCGTGGAACAAAGATTCATCCAGGACTTAACGTTGGACGCGGAAGCGATGATACATTATATGCATTAGTAGATGGTGTATTAAGATTTGAAAGACTTGGAAGAGACAAGAAACAGGCTTGTGTACATCCAGTAGAAAAATAAGTTAACCTAGACCCGACTGTTATCAGCCGGGTCTATTTTGCTTTTTTGGACAGAGTTTTAGAATTGTTTTTTTTGTAATTTGAGGTGATTATTATGTTTGCAGATCGTGCAAAAATTTATATAAAATCAGGAAAAGGCGGGGATGGTCATATTAGTTTCCGTCGTGAAAAATATGTACCGGACGGTGGGCCGGACGGTGGTGACGGAGGCCACGGCGGAGATATCATTTTTGAAGTTGACGAATCATTAAATACCTTAACCGATTATCGTCATGTTCGAAAATATGTAGCACAAAGCGGTGAAGAAGGCGGGAAAAAGAACTGCCATGGCAAAAATGGTGAAGATTTAATTCTCTATGTTCCGGCCGGAACCGTTATTAAAGATGCGAATACCGGATTGGTTATTGCAGATATGTCAGGCGAGAATAAACGTCAGGTAATTTTGCGTGGTGGTAGAGGCGGTAAAGGCAACCAGCATTATGCCACACCTACCATGCAGGCTCCGAAATATGCCCAGCCTGGACAACCTGCGAAGGAATTGGAAGTTCAATTGGAGTTAAAGGTTATTGCGGATGTTGGTTTGGTTGGTTTTCCAAATGTAGGTAAATCCACATTCTTAAGCCGAGTAACGAATGCAAAACCAAAGATTGCAAATTACCACTTTACAACGTTACAGCCAAATCTTGGTGTGGTAGACATGCCGGAAGGACCTGGCTTTGTCATTGCTGACATCCCTGGCTTAATTGAAGGGGCATCCGAAGGAATTGGTCTAGGACATCAGTTTTTACGCCATGTGGAGCGTACAAAAGTTATGATTCACATCGTGGATGCAGCTTCCGTTGAGGGAAGAGATCCGTTGATGGATATTAAGACGATTAATAAAGAATTGGAAGCATATAATCCGGCCTTGTTAAAGAAACCACAGGTTATTGCTGCCAATAAAATGGATGCGGTTTACGGCGACAGTAATGAGATTATTGATGCTTTAAGAAAAGAATTTGAGCCGGAAATTAAAGTTATGCCAATATCTGCAGTCAGCGGACAAGGTTTGAAGGAATTATTATTCCACGTTCAGAAACTTTTAGCAGAAGCACCGCAGGAAGATATTGTTTTTGAACCGGAATTCTTCTTAGAGGAACTTGATGATTCTGATAACAGTTATACCGTTGAATATGATCCGGAAGAAGATGAATATGTCGTGGAAGGTCCTAAGATTGAAAGAATGTTAGGATACACCAATATTGATTCGGAAAAAGGCTTTTTATTCTTCCAGAATTTCCTGAAAGAACAGGGAATTTTAGAGGAATTAGAAGCACTGGGCATAGAAGAAGGAGATACCGTTCGTATGTATGGTCTTTCTTTTGAGTATTATAAATAATTGTTTTGCTACGGCAAAGGAGATTGAATATGACAAGCAAGCAGAGAGCTTATTTAAAAAGCAAAGCAAGCGTTATGGAACCGATTTTTCAGGTTGGTAAATCCGGTGTTACTCCGGAATCCATTATTGCTATCAACGAAGCTTTAGAAAAAAGAGAATTAATCAAACTTCATGTATTAAAAAACTGTTTTGACGATCCTCGTGAAATTGCACAAGTAATTGCAGAACGTACCAATTCCATTGTTGTTCATGTGATTGGGAAAAAGATTGTATTATTTAAGCAGAAGAAAAAGGATAGTGCATATACCTTACCATTATAATTTTTGCATTTTATGAGGTGAAAATGTATGAAAATCGGTATTTTAGGCGGAACTTTTAATCCGATTCACTATGGACATTTGTTAATTGCACAAAATGCATTGGATCAATTTGATTTAGATAAAATCTGGTTTATGCCGGCAGCAATTCCGCCACATAAACAAAATGCAGATATTTTAGATTCCAAGCATCGCATGCAAATGATTTTACGTGCCATTCAGGATAATCCGGCGTTTGAATTAAATCCAAGAGAGTTATTAAAAGGTGGGATTAGTTATACCTTTGAAACATTGACACAATTGAAGGAAGAATGTCCTGAAAATGAATATTATTTTATAATTGGTGCAGATTCCCTAATGAAATTTCAAACATGGAAGAATCCTGAAGTAATTTTAAATCACGTCACTTTATTGGTTGCGGTCAGAGATCATGTGGCAGGGGAAAAATTATTGGGAATCAGCGAAGAAATCCGATTAAAATACGGTGGACAGATACATCTTATCTATTCTCCGGAATTTAATGTTTCGTCTAACGAAATACGTTCACGAATCAAACATCATCATTCCGTTCGTTATTTGGTTCCGGATGAAGTGTGCAACTATATTTTAAGCGAAAACTTATATAAGGAATAAGTGTTATGGATAATAATATGCAAAATACACTGGATAACATTTTACAGGACTTACAGTTTCGTCAGACACCTTCCAGATACAGACACACAGTTGGTGTTATGTATACAGCTGCAGCCCTTTGTATGAAGTATGGAGAAGATATTTATAAAGGAATGCTGGCCGGGGTTTTACATGATTGCGGTAAATTAATCGAGATAAAAGATTATGTAGAGGCCTGCAACGATTATGGTGTTTCTTTTGATGAAGATTTTTATAAAGCACCACACCTGTTACATGGACTTTTGGGCGCGTATTTCGCCGAAAAACGCTACGATATCCATGATGCTGATGTTCTTCATGCAATTAAAATTCATACTACAGGCTGCCCAAATATGAGTTTATTAGACAAAATTATATTTGTTGCAGATTATATCGAACCGGAGCGTGACGAAGCCCAAGACCTTGATATTCTTCGAAAGATTGCTTTTGAAGATATTAATAAAAGCATCGTTTTAATCGCGGAACAGACGATGGAACATTTAAAACGTAAAAATTATTATATTAGAAAAACCACAATCGAAACATATAATTATTATAAAGACAAATAGAAGGGAGAACATTTATGAATCAATCACTTGAAATGGTTAAATTAGCTTATCAGGGCTTAGATGATAAAAAAGCCACGGATATTAAAGTTATCGATATTTCAAATTTATCTGTTATTGCGGACTATTTTGTAATTGCTAATGCAAGTAACTCTAATCAGATGGGCGCTTTGGTAAGAAGTGTAGACGAAAACCTTCATAAAGCGGGCTATGCATTGAAACAGCAGGAAGGAAACAATTATTCCTCCTGGATTTTACTTGATTACAGCGACATTATCGTACACATCTTTACAGAAGAGGACCGTTCCTTCTATAATTTAGAAAAATTATGGAAAGATGGTGTAGAAGTAGATATTGCTACTTTGTAATTTGGTAATCTAATCACAAAACAACTAAATTTAGTCACAAAAAGAAAACTCCTTCCGGAATCTTTATTGGATTCTTGAAGGAGTTATTTTTATTAAAATATGAATAATTAAAATTAGAGCAAACGGAATACGCCAAATACTTTTCCTAATATTGTGCAATCCTCAACGATAATCGGATCCATATTGTCATTTTCCGGCTGCAAACGGATGTGATCGGTCTCCTTGTAGAACGTCTTAACAGTAGCAGAATCATCAATCAAGGCAACAACCATATCACCATTTCTTGCAGTGGAACATTTTTCAACTAAAATCTGGTCACCGTCAAAGATTCCGGCGTTAATCATGCTTTCGCCCTTGACTTTTAACATAAAAGCTTCTGCGTTCGGCATAAATTCCATCGGGATAGGGAAGTAGTTGTCAATGTTTTCCTCGGCTAAAATCGGAGAACCTGCAGCCACACGACCAATCATCGGTACATGAGAAATCTCACGACGGGCAAGATTAAATGTATCATCAACAATTTCAATAGCTCTTGGCTTAGTCGGGTCACGACGGATATATCCGTTCTTTTCTAAAGTTTCTAAATGAGAATGTACAGAAGAAGTAGATTTTAATGCAACTGCTTCACAAATATCACGAACAGTAGGCGGATAACCCTTTTGTAAGGTAAACTTCTTTAGAAACTCTAAAATCTCTCTTTGTTTATCAGTAATCTTTCCGTAGGACATACAAGAAACCTCCTATGTTTATTTATAAACTGATTATAGCACACATATTCGCAAAAAGCAAACAAATGTTTGCGAAAATTTGTTCGAAAAGCGTTGACAAACGTTTGTTCGGACGTTATAATCAAATCAAACAGATGTTCGGAACATACTTTCGAACAAAATTGATATCAGAGTAAATACGAAAGATTATTATGAGGTGAATCAAATGACGAGAATCGAGAGAGAAAGACAAGTTCAGAGACAGAAATCTATTTTATATTCCTGTGCAATTATAATTGTTGTTGCATTGATTGTATTTGTTTTAATTGGCATTGGCAGAAATTCTAAAAAAGTAAACGCATCTGTTGATGGAAGATATATTTACAAAAGTGTTATGGTTCAGTCCGGTGAAACTTTATGGAGTATCGCAGCAGAACATCAGAATTCTTATAACGGAAGTTTAGATGAATATATTGAGGAGATTATGAGTATTAATAACATGTATGATGATAGTATTAAAGCAGGAGATTATATTATTATACCTGTTTTTGCAAAGGGATTTTAGTTATTAATACATGATTTTTAAAGATTTTTATTTGTAATTATTGATAGATGAAAGGCCGGAAGCTAATTTTTTCCGGCCTTTTTACGGTTCTCTTAATTTGACTACATTTGCTGCACGTCTACGATTTTCATCTTCCATAGCAGCGTAGTGCTTTTTTGTTGTATTTACATCCCGATGGCCTAAAACATCTGCAACAAGATAAATATCTCCGGTTTCCCGATAAAGAGTTGTACCATAAGTACTTCTTAATTTGTGAGGTGTTATCTTTTTTAAAGATGTAACCAGCTGAGAATATTTTTTTACAAGATTTTCTACGGAGCGAACGGAAATTCTTCGCATCTGTAAGGATAAGAACAAGGCAGAAGAGTGGCCGGTTAACGGTTCCATCAATTTTCTTTCATCCATGTAATCCAAAAGTGCATTTCTGACTTCATCGCCGAAGTAAACAACGGATTCTGTTCCACCTTTTCGATAAATTTTAATTCCATTATTATTAAAATCAACATCTTCAATATTAAGACCCACACATTCCGACACACGAATTCCTGTTCCTAAAAGTAGTGTCATCATAGCAAGATCGCGGATCCTTGTTTTGTCATGAAAACTTTGCTGTTTTTTTGTTAATTTATCACCATCATCAATAGCATCTAAAAACATAGCAACTTCGTCCGGATCAAAACGGATAATGGTTTTATCGTGACGTTTTGGTAATTGAACCAGTGCGGCCGGGTTTTTTTCTATTTTTTCTTTACGGAAGAAATAGTTGTAAAAGCTTTTTAAAGTAGCAACTTTACGCATAATTCCGCGTTCATCATTAGTATATTCTTTTCCGTCTTTTACATAAAAGCGGAGATAGGACATATATTCTTCTAAATCAGTAACCGTTATCCGGTCTAATATGGAAAGTGGCAATGAACGAATCTCCATCTTGGCAAAATGGGGATTTTCCTCATGTAGGAAATGAAAAAATGTACCTAAATCATAAGCATATGCAATTCTGGTTCTGGATTGTGTAGTCTGTTCAATGCCAAGGAAAAATTCTTTGCAGAACTCAGGAAGTTCTTTTAAGAGTTCTCTAAGTTTTAATTCATTTCTCTTATTGACTGTAATGTGATAAGCTTCATCTGCCATGAGTCCACCTCCTTTTTTGGGAATTATAAAATAAAAGCAATGGAAGAGAAGTAGGGAACTAAATTTCTTTATTCCAGCCTTTAATATTTGAATTAGTAATAGCAGTAAATAATCGATTTTTTACGCCCGGATTGTCGATATTCAGGGTTCTGAGTAAATTTTTTATGTATTCACGCTTAGTAAAGCCATCCACCGGGCAGGTATTTTTAACAACCGGACAAGTCATTTTGTTCATAAAACCAATTACATCGGCTTCTGCAACATAAAGCATTGGTCGAATAACATATAAATCCTGGCGGTCCAAATGAGTAACCGGAGCAAAAGTGTGAAATCGTCCTTCGTAAATTAAAGACATTAATAATGTTTCGACAATATCATCCTTATGGTGGCCATATGCAATCTTATTGCACCCCATAGACTTGACAAAATCATTTAAAGCGCCTTTACGCATCTTTGCGCATAAGGAACAAGGGCTGTCTTCTTTACGGGCGTTAAAAACAATTTCTGCGATTTCTGATTCCACAACATAATACGGAACATCAAGTTCTTCACATAATTTGGCAACAGGAGAGTAATCCATTCCTTCAAATCCCAAATGCACGGAAACTGCGATCAAATCAAATTTTTTCGGATAAAAACGCTGTAGTCCCTTCATTGCATAGAGCAAACACAAAGAATCTTTCCCTCCGGAGATGCCAATTGCAATTTTATCCCCATCTTCAATCATATTATAGTCGTCGACGGCACGACGTACATAGCTCAATAAATGTTGTAATTTCATAAAAACCTCACGATTTTACTTTGTTTCTTCTAATATTTAGTATACAATAAAGATGTAAGAATTGCTATATCAAAGGAGAAAACATTATGCGATTTTTCATTCAAAGAGTAACGAAAGCCAGATGTACAGTAGACGGAAAAGTTACCGGTGAAATTAAAAACGGATTTTTGGTATTTATAGGCGTAAAAGAGGGTGATAGTAAAGCTGAAGCTGATAAATTACTCAAAAAAATGCTGGGATTACGTATTTTTGAAGATGAAAATGGAAAAACCAATTTGGGGCTTAAAGATGTAAATGGCTCTTTATTGTTAATTTCCCAATTTACTTTATACGCAGATTGTAAAAAAGGATTTCGCCCATCATTTACAAAATCTGCAGATCCGCAAACCGCAAATGAACTTTATGAGTATATCATTAATGAATGTAAAAAAGAAAATCCAATTGTTCAAACAGGAACTTTTGGTGCTGATATGAAAATTGAATTATTAAATGATGGTCCGTTTACTGTATTATTAGATTCTGATGAATTATAATACGCATTGAATTTTCATTTTTTTTAATGATTAAACGTTCAAATATATATTAAAATCAATAAAATATCATTTTTTGATGTGATATGAGGTAGGGACAACTATTCGCAAAAGTCAACTTTTACGAATAGTTAATGCGAAAAATCAACAAAAATAAGGCTTATGCGTATATTTCACACAAGCCTTATTTTTTCATTTTAATTATCTTATTTTTCTTGCAGCTTTTTCATCCATGTTATTATATTTACTATTTGGATCTTTGTGTACAGAATGTTTTATGTTTGAAGTTAAAAATTTCTTTTTTATTTCTGCGTATTGTAAAATCATATCTGCACAACCATCAATTCCTAAATCACTTGCATTTAAACATAAATCGTAACTGCGGGAATCACCCCAGCGTTTGCTGGTGTAATAATTATAATAATTTTGACGTTTTTTATCGATTTTATCCATTAATTCTTTTGCGGCTTTATCATCCATATTGTAAGTTTCCATTAAATGTTCAATACGGAATGCATCGTCTGCACGAATAAATACAGAAATGACGTTTTCGTTATCTTGCAATGCATAATCGGCACAACGACCAACAATAACGCAAGATTCTTTTTCAGCAATTTCTTTTATCGTTTCAAATTGAGCCAAAAATACTTTTTGATTCAAAGGAACGTCCGCAAAACCTGCAGTTGAATATCCGCCAAGGGAATGCGTATCCATGAATAATGAATACAAAAAACTATTTGTTGGTTTTTCATCATTTTTTTCAAAAATTTCCTGGCAAAATTCGCTGTTTTCAGATGCCTGCGTTAATAATTCCTTATCATAGCAACGAACTCCAAGTCTTTTTGCAACTTCTAAACCAATATCTTTGCCGGCGCTTCCAAATTCTCGTCCAATGGTAATTACTAAGTTTTTCATAGAAATCCCTCCATGATAATTTTTCCCTACGTTTTAATTATATTGAAATATTCTGAAAATTTCAACTAATTCTACGAAATTTATCTAAAAGATTTTGGAAATATTCGGGTATCGGTGCCTCGAATTCAACGTATTCCTTTGTTGTTGGATGAATAAAACCGATGATTTTTGCATGTAAAGTTTGTCCTTGATAACCTTTTGCAAGCTTTTCGCTGCCATAAATCGCATCGCCAAGCAAAGGATGCTTTATATGCGACATATGGACACGAATTTGATGGGTGCGACCTGTTTCAAGCTTAAATTCAACAAATGTTGCATCTTTGAAACGTTCAAGTACTTTAAAGTGTGTAATTGCTTCACGTCCCCCGTCCTTTACAACAGCCATCTTTTTACGATCGGTTTTATGTCTGGCAATCTGTGTATGAATGGTTCCTTCGTCTTCTTTAATGACTCCACAAACAATGCCTACATATCGACGGCTAACGGAGTGAACTGCAATTTGTTCTGCTATAAAATTATGGGCGTTATCATTTTTACATATAATTAATGCGCCGGTTGTGTCTTTATCAATTCGATGGACGATTCCCGGGCGTATTTCACCATTAATTCCGGATAAATCATCTTTACAATGATGCATAATTGCATTAACTAAGGTTCCTGATGTATGACCGGCTGCTGGATGAACAACCATATCTTTTGGCTTATTAACAATTAAAACATCTGAATCTTCATATAAAATATCAAGTTCAATATCTTCCGGTAAAATATCAATTTCCTGAGGGGCCGGATAGGTAATCATAATTTCATCATCACATGAAAGCATAAAATTGGCTTTTACAACTCTTCCATTGACCAAAATCTTTTCATCTTCTATTAAATTTTGAAAAAAAGAACGACTGTGGTCAGCATCCTTCATTGTTAAGAATTTATCCAGTCGTATCTTTTCATTGTTATCATAAATAATATGAATTATCTGTTCGGACATCTCTCCTCTTATCCTTTCCGGAAAAATCGAATACGCTCCAAATCTTCATCTTTATAGTAAAACAATAATAAAAATGCAAAAGCAAATGCGCTGCAGGTAATATAAATATCGGCTACATTAAACACAGGGAAATTGATTAAAACAAATGACAAAAAATCAATTACATATCCATGAACCGTTCTATCAATAAAATTACCGATGGCACCTGCAAAGATAAAGCAAATAACAATTCTCATAAAGTTAAATTTTCTATCGAATGGCAATTTGATATAAATAAATACAAACAATGCGCACATACATAAAGTTAACGGAATAAAAAATGCCAGCTTACCCTGCATCATTCCAAAGGCTGCGCCCCGATTTTCAAGATACATAAGTTCAAAAACATTTTTTATAACCGGAAAAGCTGCTTTCCCTTTTAAGAAAATCACTGCCAAATATTTTGTCAGCTGATCGAATGCAATTAAAAATAAAGACAAAAAAATCCCTAAAAAATAACTGTTTGGTTTTTTTGAAAGCTCAAAAAAATGAAAGGATTTTTCTTTTTTCATACTAATTTCTCCTCTTTATGACAAAATAAAAAAAGACATCAAAATAATTATATCAAAATTATATTTCTTTGATTTTTCCCACATTAATCGGGATATTTCAACACTGTTGCCTAAAAACAAAAAATCAAATTACAATTCATTAAATCAAGAATAAATATTTTGCATTAAAAGAATCAACACAAAATAAACTCTTTGAGCGGAATATTGCAACGCCTCTGAATTTTTAATTATAGATACTTTTTGATACGAATAATCGTTTTATCTTTCTTGGATTTTCCTACAACATCAAACAAAATCATTTTTCCTACACCGCGAACAGATATCTTATCATTAATCTTGCAACTATAGGAACACTGTTCCACTTGTTTGCTGTTAACATAAGTATTTCCTTGTTTAATATGCCGTTCCGCCGCATTACGACTGCAATTTGCAAATTCTGCTACAATACAATCCAATCTTAATGACGCGATTGTTGCAGTGGAATATTCAAATTTAGATTCAAACACATCCGGAAACTCATATATTTGTTTCAAAACAACATCTGTTCGTTTGATTTGAACCAGCTGTTCACATAAGAAATCAGCAATTTTTTCACTTACTAAAACAATCGCTTCTTTATCCTTTACAAAAATATCGCCAATAAGTTTTCTTTCAATTCCAAGATGCATAATTGCACCGAGAACATCTCTGTGATTGATCTCCTGGGCAAATTTTAAATGTTTTGGCTCGATTTTAAGAATTGCAATAGGAAATTGTAGGTCTTCTACAGAAAAAGCGTCAGGGATAAACGCTATCATCTGACGCTCCAAATCCGCTATATCAGAAAAAGGAACCGTATCACATGAATAGGAATGCTTTTGCGTCAAATAGCTACTATATTCATCTATATTTAAAAAATCAGAATAGCATACAATTTGACGTTTATTTGCAAGTGCGTCTAAGTCGTTTAATCGGCTAAGTAATTCCTGATTCTCGGTCATTCTTAAAACTCACTTCTAAAAGAATTTACATCAAATGCATCCATATAATTCTGGAAATCACCGGAAATATCAACATTTGCAGGTGTAATTATGAAGATATAATTAGAAATCTTCTGTAAATTACCGGATATTGCATAGCAAGAACCGGAAGTAAAATCGATGATTCGCTGCGCTACATCAACCGGTAAACCTTCAACATTGAGCACTACTGTTCTACCGTCTAATAATGTATCTGTGATTTCTCTGCCGTCATCAATAGATGTTGGGCGGATAACACATACTTCCATGTTTACCGTTGTTGTGGTAGCTTTTCTCACCGGTTTCATTGGTGTAACTTTATTCGCCACCGGTTTAGCAACTTTATCTTTCTGTTTTCTTCTATCTTCTACCGAAAAGTCTTCTACCGGTTTTGATGTTTTTGATGGAGTAAAATCAATATCTTCATCATCATATGCTTCGTTATCATATTCGAAATCATCGTCCGGATCCAATTTCATTACTTCAAGTACTTTGTCCATAAATCCCATAATTTTATCCTCCTTATATGTTAAATGTCATAATTTCTATTTCCAAAAATAACAGTACCAAGACGTACCATGGTGGAGCCTTCTTTGATGGCCGCTACATAATCTTGTGACATACCCATAGACAGTATATCCATACATACATTATCAATGTTTTTATTCCCTATGTCAACAGATAATTGCTTTATTTTGT
This sequence comes from Lachnospiraceae bacterium, assembly GCA_045593085.1. Taxonomy (GTDB): domain Bacteria; phylum Bacillota; class Clostridia; order Lachnospirales; family Lachnospiraceae; genus XBB1006. Next base: position 54,886 of record JAZNWA010000031.1, on the reverse strand, counting down.
GGAAAATTTCCAAATTTTCATTAAAATCATCAACATATGGTGCACTGGTCATTAGCCCGCGAATGCGGATGTTTTCCATTTTTGCAATCTCTTCAACCAGCTTTAAAGCATCTTCTTCAAAGACACCGAACTTTGTTTCTTCACGCCCCATATTAACTTCAATCAATATGTCCACAATAACATCTTTCTTTTTTGCCTGCTTGTCAATCTCTTCTGCAAGTCTTAAGGAATCAACCGAATGAATCAAAGCTGTATGACCTACAATGTATTTCACTTTATTTCTTTGCAAATGCCCAATCATATGCCAGCGGATATCCTGTGGCAGCTGAGTCATCTTATCGCACATTTCCTGAACTTTATTTTCGCCGAAATCACGGATTCCTGCATTATAGGCTTCCCATATCATTTCAACCGGTTTTGTTTTGCTTACGGCTATTAAGGTAACATCCTCCGTATTACGGCTGCTTTCCTTACATGTTTGCTCAATGATACTTTTGATTTTATTTAAATTCTGTACAATCATGTCTGCTCCTAATAGAATTAATGAATCATTTGTCCGTTCGTGACCTTTGTTCCATCTAAAACAATGTGATCATAATTGGAAATCCCGTATGGGGTATGTTGGCTTACAATGCAATAATCTTCATTTTTGTATAAGATTTCAATTAAACGGAAAACGGCATAACCTTTATTTATGTTGTATACCCCTTCCAGTTGGATTTTATCGTTAATCATATAAGTTTCGCCGGTGGAAGGAATATAAATCTTATCTCCGATATCAAAATCAGAAGCAAGTACATAATAATATCCATCTTCTTGTTTATAAAGCTCTACAGGGCAAAATACTGTTTCCAATTCACCATCTTTATTTTTTACTTGCTTCAAAAAGCCATCCTGACTACTGTTTCCGCCTTTTGTGGCATATTGAACAGGAATTTTTACAAAAGATTCTTTCGCGACGCTGCTGGTTGGGATTTTATATCCGGTAGCTGCATCTAATATCAGTTCAATATCAATATAACGCTGGTCTGCATAACGAATCATGTGATTCGTTAAATGCATAATCAAGTAGTATTTGCCATTTTTTATTTGCGTTTCAAAGGTGGCGCTATAGGTGAAATCATCGTCCAAGAAGCGTATTTTTACCGTTTTATCCCCTTCCAACATACGGATAACGGATGGTGTGACTTCAATAATCAATGACCAGTTTTCGTCAGAAATCACTTTGTAGACCGGGTCACCTTTGGTTACTTCTTTTTGCTCCATAAGATTCTTGGATTTATAATTTAAAGAATGAATCTCTTCGTCTGTAAAATTGCTTGTTGTAACAGACTCCAGGCCATCCGTATAGTAGAGAATCACTCCGGAAGTAATTCCAAAATGAGCTGACATATCTTCCGTTAATATTTCACTGCCGCCATTTTGAATTGCTGCATTAAATAAATTTGCATTTAAACTATTTTGAAAGTTATATGTTTTATAAAATGAATCATTATCATACGTATAGAAAAAATCGTCTAATATTTCTTTAAAATCTTCCAATTCTTCTTTTGTATATTCCTCTTTAAATGCATTGTCAATATTACTAGGATTTGCACTCAAACCATATACCAATGTTTTAGAACTGATTTTTGAGGATTCTTTCGCAAAATAGGTAATGTATCCGGAGTAATCCGTACGTATAATCGTCTCCTTGCGGACTGCAAGGGCTGAATAGGTATTATTTGTTGCCAAGGACCCTAATTGCACCTCATAGGCCGAAATATGGCTTTTAAAGGCATAAGATACAACTACAATAATCAAATATACCAATAATACTGCAAATACAATGCGTCCGATATTAAATTTAAAAGGTTTTTTAAAGTCAACAATATTGGATTCTTGTTTTTTCTCCATGACCAAACACCTTTCGACAACAATTTATAGTGTTTCTATAATATTATATCACTAAATAATGTGTCCAACAAGGGTATATATAAAAAAGATGCATAAAAATAGACCTCTGCAAAATGCAGAGGTCAAAATTTACTATAATGAAATAGCTATGTATTTTTTTATACATTCAGGAAGATCCTTTTCATCCTTTGAAACACTTAATGTAAAGTTCAAATTGTATTTCTCTTCAAGTGTTTCTAATTTATTAATTGATTTACAAAGTTGTTCGTCTGTCTCAATGTTCGCAATGGTTAAGAAGCTGTCAAAGAAAACTTCTTCCAAGTCGTTATCCTGGGAAATTAATCCGCACAAGAAACCTAAAAATTCATCATTGTTGTTAACCGGTAATTCAAGAACATCGATTAAACGAATACGATTATTTAATTCATACATATGTTTTGTGTTTTTGTCGAGAAATACAACGTTTCCGTTAACTTTGTTAATAGAATCGTTAGCTTTCTCTAAAAGGTATTTTGTTTTTCCTTTTCCTTTTACCCCTGAAATAATCTGAATCATAGCTTTGTCCTCCTGAGTCTGTCGCGCAAATTGAAATATCATATCCAATTAGGAATAAATACTCCAATTGTTGCAACAGTTATTTATAATCTTATTATATTGCATTTACTTTAATAATACAACTATATTTTTGTATATTTTATAGCAAAATTTAACTATCGGATTTCATTAATGAACATCATCTGTCTGGAAAGATAATCATATAAAATATCTCTGCTGTCGCAACCGAATGCCACAAGAATATATTTGGATCCTAAATCATCGGAAACATATAAAATCAGGCATTTTCCGGCATTAAAAGTTGTTCCTGTTTTTCCGCCAATTACTTCAAAATTATCCGGATAAGTCTTTTCTCCGTTTAAAAATTTGTTAGAGGTGGAATATGTTTTTTGAACTTCTGCCCCCCCTACACTTTTATAAGTTGCAGTATATGACTGTGTATTAATGATTTTACAAAACATCTCCGATTGAATGGCCTGATGAAACATCAGATACATATCATAAACCGTGGTGTAATGGTCATCGTCATGTAAACCATGTGGATTTACAAAATGAGTATGTGTAGCCCCCATCAGTCGTGCTTCTTTATTCATCAGTTCTGCAAATGCTTCTACACTCCCGCTGATATGCTCTGCCAACGCGATTGCAGCATCATTGGCACTTACTAAAAGAAGGGCATACAGCAAATCTTTCACACGAAGTACATCTCCTGCCTGAATACCACATGTAACTGCTCCGTCCGGCATATCAACTGCATTTGGGCCAACAATAACCTTTTCGTCCAATTCACAGTATTTTAAGGTAATATAAGCCGTTAAAACTTTCGTCATACTAGCAGGATAACGACGTTCAAACAGATTATATGCATAAACGACGTCTTTATTGGTAATATCAAAAATAGCACCTGCACCGACATAGGTATTGCCAATTTGATCAACAAGGATATTATCCTGATCAGTGACACATAGGCCAGAGGCAAGATAATTCATTGATGATTCAAAATCACCAAGATTTACTTTATTATTTTCTGTTTGAAATAAAAAATCAGAATATGGTTGATTTAATGAAGTGTGCTTATTACAACCGGTAATGTATGCACACAGTAAACAAATAACCATTACAAGAGAAATAAATTTTTTATTTATAGATTTCACGCCACTCTAAATCTCCTCGTTCTAAAGCTTTAATCATCAGTTCTGCAGATGCCAGATTGGTAGCCAACGGAATATTGTGCATATCACACAAACGAACAATATTGTCAACATTCGGCTCATGTGTTTTTGGAGTCAGCGGATCACGCAAAAAAATCACCAAATCCATTTCATTATGTTCGATTTGTGCACATATCTGTGTTTCACCACCCAAATGTCCGGCTAAATATTTTTGTACAGAAAGATTTGTTACTTCTTCAATTAATCGACCGGTTGTTCCTGTGGCATATATAGAATGTTTTGACAAAATCCCATAATAAGCTATACAAAAATTCTGCATTAATTTCTTTTTCGCATCATGAGCAATTAATCCAATGTTCATTTTAAAATCCCCCTGTACTTCATTGGCTGTATGCTTACATTTAAAACAATACCGATACCAATATAAAGCGACACCAAAGAAGTCAAACCATAACTAACAAACGGTAAAGTTAAACCGGTATTTGGTAAAACTCCGGTATTAACGCCGATATTTACAAAACTTTGAACGGCAATCAATGTGGCAACGCCAATAGCGATAAGCTTGCCTTCTATATTTTTTGCTTTTTTTGCTACAGCAACACACTCTAATGTAATTAATAGTAGTAAACCGATTACAAACGCGCAGCCAACAAACCCTGTTTCTTCTCCGATAATTGTGAAAACAAAGTCGGTATGCGGCTCGGAAATAAAGTTTCCGTTTTTAAGAGAATCAACCCCTTCGTAAAAAAAGCCTTTCCCGAATAATCTTCCGGAACCGATTGCCGTAATACCGTTTTGTTGCTGTAATGCATTGTTCGCATATTCGCTTGGTTTAAGCCATGACATAATACGCATGTACTGATAGTCTTTCAAAAAAAGATTTCCCTTTGAAACAATCACACTTAACAGCACAATAACAAGTGGAATGCTGACACCCAGAATACCACCTACAATTTTATAGCTTAATCCTGCCATAAAAATCATACCACAAAAAATCATTGCCGTAACAATTGTTGTGGACAAATCAGGCTGCTTTAAGATTAATATAAGCGGTACGGCAATCAAAATAACGCTGAGGGCTAATATTTTGCCCGTATTAAGCTTTTCATGAAACTTCCCAAAGAAGAATGCAAAGAACAAAATAATGAAGATTTTGGAGATTTCAGACGGTTGGAATCGAAATCCCGCAATTTCAATCCATCGTTGTGCACCACCTGCGTTATAACCAAAAATCGGTAGCAAAATAAATCCTAAAAGTCCAACTGTGCCAATATAAATTAACCAATTAAATTTCAGGATAAATTCGTAATCAACCAAAGCAAATATAAACATAGCTACAACACCTAAAATCATTCCAAACAACTGTTTGGTCTGATAGCTTGGGTTTGCACTTGAAACAGCTAATATACCAAAAATATTTAATACAATAACTTCGATTAATAGTCTGAAATTAAAATCACTAAACTTATATTTCTTAAACATGATTACCCTTCTTTACAGAATGACTGTTATTTTTTTATAACCGTTTCAAAAATTAATATATACTCATCCGCGGCATCTTCTTTTTGAATCAGTTTTGTTCTCTCTTTTGCATCAACAACATGAAAGTATTTTTTTACACTATGCAACAAATCGGTTTCCATTTCTTTAATCTGTCCACCGGTACAATGTAACTGATCTGTCACAAAAACTGCTTGCAAACGTTCTTTTGCAAGACTTGCCGTTTCCAATTTTTTTCCTACTTTTAACATAACTGCATCTCCCCATCCATCTCTATAATTTTACTTCCGATTCGTTCAATTGCACGACTTACTGAAAGCCGTTTATCCATCAGTAAATCACCTTTATTTATGAAATATACAATCTGTTCATCATTTGGTATCTCTCCAAAGGACTCAATGGATAGCATTTCTTCAATATCTTGTGTGGTAAAAAAATGCTTACTAAGAAGCGCATTTTTACGGGTACGATTGACGATTAAGCGAATCGGCAGATGATGATGTAACAGGATGTGTTCTTTCACATGAAATGCATCACGAATCGAACAAATTTCAGGATTTACAACTAAATAAACCTGATCCGCAGATAATACGCCAAATTGAAAACCGCTTTCTAATCCTGCCGGACTGTCTAATACAACATAATCATAATCTTTTTTTAATTGTTGGATGATGTCATACAAACCGTTTAAATCAGCCTTATTGTCATTTATAATTCCGGGTAAAAACGAAAGATTCATACATCGGAAATCTTTAATCAGTGCCTGTTTAAGGCGACATGTGCCGGAAAGAACATCTCCCAAATGATAAACGACTTTGTTTTCAAGTCCCATAACAAGGTCAAGATTACGTAACCCCAAATCTAAGTCAACCAAAGCAACTTTGCGGTTTTTCATTGCAAGGCAAAAAGCAACATTTGCAGCAATTGTCGTTTTACCGACTCCGCCTTTACCGGATGTAAAGATAAGTACTTGTCCCATAAAATCTCCTACTACTATGAAATTAATGGACTCACTTCAATCCTTCCTCTTTTGATCGATGCAACCTGTGGTTGTTTTAACTTTTTGTTTTTATTTCCAAATAGTTTCTTTTGTTCTGTAGTGTAGCTACAATCAGCAATACGAATCTTATCCGGATCCATAGTAAGAGCTGCAATAATGGACTCTTCATTTCCGCCGGCTCCGGCAAAAACATTTCCTTCCAATCGTCCCAAAACAATAACATTACCCTTTGAAACAACTTTTGCACCTTGTAATACATCTCCGATAATTACTACTGAAGTGTCCACTTCTAACACATCTTTATCATGTAAAGTTCCTCGGTGAAACTTACCCGTATTGTTTGAAACAATTTGATCGTACTGTAATTGCTGCAACAAAAAATGCTGTTCCAGCTCTTCATCATTAGAAATCAATCGGATAACTTTTGCGTTGGTTCTTTCATTAATTGCCATAACCATGGCAACCTCTTGTGCTTCTGTCAGTTCTCTGCCTGTAAAAGCGATTGCGAATCTGCTGTTTTGGAAAAAATCAGCATTATCCATAAAGACAGAAATTGTATCTTCAAGCAATTGCTCAAATGGTATATTTTTATCTAACACAAGAGTAATTCCGCTGGCATTGCTTTTTAGTAAAACCGTCTGTTTCATAATGCCTCCTCTTAGTCGAAGATCTCCTGACCAATACCGGTATCTGCTTCACCATCAACTACATTTTCATTATCAAAATAATATCTCAAAATATCCGATGTGGCTTCTGCTGCATTTGTTGCAGCATATCCAAAAGCAATTCTTGTAGCAACTGCAAGATTCTTGTCATTTTCATCATCTAAAGCAAATGCAATAAATACAGAGTGGCTCGGTCGGTTAGATACCTGCTGCGCAGTACCCGTTTTTGAGTAGATTTCTACTCCGATATTATTCAAGCACTGTGTTTCTAAAGCACTCGCACGCATTCCTGACTTAATGGATTCCCATGTAGAACCTGAAAACTCGGTAATTTGATGATTTACCTCCGGTGAAAAATCTTCCACCAGTGTGCCGTCTGCTTTTGTTACTTTATCAAGTAAAGTCAGGTTATAAACTTTTCCTTCATTTGCAATCGTAGCAACATATCTGGCCAGAGATATTGTTGTATAGTTATGATTACTTTGTCCGATTGCCGCCATAACCGGATATTCATCGGCAATATGTGATGCATTTTCATATATTTCGATTCCGGTTTTTTCATTTAAGCCAAACAAAGAAGCATATTTTTGAATATTCGCAATACCCTGATCTTCGTTATATACATCGTTATCAAGACTCAAACGATATCCCACATCATAAAAGAAATAGTTACAAGAAACTCCGATTGCCTGAGACACATTAATATGTCCGTGGGTAATTCCGGAATAACGGAAAATATGACATTTCGGTTCGTTACTGATTTCTTTAAAAATACCTTTTGTCTCAATAATGGATGTAGGATAAATAACTTCCTCTGTTAAACCGGCGGCTGCTGTAATCGGTTTAAAAGTAGAGCCCGGTGCAGTCTGCTGCTGTGTGGCAAAATTATAAAGCGGTGTTGCCAGATTATTTAAAAGGGAACTGTAATATTCTGAATCAACCACATTCGCTAATTTATTGGTATCATAGCCAGGGTAGCTGACACAGGCTAATACTTCACCGGTAATCGGATCCAAAACAACGCTGGAACCGGAACATGGATCTAAAGCAAGTTGTGCGGGTGTGATTTCCAATAAACGAATTTTTTCTTTCAGGAAATCATAAGAAGATAAAGTACCTGATTTCAAGCCGTTAAAATCATCTGCGTTATCTGTTAATACAGCTTGCTCAAATAATACCATACAGATCTGATTTCCGGAGATAATATCATCTTTAATCATATATTGATATATGATTTTGTGAAAATCTAATTCTGCAATGAGCATATCAATAATCTTTGTACATAAAGCATCATAGATTTCTGCAGTATCGGAATAACTTCCGGACGCATCTTCTCCTGCAAGCATAATGATATCAATCCACTGCGCAGATACGGCATAATTTAAGTATTCTCTTAAAGAAATTGTGCCCTCTCTCCACGCATTATAAGTTTTATCGTTCGAATCAATTGCTGAAGTCTTTAGAATACCGGCTTCTTTAATCATATCCATAAGATAAGTAATATAATCTCTATCAGCGTCTGACATTGTAGCAAAATCCACGGTACCATACCGCAATTCATAGTCCAATTCTTCAATGACTTCTGCATACTGCTGTTTAAAAACAGAATAAATATATTTTTCCGTATCCATAGCGTTTTCGGAAGCAAAACGATCAATTTCAATTACATTATTATTAATTAAAGCATAATAAACATCATAAATTGGAATAACAATATCACCGGTAGTGGTTGTACTGGAGTCAAATTCTTTCGTATTTACGATGTGAGAATATACGACACCTGCAATCTCCTGCTCCAAAAGAGAATAAATTGTTTCCTGTAATTCTTTATCAATGGAAAGATACACATCATTTCCCGGAGCAGCATCCGTTGTATTAATAACTTCTACAACCTTTCCCATGTTATCAACATAAAAAGTCGTAGTTCCTTTTTGGCCTCTTAACTGAGATTCCATCACAGATTCGATACCTGATTTTCCAACATAATCGTTTAATGTATAGCTGCTGTCAATTAAAGAAAGTTCATCATATTGCTCCTGGGAAATTCTACCTGTATATCCTGTAATATGACAAAATACTTCTCCGTTTACATATTTTCTGAAGGTGCTTTCTTCAATTGATACACCTTGTAACTCGCTTAGATGTTCATTAATAGCAGCAACGGTTTCAACACTGACATTGGTTGCAATGGTTGTTGAAATATATTTTCTGTAATAGTTTTCCGATAAACCATTACGGACAATCGCAATTTCATATGCTGTTTCCAAATCGTATTCTTCAGAAACTTTATACTTGTCATAAATGATATATTTCATTACCTGCTCTGCGGTTGCTGTTTTTTCATCAAAGCCCAGTTTTTCATTAAATTTTAATCCATCAACCGTGGCATGTCCAAATACATCGGCAAGAAAACGAAGTCTGGAGGTACCGGACACTTTAAATTCAAATTTTCCATCCACATACGAAATCTTAAAGTTATTATCCGGTTCATCCCCTCGTTTTTTAATAATCTTAATCGTTTCAGCAATTGTTTTGTTTAATTCTTCAGAACGTTGTTTGCTGGAATTGTAAGAGCCGTTATCTTCTATTACAACAGAATAAGCCAGCTCATTATAAGCCAGCAAATTTCCGTTTCGATCATAAATACAACCTCTTGTTGCAGCGATATCTTTCTGCTTCTCGATCATAAGAGTGTAATTTTTCTGATATGTTTCACCATTCACAATCTGAAGCACAAACAAGCGCTGAACCAGAATGGAGGCCATGAGTACCAGTACCGCAGAAAAAGCTAAATATCTGGATTTGATTATTTTAAGAAAAAAACGTTTAACCAAATTTACTTGCACTCCTTTTTTCATATTCTTCCAGTTTTTGATTAATCTTTAGCGTGAGCAGATAAAGTAAAATTGCAACTAATAAAGTGTAAACAATTTCAGGGACAATGAGATTTACAAAATAATACATAATCTCGAAATCGCCTCTGAAAAGGAAGAAAATAAAATAAATACATACGTTTAGGAAAATATCACTAAGGACAATTAAAATAACCGGTAATTTTACATCTTCCGGCATAAATTCTTTTGTAAAAAAGCCATTCAAAAAGCCCACCAGAGTATAGATCATAGTATAAAAACCAATAACCGGCGAGAAAAACAAGTCAATTAAAAAACCACTGACAAATCCTACAAACATACCTTCTTTTTTTCCACGCATAAAGCCAATGGAAGACACTAAAACAACAAGCAGATTCGGTGATACACCTGCAATTTTAAAATGTTGAAAGAATGAAGTTTGAAAAATAAAGCAAAATACAATTAAAATGACTTCTACAAATTTCCTAAGCATAAAAAATCCTAATCAAATTCTTTTTTTTCAAGAATAATTAATACTTCTTCAAGATGTTCAAAATCCACAACCGGAGTAATTGTTCCGGATTTGGTTAAGTTATTAGCATCCACTTTAATACTTGTAACATATCCGATAAGAATTCCTTGAAGATATTTATCACTAATATTTGAAGTTACAACCGGTTCTCCAACTGAAATAGTATTGTTGCGGTCGTTTAAAGTGTCAAATACAATTACCTGCTCTTCCGCCATTAACTGAAGATTTCCGCGAACAATACAGCTGTCTGATGTAGAAAGCATCATACCACTAACGTTGGAAGTATCATTAATTATCGTCGTAACCGTTGCTGTATGTTTACCAACAGATGTAACAATACCAACCAATCCTCGACCGGCAATAACATTCATATCAACTTCAATTCCGTCTTCAGAACCCTTATCGATAATAAACGTATAAAACCAGTTACTCGCATCTCTTGCAATGACTCTTGCAGCTGTTTTTTCGTAACTTGGATATTTATTGTCCAAGTCATAAAGTTCTCTTAAATGCTCAAGTTCATAATGTTCGAGTTTTAAAGTACTGTTTTCAATGGTCAATTCATCGTTTTGTTTTCTTAAAGCTTCAATCTCTGCTTTTAATTCATCCATTGATTCAAAATAATCTTTCTGTCTGACCATATAACTGCCAATATTGTTTAAACCATTTTGCATTGGGCCAAACACAGTCTCAGCAATGGATTTTAATGGTCCGCCTGAAATATTAAAGTTCAAGCTGACAAAAATAGCAACCACACAGAAAAACATAATTCCTGCAAGCAAATACTTCGTTGGAATCTCAATTTTTTTGCGCGATGTTCTTCTTCTTTGATTAAACATATTAACCTCAATTAACTATAAATTCGTCTCTTTAAATTATAAGCAAGGGTCTGATACTGTGGTTCAGTCACAATATGATTTAAACCACGCACGACACATAAAGCCGGTTCTTCTGTCTCATTTACTTTAATATTTGTAAGACTGGTAATTAAATCACCCATATGCTTAAGCTGGGATGAACCACCCGCAAGATAAATACCTGAACGGATAATGTCTTTTGCAAGTTCAGGCGGCGTTTTCTCTAAAATCATCTTGATTGATGTACAAATGGAATTTAATCCTTCTTTAATTGCTTCGTTGATAACAAGAGAAGAAATTTCCATTTCAACCGGTAAACCGCTAACTACATCACGTCCAACAATGAGTTTTACGCCATTGTCGTTATTCATAGCATCACCAAGCTCAATTTTTAAACTTTGAGCTGTCTTTTGACCGATAACAAGATTATATTTTCTTTTAATATGAGTAATAATGGATTCATCTAACTGGTTGCCGCCAACACGTAACAAATCACTAAGCACTAATCCGCCGAGAGAAATAACGGAAACTTCCGTGGTATCTGCACCGATGTCAACAATCATGGAACCTGTCGGCTCATTTACATTTAAGCCTAAACCTACTGCAGCTGCAATCGGTTTTTCACAAAGCATAACAGACTTCGGTCTGATTTTACTTTTATAAAATAAATCGTAGAAAGAACGTTTTTCTACTTCCGTAATATCTGTCGGAACCGCAACAATAAAATCAGCATTCTTGGAATGACTCTTTATATGCTTGTCTAAAAATGTTTCCACTAGTTTCTGCATATTGTTATAATCAGCAATAACACCGTTAACCATAGGAAAACTTACTTTGATGTTGCCCGGTACTTTTTCATACATTGCATATGCATCATCTCCATATGCATAAATTTCTCTCTTGTCTCTGATTGCAATGGTATTTTTTTCACTCACTGCTTCGTTTCCCATTTTGGAAAACATTTTGATGTTGGCAGTACCTAAATCCACTCCGTATAAATTTGTTGCCATTTTTCCTCCTCCTTATAGAAGACCTTCTTCTTTAAAACTGGTATAAATATTATCCCCAATTATGATATGATCTACCAATTCAATTCCAATTAATTCTCCGGCACTTTTCAGCCGTTTTGTCACCAACAAATCTTCTCTGCTGGGGTGTGGATCCCCACTTGGATGATTATGGATGATAACGATTTGAACCGCTTTATAATCCAATGCAGTTAGAAAAATCTCTCTTGGAGATACTAAGGATGCATTTACGGTTCCTTTTGAAATAATTTCCTCTCCAAGCATATGACATTTCGTATCAAGCATCAGCAAAATCGTGAGTTCACAACTTTCGTGCCTTAAATACTCCATATAGTATTCTGCTATTTTCTTTGCGGAATCAAGGGTTTCTTTCGAGTAATAAGAAGTACGGCTCATTCTGACGCACAATTGTGCGATGCATTTTAACTGAATGGCCTTAACCTTTCCAATTCCCGGAATCTCCATTAATTGCTTCAATGACATTTTTTGAAGATTCAATAAACTGTTTTCGTTTTTGTTTAAAATATGATGTGCCACATCTAAAACGCTATAGTCTTTTGTTCCTGTACGAAGTATTATTGCGAGCAGTTCTGCGTCGGATAAACTTTTTGCTCCGTATCGCATAAATTTTTCGTACGGTTTCTCATCCTTTGGCACTTCTTTAAAAGAAATATGATACAAATACTATCCTTTCCGCTCTCGAAATTATCATATCCCTATCTATACTATTTTAACATAATCAACATTTGATGTATAGAATCAAACGAAAGATTTAAGAAAAATTAAAGAGTTACAAGTCCTTTTTCTTTTAATTTTTGCAAAGACATTAAAATACCCTGTTTTGCATGATTCCAGGTAAGTCCTCCCTGGAAAAAAGCTGTATACGGTTCTCTGAGTGGACCATCTGCACTTAATTCAATGGAAGAACCCTGGTTAAATGCTCCGGCAGCCATAATTACCTGACTGTCATATCCCGGCATATCACCCGGTTCCGGACGAACGTAACTATCAATCGGTGCAGCCGCCTGAATTCCTTCACAAAAGGCAATTAATCCTTCCGGCTTGTGGAAAGTTACAGCCTGAATAATATCATGTCTGGATTCTTTTGCACTCGGATGAACATCAAAACCTAATTTTTCATAAATCGCTGCTGCAAAAATAGCACCTTTTAAAGCTGAGGCAACCACATTTGGTGCCAAGAACAATCCTTGGAAAAATGATTGCATTACGCCTAAGGATGCACCCACTTCTTTTCCAAGCCCCGGAGAGGTTAAGCGGTAAGCAGCATTTTCTACACATTCTTTTTTGCCTACAATATAACCACCAATTGGTGCAAGGCCTCCGCCAAGATTTTTAATCAGGGAGCCAACCATCATATCCGCACCAACATCCAATGGTTCTCTTTCTTCCACAAACTCACCGTAACAGTTATCCACCATGCAGATAACATCCGGTTTTATATTTTTAATAAAAGTAATTAATTCACCAATCCGTTCAACACTTAATGTTGGTCTTGTTGCATATCCTTTGGAACGCTGAATGGTAATTAATTTTGTTTTTTCGTTAATTGCATTTTTGATACCCTCATAATCAAAGGAGCCATCTTCCAGTAAATCAACCTGTTTGTAGCTGATTCCATATTCTTTTAAAGATCCTACGGATGGTCTGATGCCTATAATTTCTTCCAAAGTATCATAAGGCTTTCCAACCGGTGACAGAAGTTCGTCACCAGGACGTAAATTTGACATCAGTGCAAGAGCCAATGCATGTGTTCCACAGGTGATTTGCGGTCTTACAAGTGCATCTTCGCCATGGAACAAATCAGCAAAAACATTTTCTAAAGTATCACGACCAATATCATTGTAACCATATCCTGTTGCATAGTTAAAGCATTCTACGGAAACTCTATTTTTATGAAAGGCTTCCATTACACGAAGATGATTCAATTCTGCAATCTCATCAATCTTTAAAAAACGTTCCTTATACTCTTCTAATATCTTTTCACCAAATTCATACACATCTCTATCGATGCCGTTTCTTTCATATTGTTTCAATAATGTATCTCTTAACATGTTAAATTCCTCTATCCTTACAAGCTTTAAGCATTGTATCCAGCATTTTATCTTCATCCTGGTTGTATTCGGAGCGATTGATCCAAAGAACATCTTTTTCCCGTGCAAACCAGGTTAATTGTCTTTTGGCAAAATGTCTTGTGTCCCGTTTAATAATATATAAAGCCTCATCAAGTGTCGTTTCACCATTCAGATAATCTAAGATTTCCTTATATCCTAAGGCCTGCATGGAAACCATATCTTTGGTATATCCTTTTTCCAAAAGTCCTAAAACTTCCTGAACAAGACCATTTTCTACCATAAGATCAACACGGCGGTTAATCCGTTCATACAACAATTCTCTAGCGTCCGTCAGGACGAAATAAGCAAAGTTATAGGGTGATTCTTTTTGTCTTTCCGCTTCATTATGGGTTGATATTTTTTCTCCGGTTTCATGGTAATATTCCAAAGCACGGATAACTCTTTTTACATTGTTCATATGTATCATATCGGCAGATTCCGGATCAACTTCTTTTAATAGATTGTGTAAAAACTCAGGTCCGTTCGTTTTTGCAAGATTCTCTAATTTCAAACGATAAGACTTGTCACCGCTATCTTCCACAAAGTCAATATCATATAAAATTGCCTGGATATAAAAGCCGGTACCTCCCACTAAAATCGGAATTTTTCCATCGTTGTAAATTTCTTCCATACAAGCTTTTACCATTTCGCAAAAACGATAAACATGGAATTCTTCATCCGGCTTCAGTACGTCAATCATGTAATGCTTTACACCGTCCATTTCATCCGGCATGATTTTTGCAGAACCAATATCCATGCCTTTATAAACCTGAACCGAATCGGCTGAAATAATTGCACCGTTTAATTGTTTTGCCAAGGCAATGGAAAGCTTGCTTTTTCCTGCTGCTGTCGGCCCCGATAATATAATCAATGGTTTTTTCATCGTTTAAATTTACGCTCCATTTCGTATTTTGACATTTCAATAATGGTCGGTCTTCCGTGAGGACAATGATATGGATTTTCAAGGGTTAACAAATCATCAATCAATTGAATTGCCTCTTTCTCAGATAAATGCTGATTACCTTTTACAGCAGCTTTACAACTCATCATTGCTACTTTTTCCAATACAATGTCCGGTGTTTCATTTCCTTTAAAATCTTTCAAATCATCTAACATTCCCAAAAACAAATCTTTATCGCGAATGCCGAACATATTGTAAGGGACTGTATTTACAATAACATCCTGACCGCCGAAATCTTCGAAGCTGTAACCGATATTTTCGAATTGTTCTCTGTATTTTTCCAAGTAGGTTAATTCCAAATCAGTCAACGATAACACCAACGGCGGACTCATTGTCTGGGAAGACATCTCTTTGTTACGAATGTTTTTCATGGTTCGTTCGTATAAAACACGTTCATGTGCAGCGTGCTGGTCAATAATATATAAAGAATCATGAAATTCTACCAACCAATAGGTTTTAAAAACCTGCCCAATGATTCGATGAGAAGATTTTGACTCTTCTTTTAAAAGCATAGGTTTTTCTTCTTCAAATAATGAGATTTGAGAAGTGTTTGTTAATGTTTCCTTTTGAAACTGTTCTTTTAATTGTGTTTCTAATGATTCTTTCGTTTGTTTTGTTGTATCCTCCGGAAAAACCTGTGTCAAAGGATGCACTTTTTTCTCTCCGTATAACATCTGATATGGAGAACTTTCGCGAACAAAAGAACGAATCTGTTCCATTTTATTCCTTTCAAAAGGTTCCGGCTTGACTTCTGACGGAATAATTTTTTCCGGTTCTTTTTTTTCACTGTCAATAGAAACCTGTGGAATCAGTTCTTTTTTTGTCAAAACATCCTGAATTCCCTTATATAACAAGTCATATAAACGAATTTCATCAGAAAAACGTACTTCCATCTTTGTCGGATGAACATTTACGTCAACATCTGACGGATTCATTCGGATATTCAACAACACGAATGGAAATTTGTGTTGCATAACAAAAGATTTATAGGCCTCTTCCACGCATTTGCTTAAAAATGTACTGGTAATATATCTTCCGTTAATAAAAAAGTGTTCAAAATTGCGATTGCCTCTGGAAACAACCGGTTTTGCAATGAATCCTTCAACAATAACTTCATTATCTTCTAAGTGAATTGGCATCAAATCTCCAATCAATTCTCTACCAAACACACGATAAACGGCATCTTCCAACTTACCGTTACCCGGACTTTGTAATTTGATCTGTCCATTTACAAGCACTTTAAAAGCCACATCCGGTCTGCAAAGTGCATATTTTTCCATCAAACCGGTTATATACGCCGCCTCGGTTTGCGGTGTTTTTAAAAACTTCTTACGGACAGGTGTATTATAAAACAGATTGCGGACGACAAAGGTTGTCCCGTCCGGTGCTCCGATTTCTTCTAAGACTCCGTCATTTCCACCTTCAATTACAAAACGGCTTCCCATAAATTCATTTTTTGCTTTTGTAATCAGTTCAACTTGGGAAACTGCAGCAATACTTGATAAAGCTTCTCCGCGAAATCCCAGAGAAAAAATATGATTTAAGTCTTCTGCATGACGGATTTTACTGGTGGAATGACGCAAAAATGCTTTTTGAATCTGTGATGAATCTATTCCGCAACCATTGTCCGTGATGCGGATGTATGATATTCCACCATCTTTGATTTCAACCGTTACATGACTTGCCCCTGCATCCAAAGAATTTTCAACTAATTCTTTCACAACACTGCTTGGGCGCTCAACAACTTCACCGGCTGCAATTTGATCAATTGTCTGTTTGTCTAATACTTGAATTTCTGTCATTTTTTACCACCGATTATGTATCTGTTTTTGTAACTCGTTCAATTTATTCAAAGCGTCCAATGGTGTCATAGATGTTAAATCCAGATTACGAAGTTCTTCAATAATCAAATCATCACCCATGGTATCAAATAAACTAATCTGACCAAGTTCCAAATCATTTTTCTTTTTTGCAGATTTCTTTGGCTTTTCATCCAAAATTCGTTCCGTATGAATCGCCAAATCATTCTCTACAAGTTGTTCTACAATATCTTTTGCCCGCTGTATAACAGTATCCGGAACACCTGCAAGCTTAGCAACCTGAATACCGTAGCTCTTATCAGCACCGCCCGGAATAATCTTACGTAAAAATACAATATCGTCTCCGTTTTCTTTTACAGCGATACAATAATTATTTACATTATCTAATTTTCCTTCCAATTCAGTAAGTTCATGATAATGAGTTGCAAATAAAGTTTTGGCTCCTAACAATTGCGGATTGCTGATATGCTCTACAACAGCCCAGGCAATACTAAGACCATCAAAAGTGCTGGTACCACGACCGATTTCATCCAAAATAAGCAAACTATTTGGTGTCGCATTACGTAAAATATTGGCCACTTCGGTCATTTCAATCATGAAGGTACTTTGACCGCTTGCAAGATCATCAGATGCACCTACACGGGTGAAAATACGGTCTACAATGCCGATATTTGCTTCTGACGCCGGAACATAACTTCCCATCTGTGCCATTAACACAATTAATGCGGTCTGACGCATATAGGTTGACTTACCTGCCATGTTTGGACCGGTAATGATGGAAATTCGCTTTTTATCGTTATCCAAATAAGTATCATTTGCAACAAACAACTGACCGCCCATCATTTTTTCCACCACCGGATGACGGCCGTCTTTGATATGAATAATTCCCCGTTCATTAATGGTTGGACGAACAAAATTATTCTGCTCAGCTACAAACGCCAAAGATACAATAGCATCTAATCTGGCAATAGCTTTTGCAGTCTTATGAATACGTTCTACCTCTAACGCAATTTTGTCTCTGATTTCACAGAACAAATTATATTCCAGCGTAAACAAACGGTCTTCAGCGCCCAGAATCGTATCTTCTAACTCTTTTAATTCCGGTGTAATATAACGTTCAGCATTACTGAGTGTCTGCTTACGGATAAAATAATCCGGAACCATGGATAAAAAGGAATTTGTAACTTCCAGATAATATCCAAAAACTTTATTGTATTTAATCTTCAGGTTTTTTATGCCTGTTTTTTCACGTTCTTCTTCTTCTAACTTGGCAAGCCAGCTTTTTCCTTCTGTTTTTGCATTACGAAGACGGTCAATTTCTTCTAAATATCCGTTTTTTATAATACCGCCTTCTCGAACAGAAATCGGAGGCTCTTCCTGAATGGAATCATTAATCCATTGATAAATATCTTCTAAGCAATCCAATTCTTCATAGAGTTTTTTGCAAAACTCACAAGGCACTTCTTCCAAAAGCATTTTAATGGCAGGAAGCATATGCAAGGAACTCTTAAATGCAATCATATCTCTCGGATTAGCTGTCTGATACGTAACCCGACTGATCAATCGTTCCAAATCATAAATCGGGTTTAAATATTCCCGAATTTCATCCCTTGTAATTAATCGACTGTTAAAGGTCTCAATAGCATCTAAACGCTCTTCGATGGCTTGTTTATTAACAAGAGGCTGCTCAACATAACTACGAAGCATTCTTGCACCCATAGCCGTTTTTGTCTTATCCACAACCCAAAGCAAAGATCCAATCTTACTTTTTTCACGCATTGTCTCAACAAGCTCTAAGTTACGCCTGGAAGACCCATCAATAACCATATATTTTCCGTTTGTATACGGGGTTAAGGTTGTTATATGGCTTAAAGAATTTTTCTGGGTTTCGTATAAATATTTTAAAAGTGCTCCCGCTGCAAAGGTTCCGATTGGAAACTCTTCCAAGCCAAGCGCTTGTAAATTCTTCACATGAAAATGTCCGGTTAAAGTATTTTTAACTACATCATCATCAAAATACCAAGCATCCAGTGATGTAAATGCCGGACGTAATCTCTGCTTTAACTCATCGATTGGGAAACCGCTCATGAAAAAGGCTTCATTACACACTATTTCAGTTGGTGCAAACATATAGATTTCATCTGCCAAAGCTCTTTCGTCTACAATCTCTGTCAGGTAAAAATCTCCGGTGCTTACGTCAGATACTGCAAGACCGAATGCACCATCAAGATACACGATACACAACAAGTAATTATTTTTCGTTTCATCCAATGCCTGCATACAAAGATTGGTTCCCGGTGTAACAATACGTACAACTTCGCGTTTAACAAGTCCTTTTGCAGTTTTCGGGTCTTCAACCTGTTCACATATTGCAACCTTGTAACCTTTTTGAACCAACTTATTTATATAACCTTCTGCAGAATGAAAAGGTACGCCACACATTGGTGCGCGCTCTTTTAAACCACAGCTTTTTCCTGTTAATGTAATTTCTAACTCTTTTGAAGCAGTCAATGCATCTTCGAAAAACATTTCATAAAAATCACCCAATCGATAAAAAAGGATGCAATCTTTATATTCTTGTTTTGTTTCCAGATACTTTTGCATCATAGGTGTTAATTCTTCCATTAATTTTTCCTCAACTTCTACTTTTATCTTTTCTTTGTATATTTCTTAGCAATCGCCTCAGCTACTTTCATTCCGTCCATTGCTGCAGACATGATTCCTCCTGCATAACCGGCACCTTCACCGCACGGATAAAGTCCCGAAATACAGCTTTCAAAGAATTCGTTTCTGCTTACGCGAATCGGAGAAGATGTTCTGCTTTCAATTCCGGAAAGAATGGTATCTTTATCATCAAATCCATGAATCTGTCTTGCAAACTGTTCCATTCCTTCCAAAAAAGATATTTTCATATCTTCCGTTAGCAGTTCATGAAGCGGGCCAAAGCAAGTTAAGCCTTTGGTCTGCCCTTTAATCTTTCCATAGTTTGTAGTAACGGTTTCGTTCATAAAATCTTCCAATCGTTGCTGAACGATCTTTCCGCCACCCATTTCAAATACTTTCCGCTCTAACATTTCCTGGAAACGTACACCGCTAAGTGCATCTTCCCCTTCAAAATCCTCCGGTGTAACAGCAATAATAATCGCTGAATTTGCATTATCACCTGCTCTGTCAGAGTAACTCATGCCATTAACACATGTCATACCTTTTACCGAGCTTGCATTAACAACATATCCACCCGGGCACATACAGAAGGAATAAACACCTCTTCCGTTTGACGTCTGTGCCGTCAATTTGTAAGATGCTGCAGGTAATAATTCTGTATTTGAACCATATTGTGAAATATTAATATCACTTTGCAAATGTTCTACACGAAAACCAACTGCAAACGATTTGGCACTCATTTCCAGTGGCGTGGTGGCCATATAGGAAAATGTATCTCGTGCACTGTGACCAATAGCTAAAACAGCAACATTTGTCCCAATAAGGGTTCCATCCTGCAGTTTCACACCAGTCAAACCTGTGTCATCATATAAAAATTCAGTCACTTGACTTTCAAATAAAAATCTTCCGCCTAATTCTTCGATTTGCCGACGCATCCCGGACAAAATACGGACTAATACATCTGTCCCGATGTGTGGCTTATTATCATAAAGAATTTCTTCTTTTGCCCCAAATTTTACAAATGTTTGTAATACATGAGCATTTCTTCCCAAGGAATCCTTAACTAAAGTGTTTAATTTTCCGTCCGAAAAAGTTCCCGCACCGCCTTCGCCAAATTGAATGTTAGAATTCGGGTTTAATATTCCTTCCTTCCAAAAAAGTTCAACATCCTTTTGTCTGTCTTCCACTTTTTTCCCACGCTCAATAACAATTGGTGAAAATCCAGCAATCGCCAACTCATAAGCTGCAAACAATCCTGCAGGGCCGGCTCCGATAACCACCGGAGCGTTTTCTAAATATATTCCATTTCCATCATCTGGTGGGAAATGATACTCCATCGGATGATAAATCTGAATATTTTTTACTCTTTTTAAAATCTTACCTTCATTCGGTGCAGAAAAAGCAACGGAATAAACATAATATAGTTCCGGTTTCTTTCTGGCATCTATGGAACGTTTTAAAATTCGACAATCCGATAATTCCTTGTTAGAAATGCCGATTGTTGAAGCAACTTTTTTATATACATCCTGTAATCCATGCTTTACAGGAACTTTAATCTGATCAATTTTTAACATAATTTGCAGCCCACTTTCCTGCAACAAATCCACTGGACCATGCCCACTGAAGGTTATAACCTCCACACATTCCATCAATATCAAGAAGTTCACCGCATGCAAAAAGTCCGGGAACGAGCTTTGATTCTAAGGATTCATTGACAAACATTGAGGTGTCCAATCCGCCTGCACAGACCTGAGCGTCCTCAAAGCCTTTGGTGTCGTTAATATCCAATTCAAGACATTTGATACATTGCACCATTTTTTCTAATTCATTCGTTGAAATGCTCTTTGCTTTTTTATAAGGATCAATATGTAATCGCTCAAAGAAAGCGAAAACCAGTTTATAATTCAAAAAACCTATCATTGCCTCAAGTGCTGATTTATTTTCTCCAAATTGGTAAAAACGATCCTTCAGAAGTTCAAACAATTCCTCAACAGACATAGACGGACAATAGTCAATATGAACTTTAACCATTTGTTTGCGCGGTAATGCTTTTGCTGCATAGCGGCTTAATTGAAAGGTAACAATACCGGAAATACCACCATCAATATGTAAAAGCTCGCCACTGTCTGATGCCATCCATTTTTCATCCACAGATATTTTTAAATTTACATCTGCACGTATGCCTGAAAGGTTTTTTAAAAAAGAATCGCTTGACTTCATCTGTACCAGTGCAGGAACAATGTCAACAAAACGATGTCCGAAGCTTTTTAAATATTCAAATGAACTTCCGTCACAGCCACATTTTTTTCCCGCAAGCAAACCAGTTGCAAAAACACATGCAGTCGATGAAAAAATACCCTTTGTTGTTTGAAATTTAAATCCCGGATTTGTATTTTTCATTTGCAGAATTTCGCAGTCTGTTAAGACATCAACCTGATGATTCTTTAATGCAAGTTCCAACACTTCAACAACTGCAATTGCCTGTTCGCTATATGGATAATAATAGCCGTTTTTCACCTTAGGATAGATTCCCAGTTGTTTAAAAAATAAAACCGTATCTTCCATGGAAAATTGTTCAAAAACAGGCACAACAAAGGCAGGGTTATCTCCTCTGTAAAAAGAAACACCCTGCAATTCATTTGTATAATTGCATTTTCCATTTCCTGTTGCAAGAATCTTTTTGCCAACCTTATTTAAATGTTCTATTAAAAGAACTCTTGCACCGCTTTTTGATGCAGAAATTGCTGCCATCATACCGGATGCTCCGGCACCAATTACAATCACATCATAATTATTTTTTTGAACGTTTGACATAATCCACCACCTTAAATGATTATATCATAACATCCCCAAATCAACTACTGTAATTTTCAAGAAAATCATATAACTGTTCAAAATTTTTTATAGGAATTCCATTGGATATTTTCTCTTGTATATCTTTTGGAAGATCGTCTACCAAAATATTTGTTTCATCGTATAAATGTCCGCCTTGAAAATATTCAATAATCACATATCCATCCTTTTCCAAAAGCAAAAAAAGTGGATTATTTGTCGTTTCAATCACATCATCATCAACCGGTTGTGGTTTTAAAATACTCTCGTCTTTCGGCTTCCAATTTGGTTCGTCGTTTTCGTAAAATTTTACGGTAAAATCATAAGCCGCTTTATATGCAACCAAGGATAATGAAACAATTAAAATAGCTATTAAAATGCGGATACAAAATGCACCTGTTCTTTTCATAAAAATCACCTGCACTTAGTATCCGCAAAAATTTTAAAATTATTCAATTAATGTGTTCTTACACCTGTTGGAGTATCAATAATAATAATACAATTTTCATTTACATTCTTTAATACTTCAATCATATACTGTTCCGGAATCGCAATACATCCGGATGTAGCTCCTGTCCATGTACAATGCAAAAAGATAGCTGAACCTTTGCCCGGTTCTCTTGCTTCATTATAATTTAATGCCAGACAATAATGATACCATTGGCCGTAATCCGTTAAATGTTCAGCGATTTCCCAGTCTTTTGTAACATTTTCAGTACTAACAAACTGATTATAATATGCTGAATCAGGATCAGATACCCAATAATGGGAGTCATCCACTACGGTATAAGGAAGTCTTGTCCCAGGATTTTCTTTTGTTCCAAACGCTTTCATGAATTTAAATTCACCGATTGGAGTTTTACCATCGCCCTCTTCCTGTTTTCCCAAACCATTTCGACCGATGTATCCATCCATGGTGTAGAATACTTCTCTCCAAATTCCGTTACTGTCTTTTACATACATTCCCACTTCCGCTTCATTTCCGGTTGCGGCCACAATAATTAACTGATTCGTCTTGGAAGCTGCTTTTAAATTTGCAACCCATGCATATTTAGCATCACCAACCGTCACTTTGGATTCCACAAGATAATCGTGATGAACAAATGCATATTCTTCTTCTATTTCAACTTTGTACCATCCGTTTTCAATGCATTTACCAACAACATGAATGGTTTCGTTAAGTAATAATCTTCCAACTACTTCTCCGTCTGTGGTAGGCGATTTTCGAATATTTACATCGTTCTTTGCATACATAATGACATCCATTTCTTCAATGGTGTACAAATGAGAAAACTGGTCATTCGGGTCTTGGGTATCCTCTGGCTCGTCCTGTGTTTCATCGTTAAACACATCATCTGCCGGCTGATCTGCACCGTCTTCGGAAAAATCATTATCAAAATTATCGTCCGGTGTACCTGTAATATCTTCATTTTCGTCAGAGTTTGTATTGTCATCTTCAATAATTCCCTGACCACCGTTTACATCCTGATTCGGCTGCTTGTTATTACATGCAACCGTAAACAGAAGCATAAAAATTAATGTCAATATGAACAATCTTTTTTTCATGTTAGTCTCTCCTTAACAAATGTAATTTATCTCCGAACTTCACTAAAAGATGTCCTTTGGGGAATCGATATAATTCCGTTCTGGAAACTCCTCGTAATAAAAGTAAAAATACAAAATATACAAATATTCCTACACCAATTGATAGTATACACCATATTGCGTTAAATTTCCACACTTTCATTCCGCCATAATATACCAGGAATACGGACACACCCATAAAAAGGGATGAAATGGCAGGAGCAAAAAAAGTTTTAAATATTTCTTGCTTGTAATTTAAATATTTTCGTATGGAATAACCGTTTAAAATGCACATTAACAATGCATAAATACAGTTTGCTAACACAACGGCATAAATATGTTGTTTTAACCCAATCATCATTACAACCAAAAATAGAACATGTAGAATCAATGCAAGGATTGCATTTTTTACCGGTTCCATTAATCGGTTAATTCCCTGTAAAATTCCGTTCGTAAGAGTTGAAAGGGAATAAAAAGCAATGGAAACACTTCCGATCATTAACATGTCAGCCGCTAACTTTGATGAATCATGGAATAACAATTGCATAATCGGAGATGCTAATACACCCATACCTACAACGCAAGGAATGGCGATAACCATAACAAATCGGATTCCCTGATGGGTCTTGAGGCGAGCCGTTTTAATATCATTGGATGCAAATGCCTTTGCCAACTCAGGAACGGCTGACGCCGCCATAGCTGAAGCAATTGCAAGCGGTACATTAATAATTACTTTATATTTTCCACTAAATACCCCCCACCAAACATCAATCTCCGAAACGCTGTATTGTTGTAATGTGGCAATATTTTTAAAAATAAACTGATCAATAATTCCACTTAAATTGTAGATGGTTGTACTTAAAAGTACCGGAACAATCGTTACCAAGATTAAACGGACAACAGAAGGAACTGACTCCGTTGCTGGGAATGGTTGCTTTTTCTTTAACTTTCGTAGTCCCGGACGGAATAACAAAAAGATTCCGAATACAAACAATAAGGAGAATAATGCACCCAATGTTGAGCCAAGTGTTCCGCCTGCAGCTCCCATTGCTGCACTGTACTCTCCTGCATTTCCTAAAACAGCACCGATTTTTAAACCTCGCTGGAATAAGAAATATGCAGCCACAATACTTACAATGGCATTAACAATTTGTTCTAATATCTGAGAAAATGCAGTGGGTACCATGGAGCCCATTCCTTGGAAAAGTCCGCGCAACACTCCCATAACAGAAAAAATAATCAATGACGGAGCCAATACTAACAATGCATAAATACTAAGAGGTGTCTGTAAAGATGCTGTAATATATGGCGCTGCAAAAAAAACAAAACAAAATGCAAGTACACCAAAAGAACCTGATATTAAAAGGGCGCACTTTACAATCCTGTCAACCGTACGAATATCGCCTTTTGCGCGATATCCGGAGACAAGCTTTGAAACGGCTGTCGGAATACTGTAACAGGAAATCAAAAGCATAATATTATATACTTCATAAGCCGTGCTATAGTAATTGTTACCAACATCCCCAATAATATAGGTCATTGGAATTCTATAAATCAAACCAATGATTCTGGATAAAATTGATGCAATGGCAAGGATGGAACCTTGAACCAAAAATCCATTTTTTTGTCTATTACTACCCATATATCACCTTAAAAATAAAAATTTAAACTTCTCTTGTTATTCCACATTTTTCTAAAATCGCTTCCTGGCGTAAAAACATCACTTCAGCATCTTTTTCATCTTCATGATCATATCCGAACAGATGAAGCATACTATGTACAATTAAAAAGCTATACTCCCGAAGTTCGCTGTGATTATACTCAAGCGCCTGTTCTCTTACTTTATCGGCAGAAATCACAATATTTCCAAGAATTAATGTTCCGTCTTCCGGATCGAAGTTACTGTCATCATCTTCTAATTGTGAATAATCTCCCGATGCCGGATAATTAATCATCGGAAAAGATAAAACATCCGTCGCCTTATCAATCTTGCGATATTGTTTGTTTATTTCCCGAATCATTTCGTTATTAACAATATTAATTTCAACACTGATATCAAAGGGAAAATCCTCGTAATCTAAAGCTGCGTTAATTAATTGTTCTGCAACTTTTTCCAAATCAAAAGAAAATATTGCATCGATTTCATTTTCCAAAAATATATTCATTAAAATATTGCCTCCTCTAAAAGGAATTTACGGATTTTAAGAAAACGATTAATGCTCAATCCGGATTCATCGTATCTTCCGGAAGAGGACAATTCTTCAAAAATATTCATGATTAACATCTGACGATTGAAGCCCTGTTGATAACCGTTGCCTTTTTCTTCAATGTTTGTAACTACGGTATCTACCAAATCCACCAAAGCTGCTTCGGGAGTTGTAATCGGCCCTGATAATCCCTTATATTGTTGCAACAATCTGCGTACATCCAACGGTAGGTTATATTTTTCTGCCATATCCAACAAGTGTCCGGTGGGATCAGGTTGTGTTTCATCACCTAACCCATAATATAATCCGGCACAACATACAAGATTTTCATTCAAACCAACTAATTTTCCGCAATGATAAGAAATCAAGGACACACGTCTCCCATGTTGATACCGCTCATCAGAAAGTCCTTTTAATGCTAATACCATAGGGAAATCATCTTCAATTGCTTCTCCATAGTTTGTTGTCTTAAATTCTTCTTTTTTTGTCATGAAAAACGGCAGCACAACCAGCAATAATATGAAATTAAGTAATCCTTCCAATAGTCCATGGACAACCATATACTGGTTAATAGAAAAACCTTTTGCATAGTTGCATAAAAAATAAACAGCAACGGATATTCCGGTCAAAATCAATAAAGACTCAAAACTGTGTTTCTTTTTGGTTAATGACACAGAGCACATCATTCCAAATATAATTAAAAGAATACCGAAAATCATATCAAATCCATTTGATTTTCCGCAAAGCTGAATGATAATTAAAATCAAAAAACTTTGGGAAAGACCTATCTGTACCGGCAACACAGCACATAATACGGCGGCGGCCAACATATAAAACTGGAAGGAATACGGAAGTAAATGTCCAATTACACAAACCGTTAATAAGATGCAAAACCATACGGTACTTTTCGTTAATGCTTGATGCAAATGAAGTTCTTTTTCTTCAAAACCATAAAACATGATAAATAAAAAGGCATAGCACACAAGATATAACAAAACCATTAACAGATTGACAAATATAAAATCCGTTTTATTTCCTGTCACAAGACAAAGAACAATGCCCATCACGCCAGAAAAAATCCACTGTATAAAAAATTTCAAACAATCGATTTTATTTATTTTATCGACAATCATTTTGTATAATTCCTATTATCTCTCTGTTGTTTTTTAATACTTTGTTTTTTGTCATACTCGTCATATGCTTTAACAATGCGCTGTACCAATGGATGTCTGACAACATCTGCACTGGTAAGATTGCAAAAACTGATTCCTTCAACCTTTGACAATACTTTTATTGCAACATCAAGACCGGATACTGCGTCATGAGGAAGGTCTTTTTGCGTTAAGTCACCTGTAACTACAACTTTTGATCCAAAACCAATTCTCGTTAAAAACATTTTCATCTGGGCAGGTGTAGTATTTTGTGCTTCATCTAAGATTATAAAAGCATTATCCAGTGTTCGACCACGCATATATGCAAGAGGTGCCACTTCAATTAAGCCTTTTTCCATGTTTCTCTGGAAATTCTCCGGTCCCATAATCTGATGAAGAGCATCGTATAATGGTCTTAAATAAGGATCCACTTTACTTTGTAAATCTCCCGGTAAAAATCCAAGTTTCTCTCCCGCTTCAATTGCCGGTCTTGTTAAAATAATGCGGCTCACCTCGTCTTTTTTAAACGCTGTAATCGCCATAGCCATCGCAAGATAGGTTTTACCGGTTCCTGCCGGTCCTAAACCGAATACAATCATATTATCACGAATCGCATCTAAATATTTCTTTTGACCAAATGTCTTTGGTTTAATGGACTTGCCCATAATTGTATGACAAATAATATCATTATTAATTTCATCTAAATCAGAATTTTCATGTTCCATCTCAAGCGACAGTAAATAATCTACTGTTTGCTCGGTAATTTCGCCGCCATTGCGGGAAATCTTATCCAAATGCTCCAATACATTCTGTGCCATACGACAGCCATCCGGGCTACCGATAATTTTTAAATTATCATTTCTGCTGATAATTGTAACACGTGCAGTTTTTTCAATCTTTTTTATATGAGAATCCAAAAAACCAAAAACCTGCGCCATATCCTGAATATTTAATTGAATTTCAATCTCTGTTAAACTCATCTAAACCCTCACTTATACTTGGTACTTCACATGGCGCATATACGCCAAAGGGACCTTCTAACACGATTGTCCCAACATATAATACTTCCCTATTATTATCTTCTATATTTAGATTTTTTTCAATAACTTCATAGCCATTTTCTTTCCATTTTTTTATTTGTTCATAAAATTTATTCTCTAATCGCATCAATGCTTCATTATATGGCATTTTATCTTCTGACGAAGCCGGAAAAATGGTCTTCTCTTTATAATACAGATATGGAAAAATTTTATTAAGATGTTCCAACTCTTTATATTCCGTCAAACATGTTTCAGAGGTGTTTTGGGTCAGACTAACGGACATTTCAAACGGAATTTCCCAAATAGCTTTAATATCTGCTTTTGCAAAAACTCCTTTGTATCCCGTTACATAGTTAAAATCATCGGTATATGTGATATAGCCATTAATCAAAACCTCTCCTTCTTTTACGGATTGTCCTATCTTAACCATAGCTTCCCCCTCTTGTGTAACCAGATGTGAAATAACAGCATCTCTGTCTGCAACAATCGCTATTCCTTCATTCGGACTTAATGTTTCATTCTGATTTTCTAAGTTTAATTGACTTTCTGTGATTGTAATCGTCAAACGACAGCCATCCTTTTGAACAGAACACCAGGCAACATCCTCGTATTGTTTGCGGATCATCAATTCCAGTTCTTCTGCATCAATATGATTCATTCGATATCCGTAACGGATTCCTACATCTGTCAAATATGTTTTCATAGAATCATCTGTATGATAACGGTTTCCGTCAAACTTTATCTCCCAAACACAACCTGACATGTAAATCAAAAATGCATAACATATCACCATTCCAAGTACAAATCCTCGTCGATAAAGGGCATTTTGAAGCAAAAAAGGAAGTCCACGTTTTGTTTTAACGGTTACTTTCGTATGATACCGTAAACCAAGTTCTTGCAATAAATTCAAATGATTTGCTGCCATATAAAAGCACACTGTTTTTGGCCCAAAAACAAGATCATTCATATCAATTCCTCTATGGTAGCAAATATTAATAAAACGTTGCAATTGATTTCCGGTTAACTCAATTTTTAAAATGCCTGTAAAATGTTCTTCCAAAGCCATGATTTTCATTTTTGTTTCTCCAAATAACAAATTTGCTCAATGATACCTTTAATAATGATTTCTTCTTTTGAATACTCATTAACTTCTAAACGTTTCCCCCTCACTTCCATCTTGTTCTTTTTAGTAAGCAAAGTGACCTTTTCAGCAGTACACTCTATCATTCCTTTTACATTTTGTATTTGAATTTTACGATTTTCATAAATCATGGCTAAAGCTTCACCAACCATTACATCTGTAGGAAGATTAATTTTGTCAAAAAAATCTTCTTTCCGTTTTTTCATTGGTGTATTTTTTCTGATACTCATGATAGAATATATGAAGAGAAACAACCTGTATATGATATAGACTTATAAAGGAGAAATATTATGAAAAACAAACAAAAGGAAGGCATTTATAATGCCAAAGAGTTAGGGGCAGGCAAAGTTATCATTCTGGGCTTACAGCATCTTTTTGCCATGTTTGGTGCAACTGTTTTAGTTCCTCTGTTAACCGGTTTGGACATATCAACAACTTTATTATTTGCCGGTATCGGAACTTTATTGTTCCATTTAGTCACCAAAAGGAAAGTTCCTGCATTTTTAGGTTCATCGTTTGCATTTTTGGGTGGCTACTTTGCAATCGCACCATTAAAAGATGGTACTTCCAACATCGAAATGATTCCATATGCATGTTTTGGTGTAGCGTGTGCGGGACTGGTTTACCTGCTTTTAGCAGTCATGATTAAGCTTTTCACCGTTCATAAAGTAATGAAATTTTT
The DNA here is from genome assembly GCA_045593085.1 of Lachnospiraceae bacterium. Classification (GTDB taxonomy): domain Bacteria; phylum Bacillota; class Clostridia; order Lachnospirales; family Lachnospiraceae; genus XBB1006. The sequence goes on along the minus strand of JAZNWA010000031.1, from coordinate 24,615 downwards.
CCCACCAATCGTCACAGGTCCTATTATTATTGCAATTGGTCTTACACTTTCCCAATCAGCCATTGATAACTGTGCAACAAACTGGTGGGTGGCACTTATTGCAATTCTTGTGGTCATCATCTGTAATATATTTGGAAAAGGAATGATTAAAATAACTCCGATTCTGATTGGTGTAGTCGTTTCTTACGTTTCCGGAGTATTTATGGGAGAAGTTGATTTTTCAGCCGTTGCATCAGCAAATTGGGTAGGTCTTCCAATTCATAAAGAAATGACCATATTCGCTTTATTTAATGACTTTGATGCATCTCTTTTAATTACATCGATTGTAACCATTGTTCCAATCGCACTTGCAACCATTGTAGAACATGTTGGTGATATCTCTGCAATTTCATCTACCACCGGACAAAATTATATCAAAGACCCAGGATTACATCGAACGTTGATTGGAGATGGTCTTGCTACAACCATTGCTTCTTTATTTGGGGCGCCTGCCAACACAACGTACGGAGAAAATACAGGCGTTTTAAATTTATCAAAGGTCTATGATCCTTTTGTAGTTCGACTGGCAGCACTTTTTGCAATTGTATTTTCCTTTTGCCCTAAGTTCTCCGCCATAATTCAAACCATGCCTACAGCAACTGTTGGTGGAATTTCTTTAATTCTCTATGGTATGATTTCTTCCGTGGGTGTTCGTAATGTTGTAGAGAACAAGGTTGATTTTACCAGTTCCCGTAATGTTATTATCTCTGCATTGATACTGGTGCTTTCTATCGGAATTCACTATAGTGCGACAGGAGCAATCATATTTCCAATCGGACAAATGACAATCCGTCTTTCCGGCCTTGCCGTTGGAGCCTTAGTTGGCATTATACTCAATGCGGTGTTACCGGGAAAAGACTATGAATTTGATAACTAACAAGCATAAAAAGGAGGCTTAAATGCCTCCTTTTTTCATCCAAAAAAAATCACTTATTTATGATACGGTTCATTATTTAAAATGCGATAAGCACGATAAATTTGTTCCATCAAAAAAACCTTCATCAATTGATGCGGGAACGTCATTTTTGAAAAACTTATTTTTTCATTAGCACGACTTAGCACATCTTTTGACAACCCAAGGGAGCCGCCTATTACAAAGATAAAATGACTGTTTCCATTCACACAAAGTTGATTTAAATGCTTGGAAAATTCGACAGAATCAAACATTTTACCTTCAATTGCAAGTGCAATCACATAGGCATCGTCCTTAATATGGGTCAAAATCTTTTGTCCTTCTTTATCTTTAATTTGTTCCTCTAATTTTTCTGATGCTCCATCCGGCGTCTTTTCATCCTGAACAATTATCTCTTCCACCGTAACGTATCGGCTAAGCCTTTTTTTATATTCCAATACAGCTTCCTGTAAATATTTTTCTTTTAATTTACCAACAGATAAAATCGTAATTTTCATATAACAAAACCTTTCTATATTTATGAAAATATTATATAATAGATTCAGTCATTTATAAAGGAGGAAAATATATGTCAGACATTCAAAATAAAGAACCGGAAATAAATCTGACTGCATCAGATGAAACTCTGATTTCTGAAGACGAATTGACAGAACCGGAACTCGAAGAAACGGATGAGGATACAGAACTCAAAAAGCCAATCAAGGCCAAAGCGTTTGTAGAGTCTTCGGAACGAGCAGATGACATGCGTTCGTCCGGTCTTGCATTTTTTGTTGTTGGTCTATTGATGATTGTTTTTGCAGTATGTGTATATTTTAACATCATTCCAATGGGCACTACCACTTTCCAAAAAACATTAAATGCATGCATTATATTAGCTCTTGCAATTGGATTTATTGCAGTCTCAATTTATTCAACGAAAAAAGCCAAGGCTTTAAATGAAAAATCCATTTCAGAAACTCGTTTAACGGAAGAAATCGTTGAATATTGTGTTCAGAATTATAAAGAACCGGAATCAAACGAAGAAGAATCTGAAAATCTTTTGGAAGAAACCTACTTCGCCCGTGAACAATTCATTCGTGATATGATTAATTCTGAATTCAAAGGCTTAACAGAATCCTACATTGATTATCTTTTAGATATTATTTATACGGAATTATTTGATGAATCCGAAACAGAATAATAAAATGTATTCAAATTTAAAAATGCCTCAAGAAATGTCATGTTTCTTGAGGCATTTTATTATTCATTTTCGTCTTCTGAATCATCCGAAGATTCGTCAGCAGAATCATCTGCTTCCCCTTCTCCAGGAGTATATACATAGTGATACTGAGCAACTTCACTTTGACGATGTGGTTCTTCATCGTTAATAAAAACAATTCGCAAAACATTGTTACCCGGAATCATTTCAAATGGTCCTTCATATTTGATGGATTCTTCGGTTGGAGTTGTATCATCCCATGTGTAATATGCACTCCAACCCACCGGAACATAAATTGTGATTAATTGTTCCTCTGTATAAGTTCCGGATGGAACAGAAACCTCCGGTTTATCCGGCAAACTTACTGCAATAAAATAGGTTGCTTCCACTTCTTCGCTCACAACACCAAAGTCATTTGTAGCATAAGCTCGAACGGTTGTCATTCCTTCTTCTAATGTGATTTCACCTGTATATAATACGCCGAAATTCTTAGGCGAAGTGCCATCGGTTGTGTAGTAAATCTGTGCTCCTTCACTTGTTGTTAATGTAAGTGTCAGTACCTCATCGTAATTTCCTGCTTTAATACTAAATTTCGGAGCATCTGCCAAATAATCTTCAAACAAGGCATAAATTGACTGTTCTTTTACACTTTCCGCCAATTCACTAATAGTATCGTAATCAGAAACTTCTATACAATATTCAATAATCAAATTATAGGCTTTTAAATTGTCCGGATATAATTCAATGATATCTCTTAGTACACGAATGGATTCTTTGTATTTATCCTGCTCGGCTAATATTTCAGCTTTTAAAAGGCCTGCATAAATATTATTTTCATCGGCTGAAAGTGCGTCATTTACATACTGCAATGCTTCTGAAAGATTACCGCTCTTTAAGCTTTCTTCAGCCTTTGTAAAATTATAGTTGAATGATTTTTTGTTGTTACCTGAAGTTACAAAAATAGTAATTACCAGTGCAATGGCAATAAAAAGAATAACGCTTAGGGTTATGCATAAAATAGCAATGTTTTTACGCTTATTATCCTTTGCCTTCTTTTCGGCAGCTTTCATTTTCTCCTCATTTTCCTTCTCTTCCTGAGCTCTATAGCTTTCCGATTGCTGCATTACATCAGAAAATTCATCACCAAACACGTTGTAATCCGGAACAATCTGAATCTCCGAACCACATTTGGAACAAAAAATATCTCCGATGGAAACTTCTTTTCCACATTTACTACATCTCATACGGCTACTCCTTTAAATTCATTATTCATCCATCATCATCTGATTGAATTCTTCCATGGACATTAAAATCTTTCTAGGCTTCGTACCTTCTTCAGGTCCTACGACGCCGGCTTTTTCTAATTGATCCATAATTCTTGCTGCACGATTAAATCCAATCTGTAATGCTCGCTGAAGCATTCCGATGGAACCCCGTTCTTTTTCAATCAACATTCTTCCTGCATCTGCAAAATATGCATCACGTCCTCCATTATCACCTCGCATATCCTGCATTCCGCCCGGGCCAGAACCGATGGAAATTGTTGCAAGCTTTTCTTCAATCTTAGCATCAAATCCGCCATGCGGACATTCTTTTTTAAGAAATTCCACAACATCGGCAACTTCACGGTCAGACACAAATGCTCCTTGAACACGCAATGGTTTTTGATAACCTTGCGGATAGAATAACATATCGCCTTTACCAAGTAATTTTTCAGCACCATTCATATCAAGAATCGTTCTAGAGTCAACACCACTGGAAACTGCAAAAGCAACACGAGACGGCATATTTGCTTTAATAAGACCTGTAATAACATTTACACTTGGTCTTTGTGTTGCCAAAATTAAATGGATGCCTGCGGCTCTTGCAAGCTGAGCCAAACGGCAAATTGCATCTTCTACATCACCCGGTGCTACCATCATAAGATCAGCCAATTCATCAACAATAATGACTATTTGCGGCATTACATCCGGTAGATTTTCTTTACCGGCTTTTTTCAATTTCTTTATTTCTTCATTAAAACCTTTTAAATCGCGGACATTGTATTCTGCAAATTTATTATATCGGTCCGTCATTTCCGCAACCGCCCAATGAAGTGCCCCGGCAGCTTTTTTCGGTTCTGTTACAACCGGAATCATCAAATGCGGAATTCCATTATAAACACTTAATTCAACCACTTTCGGGTCAATCATAATCAGTTTTACTTCATCCGGTCTTGCTTTATATAAAATGCTCATAACAATCGTGTTGATACATACTGATTTACCGGAGCCGGTAGAACCTGCAATTAATACATGTGGCATCTTAGCTATATCAAAAATAATATTGTTACCTGCAATGTCCTTACCTGCCGTAAACGGAATCTTGGTAGAGGATGCTGCAAATTCCTCAGACTCAATTAAGTCTCTTAGCATAACCGTAACATTTTCTCTATTTGGCACCTCAATACCAACAGCAGCTTTACCCGGAATCGGAGCTTCAATACGAATATCTGCCGCAGCAAGATTCAATTTAATATCATCTGCAAGATTAACAATCTTACTTACCTTTACGCCCTGATCCGGTTGAATCTCATAACGGGTAACACTCGGTCCGCAGGTTACATTCGTAACGGTTGCACGGACACCAAAATTACGCATCGTCTCTTCCAGCTTAATGGCAGTTTCGCGTAACATCTGATTAGAATCTCCGGATCGTTTGCCAACACCTTTTGTCAAAAGTCGAACCGGCGGATAAACATAATCCTGGGCAAGTCCCATATTTGAGTTGGTTTGTGTTTCGTTTTTATGTATTTCCTGAGCCATTTCACTTGTCTGCTGTGCAATAGTTTCTGCACTTTGACGTGGATTACGAAATTTTTTCTTAGGTTCTTCAGCAACCGGTACAGGTTCTTCTTCTACTTCAACCGGTAAGTTCTCGTCAATCCAGCTTCGTTTTGCATGAACTTCACTCATATTATCTGAAGTAGGACTTGTTTGTGGTGTTAAGGTCGTATTTAATGCGACTCCTTCAACCTTTCTGTCTCTTCTGTTTACCTTCTGCTCTTTTCGTTCTTTTTCCTGCTCATATTCAATGACAGAGCGCTGAGCCTTTTGTTCTTCCCGATGCGCTTTTCTTCTTTCCGCAGCATCTTTGGAATTTTCGATCACTTCTTTACTGTGTTTATCCATAAATCCATACAGTGATTTCCCTGTAAGAAGGATAAAAAAGATAATCATACCGGATATTGTTATAATATAACTTCCCACAAGTCCCACGGACGGAATCATAAATCCGGTAAAAAGAGCGCCGATAAATCCCCCTCCCTGATGGGATGCATAGCCTAAACGAAAAGCATCCGCTGCGGAGTATGTAAAACTTCCCTGACTAATCAAGGAATCTAAAATACATACAAATAAAAAGATTGCCAAAACATAACACAACTTTAAAATGGCATGCTTGTTCTTTTTATTGGAAATTGCAAATACGCTTCCGATTAACAATACTAACGGAAATACATAAGACATGATTCCAAAAATGCCGTATAAAACACCAGAAAAGAAATCACCCACCGTTCCGATGATTCCAAAGTTGCTTAAAAACAATAACAAGGAAAAAACTATGAAACAAATAAAAATAATTTCTGATTTAACGGAAATGGCATTATTATTCGTTTTCTTTTCAGTCTTATTATTTTGAACAGCATTTGATTTTTTTGATGTCGTTTTGGTTCCGCTCTTTGTAACCGAAGAAGTCTTTTTACGGTTTTTATCGCTTGTTGCCATAACTACCCTCCTAGCCTACAATGAAATGACCAATAATTGCCATAATACCCATTGCATAACAATAAATAGAAAAATATGTGAATTTCTTCTTTCTTACAACCATAAGCATGGTTTTAATACAAATATATCCTACTACCGCAGATACAAGCATACCTACAAGATAAATACCGATTTCACCGGATGCAATCGGTGTACCTGCTACATCTAAAACCTCTTTTAAGGCTGCACCTACAATCGCCGGCAAAGACATTAAAAAAGAATATTTAACCGCAAAATTTCGTTCATATTTACAGCATAAACATGCAGTAATTGTGGTTCCCGAACGAGAAATACCCGGAAGTGTTGCAATCCCCTGTGCAATGCCGATTGCAAACGCAGACGTATACGTTGCCTTCTTCGGTGTAATTGTTCCGTCCGGCAAACGGTCTGAAATTAAAAGCAGAGTTGCTGTAATCAATAAACAAATTCCAGGAACAATTAAATAATTACTAAGATGTTCTATTAAATCCGAAGCCATAAATCCAATAATTCCGGTAGGAACACTGGTAACAATAATCATCAACGCCATCTTTCGATTAGAATTCGATACTACTGTTCGAAGTTCCATCTGTTTTTTATGCTTTTTATTCCAGCTTTTTGCCTTAATATTGTAAAAAAAATCTCCTGTCATACGGAAAAACTCAACGATCATTCCGATAATATCTTTATAGTAAACGATGCAAATAGCAACAAGGGTACCTACATGTAATAAAATATCAAACAACATACCGGTATCTGTATTAATACCAAAAATATTTGAAAAAATCGCAAGATGTCCGGAGCTGCTTATCGGTAAAAATTCTGCAACTCCCTGAATAAATCCCATAATAATTGATTCCAATAATGTCATCGTAACCTCCATAGCATAACATGTGCTTATAGACAATTTATTATACCATATTCGGTTACGAATGTCATTATTTCATTTTTCTTTTACCAATCATTTTTATTGCCAAATGTTTTTTCTTCCCGAATCATTTTATGAAGTTTTTCCAATGCTTCTTTTATACCTCCAACCTCATTTATGATACCTTCTTCTACCGCTTGCGCTCCCACAAGAATTGTTCCTAAATCTTTCGTCATCTTTCCCGTTTCCATCATTAACTTTATAAAACGTTCTTCGCTAATAAAAGAATGTTCTGTAATAAAATGGGCAATTCGATCTTGCATCTGCTTAAAGTAATCAAAGCTTTGAGGAGCTCCAATTACTGTACCACTAATGCGAACCGGATGAATAACCATAGTTCCGCTTGGTACAATAAAGGAATAATCGGAAGCAACAGCTAATGGAACACCAATGGAATGACTGCCTCCAAGGACTAATGAAACGGTAGGTTTACTCATTCCTGCAATCATTTCAGCTATCGCCAAACCGGATTCCACATCTCCTCCCACGGTGTTTAACAATATTAAAAGACCGTCCATATTTCTGTCATCCTCAATCTCCGCAAGTCGTGGCAATACATGTTCATATTTTGTAGTTTTCGAATTTCCGGAAAGATTTTCATGCCCTTCAATCTCTCCGATGATGCTTAACAAATGAATTCGATGCTTGTCTACGGAATTATCCAATGTTAATTGACCGGATTGTTTAATATTCTCAGCTATTTCACCGTTTCTTTTGTTTTTATATTTACTGTCTAAACTTTCTTCCCGTTCTGTAACCTTATCTGTCTCCCTACGAAACATAAAAAACCTCACATACTTTTTTTCATAGTATGTGAGGTTTTCCAATATTTTAAACAATCAATTTATTCATCCCAGTTATGATATACCTGCTGAACATCGTCATCTTCATCAAGTAAATCAAGGGTTTTGGTTAAATTCTTAATGTCTTCTTCATCTGTTAAAGTCACATAATTCTGAGGAATCATTGTGACTTCAGCACTGGCCATCGGAATATTTTGAGCTTCTAATGCTTCACGAACAACACTGAAATCGTCCGGATTTGTAAGAATTTCAAAAGAATCTTCTTCTTCGTTAAAATCTTCTGCGCCTGCATCTAATGCAATCATCATCAATTCATCCGCGTCCATTTCGCATTCTTCTTTATCAATGATAATCTGGCCTTTTTTGTCAAACATATAAGATACACATCCCTGTGTACCGATATTACCTCTACCTTTGGTAAAAGCACTTCTTACATTACCGGCAGTACGATTTTTGTTGTCAGTAAGTGCATCAACAATGATTGCAATACCGCTTGGTCCATAACCTTCATATGTAACAACTTCATAATTAACATTACCAATATCACCGGCTGCTTTTTTAATACCTCTTTCGATGGTGTCATTCGGCATATTATTTGCTTTCGCTTTCGCAATAACATCGCGGAGTTTGCTGTTATTGGCCGGGTCACTTCCACCTTCTTTTACAGCAATTGCAATTTCTCTACCAATAACAGTAAAAATCTTACCTTTGGCAGCATCGTTCTTTTCTTTCTTATGCTTAATATTAGCAAACTTAGAATGTCCTGACATCTTTATTACCTCTCTTCTTCTATGTTTTCATCCGTTTCAAGCGGCGAATAAGATACGTGTACACTTTGAATAATCTTATTATCCACAGATAAAACTTTAAAAATATAATCTTTATCCCGTACTTCAAATGTTTCATCATCGTCCGGAATTCGGTCAATTAATGAAATTAAAAATCCGTTCAATGTTTCGAAATCATCAATCGGAAGTTCTGTATCCAGCAATTCCGCAACTTCTTCAAGCGGCGTCATTCCTTCAAATTCATAGGTTCCATCCTGTCGAAGCACAATCGAAGTATCTTCTTCATCGTGCTCATCATAAATATTACCTACAATTTCTTCCAAAATATCCTCTAAAGTAACCAAGCCTGATACTTGCCCATACTCATCCACAACAATAGACATATGCTGTTTTTTTGCTTGCATCTGGCTAAATAAATCACTAATGCTTCTGGTTTCCGGAACAAAATCAACTTGACGGATTAACTCTTCAATATGTTTAATCTTCTTTCTCCCTGTACTTTTTTCTTTCGTTAAAAGCATACAGTCTTTGATATGAACAACACCTATAATATTATCCATATCTTCATCATACACCGGGAACCTGGAGTTTACCGTTTCAAGCATAAAATCAAGTGCCTGATTTACCGTTAAATCGCCGGAAAGCATAATCATATTCTTTCTATGAGTCATAACTTCTTGGGCTTCCGTATCAGTAAATTCAATAATGTTATGAATCATTTCGGCTTCTGAGCTTTCTAAAATTCCCTGTTCATGGCCTTCATCAACTAAAGACATAATTTCTTCTTCTGTAATATCATCCATTGACTGAGACGGGTCAATTCCAAAAAGTCGTCCAAAAAATGAACCGATTGCTTCGGAAACAACTCGAAACGGTGACAATACTACAATCATAAAACGTCCATAGGCAAGTGATCTTTTTACAACCTTTTCTGCCTTAAAATAACCAATCTTAACGCATAAATGATGTATGGACAATACCACCAAAAAAACCACAAAAATAATCAAAGCCATAATCAGATAATTTAAAATCGCAGTTTCAAGACATAAAGCCTTTAAAATGCGGTCAATCATTACCGGAACACAGATAAATCCTTGAAGCAAATAACAAAGAACCGAAAAAATATGTACTGTGCTTTCAGATTTCTTGTCATTTTCTACATCCGGAACATTTTCAACAGCTTCTTTAAGTGAAACAAGTTGTCCATTCAAAATCAATAAAGTTACAAATAAAATAATACTGCCTATAAGGGGGTAGTCCATGTATAAATTCTCATCCTTTCTCTTTTGATGCTGTCTCTTTATCTTATGATAAATGACCGCAAAAATACATATTGAACTATACCACAACCATGTTTTTTCGTCAAGTTGAACCTATAAGTCCAGACTGATTTTTAAAGCTTTTTCTACCTTGTCCAATACTCCTTCTTCCAAATGACAAACTTTGTCTCTGAGTCTTGCCTTATCAATGGTGCGAACCTGCTCTAATAAGATAACCGAATCTTTTTCCAAAGCCAAAGGAGCTGCTTTTAATTCAACATGTGTCGGTAATTTTGCTTTTTTCATTTTTGATGTTACAGCCGCACAAATAACCGTCGGACTATGTCTGTTTCCAATATCATTTTGTAAAATTAAAACCGGTCGGATTCCCCCTTGTTCGGAACCAACGACCGGTCGTAAATCTGCGTAAAAAATATCTCCGCGTTTTATAGTCATTTTAAATACCCCGAATTTAGAATCTATTTTCATAGTTCCCAAATTCAAAAAGGTTATTCAAAATTCTTTTGATTTCTCTTCCTAAAAACAAATTAAATATTGCAAGAAACCGCAACTTGCTTTTTAAAATAAACTCTTGGAATTCTTTTTCCCAAGTCACAGACAAATTCATATGCAAATCTTCCGGATAATTCGCCCAATTCTTCTGCGGTAATGACCTCTGTACCGCTTCGTCCGATTAAAACAACTTCCGTTCCAATCTTTACATTCGGAATATCGGTTACATCAACCATCATAAGGTCCATACAGATTTTCCCGCGAATCGGAGCCTTTTTTCCATTAATCAGTACATATCCCTGATTACTCAAACTTCTTGGATATCCATCACCATATCCAATCGGAATTGTTGCAATCACTTGTTCTTCCGGCAATGTATAAGTTCCGCCATAACTGATTCTTTCACCTTTCGGAACTTTTTTTAAGTAAATAACCGTACTCTTCAAGGATAATACCGGTTTCAAAGGGAAGTCTTTTCCAACAAATTCAGATGGGCGAATGCCATACATAATAATGCCGGTACGAACCATATCCATATGCGTTTTTGATTCCTCCATCGTACCTGCACTGTTGGCGCAATGATGAATGGACGCCGTAATGCCTCGCTCTTTTAATTGTTCTACAATGTTATTGTATCGCTCCATCTGTTCATAGGTAAAGTTCTGGTCTGCCATATCCGCCTTAGCAAGATGTGTAAATAAACCTTCAACTTCCAGATTCGGTAAAGCTACTATTTTTTCAATTTCCGGAATAATATCATCAGAAGCAACATATCCCAAACGATTCATACCGGTATCCAAGCCAATGTGAATATAGGCCTTTTTCCCTTGTAATACGGCTTCATCCGATAAGGCTTTTGCTGATTCATATGTGAATATATGAGAACGATATTCTTTTTCCACTGTTTCTTTAACTCTGGAAGCAAAGCAAGCTCCCAAAATAATAATCGGTTTCGTAACTCCGCAGGAACGTAAGGCATTTGCCTCATCAATCGTAGCAGTTGCAAAATAAGAAACATGGGAGCTTTCCTGAAGTTCTTTTCCGATTTCATGAATGCCATGGCCATATGCATCTGCCTTAATGACCGCACAAATCTTTGTGTCCGGGCTCAAGTTATCTGCAATCGTATGTAAGTTATAATGCAACGCATCTAAATCAATGGCTGCATAAGCTCTTTCTACCTGAAACATTAAAACACCTCTAATTTATTGATTTGATTCCTCTTCTACATCATTCGTGTATTTCAAATCAAAAACATCAATGACACTTGCACCTAAAATATCATGCATATAACTGTATATTTCTTCGTTTTTATGTTCGTCATTTTGTTTCACTAATATTTTTTTCTTCAATTCCACTCTAACCTCAGAAATCCACTGGCTGATTTCTTCAATTTCTTTGGAATTTTCCCGTAACTTATGATAACAATAATCCATGGAAAAAATCATAAGTCGTTTATTTGCTTCATCCAATTCCCGAGGAAGCTCCAACAAACGATCCTCGCATTCTTCCATTTTCACATTTGCTTCAGAAATGAGTCGTTTGTTATCTTCAATCTTTTTTCTGCGGGCATCATCGGAGCTCTTACTGTCTACAGCATCCATGTTGTCAACGATTCCCTGCATCAAATCATTTTTAATCTTTTTTAATGCTTTCAAATCTTCGTTCAATTTGCCCTGTAGCTTTAAAAGCTCATTCACTTCTTTTTCGCATTCTGTAATTTCGTTTGTTTTTCCCACACCTTGAAATAAATGATGCCATTTCTCATCTAATACTAATAGTGGAATTCGTACCGATTTTAACGCCTCTAAAAATTCACCGCTTTCCACTTTTCCTGACTGAATATATTCCATATCGTTCCTCTGATTATTGATTTTTTTGTAACATCATCAAAGACAATGCCATCAAGCTATCGGATAAATGTACATTCTGAACGCATACATCATTTGGAACAATCAAATCCTGGTGTGCAAAATTCCAAATCGCTTTTACTCCACATTTTACAACTCTGTCTGTAATATCCTGTGATGCTTCTTTCGGAATGGTTAAGGCAACAATATCAACCTGATGATTCTTGATAAAATCTTCCATTTCATCTAACATACGAATCTCAATATCTTTAACTTTTTTACCTTTTAACTCAGGATTGATATCAAAAATACCATTTACCACAAATCCCTGTTTATAAAAAGTTGCATGAGTAGCAAGTGCAAGCCCCATATTTCCTGCACCAACAACCAAAATGTTATGTGGTTTATCTACTCCAAGAATTTTACCAATCTCATCATATAAATATTGAACATTATATCCGTATCCCTGTTGACCAAAGCCGCCAAAATTATTAAAATCCTGTCTAATTTGAGACGCAGTAACATTCATTAATTTACTGAGTTCACCGGAGGAAATTCTTTCTGTACCTTTCGCCAATAACTCACCAAGATAACGATAATATCTCGGCATACGTGAAATTACCACTTTTGAAATCCCTTTTTTCATTCAAAACACCTCCGTTTCTTAACTAAATTATTATATTCCAATACAATATTTTTGTCAAACTTGTGAACCTTTTTCCTTTCCTTGCATAGTATAAGGTGTAGAAACAATTGGAGGCTTACAAATGGGCGAATTAACAGCAACAAACTGTGGATGCGGATGTGAAAACAGCAATAACTTTAGTTGGTTATGGATTATCATTCTTTTAAGCTGTTGCAACAATGGTAACACCTTTGGCGGCAACAATGGTTGCCAGGAAAATTCCTGCATCTGGATCATTCTTTTATTACTTCTTTGCTCCGGCAACTGTGGTTCTTTCTGCTAATGGAGTCACACAAAAAGGGACTGTGTCAAACAGTCCCTTTTTTCTTTTTTTTCGTGATTGAAAAATGTCCATCATTTCTCTTTTCTTCGATTTCTGTTTTTTGATCCTCCGAAAATTTTTCCATTTGTTTTTTTTGTCTTTTTAATAATGCATCTTCATCTAATTCATAAACACTGTTCCCTTCATAAATCAAGCGTTCCATATGCATTTCCTTTTTCATATAATATGCAAAAATTTCTTAAGCGGTCATATTAAAATAATCCCAATCATAAGATAAACAAAAAAGTTATTTATGGAAAACGAAAATCAAAATGTTATGACAACCTTCGATAATTTAATTCAGAACAAACAACTATTAATCTTAAAAGCTGCCATTCCGTACTTGACGGGAAGTTCGCAAAAAGCGATATCTATTTTTTCAAAGTACTATGAATTAATGAAAACGATTCAGTTAAGTCAAGGTGAAAATCCTGCATTATCCATGTGCTGTGTTCCTTCTGAAAAAGCTTCGGATAAACCGTTACAATTGTTAAAGGATATCCGTTGTTACTGTTCGGATTCCGAAAAAGAAACCATTGACTTTTTAGTTGATTTCTTTCAGATTTATGAAACATACGAAAACTTTATGAATTGAGGTATTTATGAATCTATCTAATTTATCAAACAATCCGGCATTAAAATCCATCTCGGATGATAAAATCAATTTCTTATTACAATTTGCCAATGAAAACAAAGACAAAAAGCCAAAAGATATGATTCCTCTTTTTTTGGCTGCTTCCGCTTCCGCCCAGAAAAAAGGCATGACGTTTTCCGGCACCGAAGCTAATCTCATTTTAGAAATCATGAAGCAAAATATGAACGAGGAAGAAAAGAAAAAAACAGATATGATTGTTAATATGTTTCAAAGCAAAAAAAGAGATACCCACTAAGAGGTATCTCTTTTTTAGGAGAATGTAACTTATGAAAAAAATAACTACTCTTCTTCGTTTTCTGTTGCTCTTAATGCTACTTCTCTTTCCTGAACATCGGACGGAGCCTGTTCATAACGAGCAAATTCATATGAGAAATCACCGCTACCACCGGTAATAGAACGTACGGTAGTACCATATCCGTATAATTCAACCTGCGGAATATCTGCTAAAATTTCTGTCTTACCGTTACCTACCGGGTTCATACCTAAAACACGACCACGTTTCTTGTTTAAATCGCCCATAATATCGCCGGTATATGTATCAGGCATAACAACCTTCAAGGAAACAATCGGCTCAAGTAAAATTGGGCTTGCTTCCATAAATCCTTTCTTAAATGCCTGATGAGCAGCTGTCTTAAATGCCATTTCAGAGGAGTCTACATCATGGTAAGAACCATCATACAATACAGCCTTAACACCTACTACTGGATATCCTGCCAAAGGTCCTTTTAATACAGATTCCTGAATACCTTTTTCAACTGCCGGGAAGAAGTTCTTCGGAACTGCACCACCAACTACGATCTGGTCAAATTCGTATGCTTCTTCCAAATTACCGGATGGTTCAAATGTCATTTTAACGTGACCATACTGACCATGTCCACCGGACTGTTTCTTGTATTTGTATTCAACGTCTGATTTCTTACGAATTGTTTCTTTGAAAGATACCTTCGGTTTGTCAAGTTCAACTTCAACTTTGTAGCGTTCTTTCAATTTACTTACAACGATATCTAACTGCTGTTCACCGATACCGTAAATTAAAGTCTGGTGATTAGCCGCATCATTTTCTGAACGTAAGGTTAAATCTTCTTTTGTCAATTTTGCAAGAGCCTGAGAAATCTTATCATCATCACCCTTATTCAATGCACGATATGCCATGCAAGTATATGGTTTGGACATTTCTGTCTTACCATAAATAACAGGTGTAGCTTTTGTTGATAAAGTATCTCTGGTTTCTGTTTTGTTTAATTTTGCTAACGCACCGATATCACCGGAGTGCAATTCAGAAACTTCAACCGGTTTATTTCCTTTTAATACGTATAATTTACCAATTTTTTCTTCTGTGTCTTTGTCATGGTTATATAAAACATCATCTGTTTTTAAAACACCGGAAGAAACTTTGATTAAAGAATACTTACCAATAAACGGGTCAATAATGGTCTTGAATACATATGCAGTCTTTGCTTTGGAAAAATCATAATCACCGGCAAAGATTTCATTTGTTTTCATATTAACACCTGCACATTCAAGTTCTGCAGGAGACGGAAGATATTTAACAATATCATCTAACAATGTATAAATACCCTGTGCCAAAAGAGAGGAACCCATAGTAATCGGAACGATATCTCCATCAGCAACATTATATGTTAATGCAGAACGGATTTCTGATTCAGAGAAAGTATCTCCGCTAAAATAACGATCCATAAATTCTTCGCTGATTTCAGCAACAGATTCCATTAATACATCACGATACTGATCTAAGTATTCTGTAGAATAATCAGGAATCGGAATCTCTACAACTTCTCCCTTATCATTCCATTTATTAGCAGTCATACTAACTACGTTAACATATCCCACGAATTTTTCATTTTCACGAATCGGCATATGGAACGGAGCAATTTTCTTTCCGTATAATTCCTGTAATTCTTCAACTACACGACGGAAAGATGCATTATCATCATCCATACCTGTTACAAAAATCATACGAGGGAGATTATATTTATCGCACAAATCCCAAGCGCGTTTTGTTCCAACTTCAATACCGGTCTTACCGGAAATAACGATAATTGCTGCATCTGCTACGGATGCTGCTGCTTCAACTTCACCAATAAAATCAAAATAACCAGGTGTATCTAAAACATTAATCTTAACATTGTCCCAAACAACAGGAACAACAGATGTCTGAATTGAAAACTGTCTCTTAATTTCTTCCTTATCATAGTCACTGATGGTATTACCGTCACCCACTTTACCCATTCTGGTAATATCACCGGCCAAATAAGCCATGGCCTCTGTTAATGAGGTTTTTCCGCAACCTCCGTGGCCTAAAATAACCACATTTCTGATCTTGTCAGTTGTAAATACATTCATAATGTAATCCTCCTACGAGTTAAGATATGTATATTGTACTAAACATTCAAACAATATTCAACCTTTAATCACACATTTTGCAATTATTTTTTCAAAATCCCAAATTTTAACTCAAACATTTAGCTGTTTTTATTCTAATTGATTAAATTATATATATTTTATATACATTTGGTTCAATAATAACAAAAAAAGAACGTCATATTTGTACCAAGTCCAATACAATGACGTTCTTAATAGTAAATTTAAAATTATTGTAATTGTATAAAATTAATTTAATTCATTAAATAATTGATAAATCTCAATCTTTAAAGCATTTGTTTCTGTCATACCAACAAAAACAGCACCGTAACGATATCCATCTTCTTCCTCTTCAACACGGATAATCTCTACAACAGAATCAATGATTTCTTTTGTCCAAATCTGTAATTTCACGTCGTAGTATGTGCCCGCTTCCATTTTCTGTTTTGAACGGAAACCAATACCTGTCTTAGAAAGATCTACCACATCAACATGAGTAAATTTAAGTGTTGTCAGTCCATCGGTATTTAATCGTTCCAATTCAACCGTTACATCCAAATCCAAACGTTTACTTCTTCTTCTATCTTCCATACTATACCTCTTCCCGTTTTTTCTTAATTGTATTACATTGTCAAAAATAGAACAAGTTTTTTTTTGCAATTTTTATTGAACAAACATAGCATCTCCAAAACTAAAGAAACGATATCGTTCCTCAACGGCCTCTTTATATGCGTTTAGTACATGTTCCCGGCCTGCCAAAGCGCTGACTAACATAATCAATGTAGATTCCGGAAGATGAAAATTGGTAATTAAAGCATCTAACACTTTAAATTGATACCCCGGATAAATAAAAATCTCGGTCCAACCACTACATTCCTTTAACATACCATTTGCATCTGCCGCCGATTCCACTGTTCTGCAACTGGTTGTTCCTACACAAATTACACGTCCACCGTTTGCTTTTGTTTCATTGATAACATCCGCAGCTTCTTTTGTAATCTGATAAAACTCTGAATGCATGTGATGCTCAAGTACATTTTCTTCTTTTACCGGTCGGAAAGTACCAAGGCCTACATGTAATGTAACTTCCGCAATTTTAACTCCTTTTGCCTTTAAAGCCTTAAGCAACTGTGGTGTCATGTGAAGTCCGGCAGTTGGTGCCGCCGCAGAACCATCGTGTTTTGCATAAACGGTCTGATAACGGTTTTTATCTTGTAATTGATGTGTAATATAAGGTGGTAAAGGCATTTGTCCTAATTGGTCCAATATTTCTTCAAAAATTCCTTCATAAGAAAATTGAATCAAACGATTTCCTTCTTCCACAATATCAATAATTTCACCGGTTAATATACCATCACCAAAAATAACCTTATTTCCAATACGACATTTTTTTCCCGGTTTTACCAACGCTTCCCACACGTCGTTTTCTCTACGTTTCAACAAAAGAACCTCAATCGTTGCACCGGTTCCTTCTCGAACTCCCATAAGTCTGGCAGGAATCACCTTCGTATTATTTAAAACCAGACAATCTCCTTCGTTAAGATAATCAACAATTTCACGAAACACATGATGTTCTATCTCACCCGTGTTTTTGTTTAACATTAACATACGGGAACTGGAACGGTCTTCTAACGGATCCTGAGCAATTAATTCCTCTGGTAAATCAAAATAAAAATCTGATTTTAATAATTGTTCCATTTATTTTTTAACCTTTCTAATAACACGAATTTGCTTGCATAGCAGGTCTGCATGCAAGCAAATTCTATTAACTTCTTAATTCGGCTTCAAATCTCTTTCCTAATTCTTTTAAAATTTTCTTTACAAATCCATCTACAGACTCTGTTGTAAAAGCTTCATCCTTTGGTGTAAATAATACAGTAAATGCCATACTCTTCTTGTCTTCAGCAATTTGAGCGCCTTCGTAAATGTCAAACAACTGAATGCTGGTAATATACTTACAAGCTTCTTTCATGGCTGTTTCAATTTCACCGCAGGTTACTTCTTTATTTACTACAATTGCAAGGTCTCTCTGCTCCTCTGCAAATTTCGGAAGCGGAGTAAAGATTGCTTTTTTACCATACCACTGTGAAACAGTTTGTAAGTCAATTTCCATCAAGTATAACGGGGTACGTAAATCACAATCGTCTGCAATATCATAAGCAAGTTTGCCAAAATATCCGATTTCTACTCCTTCACAGAAAATGCTTGCTGTCTGATATGGATGTAAAAAACTGTTGGTTGTATTTGCATAAGTAAATGTCAAATGCAATGTATCAGCAACTTTTTCCGCAATTCCTTTTAATGTAAAAAATGATTCTTTTTCACCCCAAACCGCAACACATAAGGTCTGTCGTTCATCCGGAAGTTCTGTTAACGGTAATGCCTTTGGTACAAATTTCTTCGCAATTTCAAATAATCTTCCTTCTAAGTTGCCTTTTTTCTGGTTGCGAATGACAGCATTAATCATAGATGCTGCTAAAGTGGTTCTCATTAATGATAATTCTTCGCTGATTGGGTTTAAAATACGGATTGCATTTCTTTCTGGTGCATCTGCAGGCAATCTTAACAAATCCAAATCAGATGGTGAGAAGAAAGAATAATGAATTGCTTCATGCGCACCAACTGCACAAAGAGCTTTTTTCAAACGTAATTCCGTATTCTGAATAAGATTCTGTCCACCCATAGTAACTTTTGCACTAGGCATAAAGGACGGAATGATATGCTCATATCCATACATACGGATTACTTCTTCTGCAATGTCCTGATATCCAACAATATCTTCACGATAAGCCGGCACCTGTAAAATTAATTCATCGCCGTTTACCTTTGGTTCAAAGGAAAGATTTTTCATAATACGAAGAATGTCATCATTTGGAACGGTAATTCCTAAGCATTTATTGACTCTGTCAATACTTACTCTTACCTCTCTTGGTTCTACGCTGTTACCGGTATTTACATCTACATGGAATTTAGATACCTTACCACATCCTAACTCTTCGATTAAATGCAATGCTCTCTTACCTGCCATTACCGTTGCATACTCATCAACACCTTTCGCATAACGGGAGCTGGAATCAGAACTCTTACCGACAGCTCTTGAGGTTCTTCTGATATTATCACGGGCAAATTTTGCAGATTCAAATAACACTGCAGAAGTTGTGTCACGGATTTCAGAATTTAATCCACCCATAACACCGGCCAAGCCAACCGGTTTTACACCATCGCAAATCAGCATATTTGCATCGGTTAAAGTAAGCTCGGTTTCATCTAAAGTAACAATCTTTTCCCCGTTTGTAGCACGACGAACATTAATTGCATTTCCATCAATTGTGGAAAAATCAAAGGCGTGCATTGGCTGACCCAATTCTTTCAAAATATAGTTAGTAATATCAACGACGTTAGAAATAGAATTAATTCCAACAAGGGAAAGTCTGCGTTTCATCCAAGCCGGTGATTCTGCGATTTTTACATCATGAACATAGTGGGCACTATATCTCGGACAAATATCCGGACAATCCACCGTTACTTTAAATCCATCTAAAGTAACATCATCTTCTGTATAACTTAAATCCGGCATTTTTACTTCTTTTTCAAGCACAGCAGCCACTTCTCTGGCAATACCGAAAATACTCTGGCAGTCCGGTCTGTTAGCTGTAATGGAAATATCAAAAATCCAATCATCCAAGCCTAAGATTGGCTTAACATCAACTCCGATTTCAGCATCTTCCGGTAAAACCAATAATCCATTATAATCTGCTCCCGGATACATATCTCCGTTGACACCAAGTTCAACACCGGAACAAAGCATACCAAAGGACTCATAGCCTCTTAATTTACCTTTGCCAATTTTCATAACACCTTCAACAGTCTTATGATCTTTGGCTGTTGCATATACGGTTGCATCAACCAAGGCTACAGGGAATTTTCCACCCTTGCATACGTTGTCAGCGCCACAACAAATCTGGAACTGTCCGTGTGCCCCGCAATCTACCTGACAAACATGTAAATGTGTTTCCGGAATCGGTTCGCACTCTAACACATAACCAACAACAACATTGCTGATGTCACGGCCAACTTCATATAATTCTTCTACTTCAAATCCGCAGGAGAATAATTTTTCCTCTAACTCCTGTGGAGTAATGTCTATATCAACATATTCTTTTAACCAACTCAATGGTGTTAACATATTTTTATACCGTACCTTTCTTTTAATCTATGATTTTAGTCATTTAACTGTTTTAATACTTTTAAGTCAGATTCAAACAACAGCTTAATATTGTTAATGCCGTATTTTAACATTGCAGTACGTTCAATACCAATACCAAATGCAAATCCGCTGTATACATTTGGATCAATACCGCAGTTAATTAATACCTGGTCATTTACAATACCGCCGCCTAAAATCTCAATCCAACCGGTACCTTTACAAAGCTTACAACCTTTACCGCCACATTCAAAACAGCTACAGTCTACTTCAACAGATGGCTCTGTAAATGGGAAATATGATGGTCTTAAACGGGTCTTTGTATTATTTCCATAAACTCGTTTTACGAACTCGTCTAACATACCCTGTAGGTCACATAAAGTAATGCCTTTGTCTACAACCAAACCTTCCATCTGAGAAAACATTGGGGAATGGGTTGCATCATCATCAGAACGGAACACTTTTCCCGGGGACAAAATCTTAATAGGTGGCTGTTTGCTTTCCATTACATGAATCTGTCCTGCAGATGTCTGGGTTCTAAGTAATAATTCCGGTGATAAATAGAACGTATCCTGCATATCTCTTGCCGGATGGTCTTCCGGTGTATTTAATGCTGTAAAGTTATAGTAATCGGTTTCAATTTCTGTACCTTCATAGATTTCAAATCCCATGCTGGAAAATACATCAATAATCTGGTTACGAACCAATGTAATCGGATGCAAATTTCCTTCTTCTGTGGTAACTGCCGGTAAAGAGATATCAATTTTTTCTGCTTCATATCTTGCCTGCAGCTCTCTTTCCTTCATTTTTTCATCTAATTCACCTAAAAAAGCCAATGCCCATTCCTTTAACTCGTTTACACCCTTACCGTAAGCGGCCTTTTCTTCGTTTGGAATGTTCTTCATCTCTTTCATTAATAAACCGATTTTACCGGTCTTTCCGTCTAAGAATTTCTTTTTAAATTCATACACTTCTTTTGAGGAATTTAAGCCTTCAGAACCGGCAATAATTTCCTGTTTGATTGCTTCTAAATTTGCATTCATGGTTTTATCTCCTTTTTTGTTTATTACCTGAGTTTTTTCACATAAAAAACGCGAAACATCTCATCCATAGGGACGAAATATTCCGCGGTACCACCCTGATTCCTGCTAATGCAGACACTTCATTCATCCGTAACGAGGACAAAACGTTTCTGTCTACTAATGATTTCAACAGAACAGCTCCGGTGTGAAATTCAAGACTAAGCAGAAATCTTAAGGAAACTTCCAGCCATAATTTCCCCTCTCTGTAAGTATGCAAACTCTCTACTGTGCACCATCTATGCCTTTTTCATACTGTAAAATTATAACCCACACAAAGAATTTTCGCAACAAGAATTTCACTTTTCCTCTACCAGTCTACAACCATTATAATAAAACGCCAAGATTTCATCGTAAGTATAGCCCTCTTCTCCCATGGCATTTGCACCGTTTTGGCTCATTCCTAATCCATGACCATATCCGCCGCCAATGATTTTGCAAACTCCATCCTTACATTCTTCTATGTAAAAAAAAGCACTCGGTAAAATGAAACCATAATAAATATCATCATTATTCAATCTAATTTCCGTAACAAGTGGCCCAAGGCAATATCGAATATTATATTCGCCTGAAATAAGCAATTCCTGTTTTTCATAAACAATTGCCAATTCTTTTATGCCACCCGAAACATCTCGTTCTTTTACATACATAGATATGGGTTCTCCCCATGACGATTTTGGCGATGCACTAAATCCATCCGGATCCTTTTTTATTCGTGATGAAATCCTTTGCTTTAACACATCTGAATTCAGTTTTATTTCCCCGCTCCATCGATAATACTTATAATCTGATTCAAAATCATCATCCGGAACAGTTTTAATAAAATCATAAAATGCATCCTCTTCTGATAAATCAATTTTTCCAAGTTTCGAACTGCTCATTAAATATCCATATTGTTCCTCTTCCAATCCCCAAAAAGAATAACCGGCGGTATTTCCACAGGATGTAGAAAAATAATATGTCGTTGCGATTTCATTACGATAGGACAGATACTCACCCTTGGTTTCATCCACCGCTTTGTTCGTTGAATCTTTTTCAGAGGTTTTATTATAAACCTGGCTGTTCGTTGTGTCATCAACATGTGCAAAATACTCCAAATAGGAACCATACAGCAAATGCCGATATGCAAATGATCTGGCACAAACAGCCTGCGCTTTTAATGCTTCAAAAGAATAATTGGAAGGCATTTCACTGGGTACAACAGAATATAAATATTGTTCCACCGGAAGCTCATTCACAACAAAACAGTTGTTTTCTTTCGGATATATAAACAGTTTTCCCCGATAAGGATTTGTGGCTTTTTTATTGTATAAAATAACACATCTTGCTTCGTCACTTTTCGGTATTAGTTCCATTCGGTTTCCGAGTTTGTGATGGATTGGCAGTTCAGCCTGTTTCATATACTCTGACACTTCAAATAAACCACTGACATCTTTTATATATATGTCATTAAAATAAAACTCATATTCACCATCTAACTGAAATTGAACCTGTTCCGTTCCCCATTCATAATGCTCATCATAAGAAAGTAAGACTCTTATATTTGCGTCACTAAAATTAATTAAAGACTCATGATAATTGCCTGAAGTTTCTTTACAACCCAATATTTCCATCCCCATGGAATAGATGCAATATTCTCCGCCCTCTCTATAATTTGAAAGGCCATACGATACACGAAAAATAAAAGTTTCACTACAAAGTACTCCTTGTTCCTTTGTAACTTCCAAAAGTTTATTAACACGAATCGTTTGTTTTTTTACTTTTTCCTCCAGGTCCAGAATGGATAAAATATCATCATACACCTTATAATAGTTTTCTCTGCTCAAGAGCATCTTATCTTTTAGGGAATCCTCTAACTGTATAAAAGAACGTATACCAAGTATGCCAAGTATTTTTTTTAAATCTCCAACCGTAATTTCATCTGACACCTGCTTTGATAATACTTCCATCCATTCTTCTTTATCTAATTCATAAAATTGAAGGGATTGACAGATTTCTTCCAATTGGATGGCTACAATCTTTTCTTTATTAGGAAGAAAGATGATAAAGAAGATACCAACTAACAAAAACAGCAATATAGAAAGAATAATAATTTTCTCTTTTGTTCTAAGCTTTGTCCATATCTTCATAACCACCTTGTCCGCATTGATTCTTCATATCACCTTATGCGAAAACAAAATTGATTATACCGCCCTATAAATAATTACAATCATTCACGACAATTCGTTTGACCAATTTACAGAAACTATTAGAGAATATATCGATTATTACAATAACGAACGGATTAAGGCAAAACAAAATGGATGCTTCCTGTAAAAAACAAGGAAACATCCATGTGTTTCTGTGCATATGGTATCACATTTCGTGTCTACCATTTTCGCCGCAGTCATCAATCACTATCAAATTCTTTCTAACAAAATTTACAATGTTTGATTCATTTATAGATGAAGAAATAGGAATTACAATAAAACATTCATAAAAAATAACATCACGACATGCGGCTTTATTAACAATTTGTTTGATTTCTCTTGTATTAAGTTCTTTAGGTGATAGAACTAAAAATTTGTATCCTTTATAGTTTTGCTGAATATAGCCAATGTAAAGACTTGACCACAAAATAGTTGTATCTTTTTTCTTCACGGTATTTAAAATTTTCATTCCAAATGTATCAAGTATAATAACATCTTTCGATTTAACAAAGAGATAGCATGCTAGGAAAATGCAAAAAGCAGAAACTATCGTTAAAACTATAAAGTGCATACTTAAACTTTGTTTCCAGCTCCATACAGCACTCCCAGCTAAGCCTAGGCTCCCGAGCAGCATCATACTGGCCCAAAAAACATATGATTTATATGGTTTATAAATAACTGTTCTATCCACAACTTTACTCCTTGATACTTTTTTTATTTATTTCTCTAATTTCTCAATATCGGATATTTCTTAAATGGAGTGCGGTGCTTTTTTGAGACACACCTTCGCGTCCATACGCATACTTAAATCTTTTATTTATGCGACTTCCATTTTATCATATTTACGAAGGTATTCTACCGGTGTCATGTATTGCAACGATGAATGTCTTCTTCTACGATTATAAAACAATTCGATATACCAGAATACATCTTTTTTCACTTCTTCTATTGTAGCATATTTTCTTCTGTATATCTTCTCTTTTTTTAACAACTGATGCACTTACTCCTTGACTTTAATTCTCTATT
>JAZNWA010000030.1:0-32464 GCA_045593085.1 Lachnospiraceae bacterium | reverse complement strand
CTAGCTAACAAGCTGTTGCTTGCGTTAAGACTTTCGTCTTTACTGTGTTTCTGGGATTTCATTTTTAATGAAAACCGTTCTTAAAATAATTCTCTTTGAATCTTTCAAGGTTATTTCACTGTTCAGTTATCAAGGTTCTTTTTGTCATTTTCTGTCCTCCGTTTCGGCGACAGCTTAGTTAGAATATCATCTTCTAAAGAGAATGTCAACTACTTTTTTAAATTTTTTTAATTTTTTTATTTTATCCAATTATTCCAACGATTTCTCCAATATTGTTAACACCGATAAGTTCGATTCCCTTTACATTTTCTAAGCTTTTTTTTGCATGTTCCGGCAATATACATTTTTTGAAGCCCAGCTTTATTGCTTCTTTTACTCTGGCCTCGCACTGATTAATAGAACGAACCTCTCCACTCAAACCTACTTCTCCGAAGCAAATTGTTTTTTCATCTATAACAATATCTTTATATGAAGAAAGAATTGCAATAACAATTGCCAGGTCAAGAGCCGGCTCATTCATTTTCATTCCACCTGCAATATTTATATACGCATCGCAATTAGACAGATGAAAACCACCTCTTTTTTCCAAAACTGCCATCAGAAGATTTAATCGATTTGTATCGGCACCCACGCATGTACGACGCGGAATCCCCAAATTACTTTGACACACCAGTGCCTGAACTTCAATTAGTATCGGGCGAGTTCCTTCCATAGAACAAGAAACAATGGAACCGGATGCTCCAATCGGCTTTCCTTCCAATAGGTATTCTGAAGGATTGCACACCTGCTCCAATCCCGTCCCCTTCATTTCGAAGACACCAATCTCATTTGTTGAACCAAAACGATTTTTTACACCACGGAGAATGCGGTAGGATGCATGTCGTTCCCCTTCAAAATATAACACCGTATCCACCATATGTTCCAGCACCCTTGGTCCTGCAACTGTTCCTTCTTTCGTAACATGTCCTACTAAAAAAACAGATATACCTTTTCCTTTTGCAATTTGCATAAATACCCCGGTTGCAGCCCGCACTTGCGAAACACTGCCCGGCGCAGTTGCAATCTCACCGGCATACATCGTCTGAATAGAATCTACGATAACAGTATCCGGTTTTTCTCTTTCTATAATCTCTTCAATGATCTCCAGGGACGTTTCACACAGCAAAAACAAGTTTGGGCTACTGTTTCTAAGTCTGTCCGCGCGGATTTTTATTTGTTGCATAGATTCTTCGCCGGAAATATACAGCACTTTATTTCCCGCATCGGCAAGATAATTGCACACTTGTAACAATAATGTGGATTTTCCGATGCCAGGGTCGCCTCCAACCAAGATTAAAGAACCGGGAACAATGCCGCCTCCCAGCACACGATCAAGTTCTGTCATTCCGGTAAGGATTCGTTTTTCATCACCGACAGATATATCTTCCATTCTGGAAACAGTCGTTTTAGACACCGCTTTTTTTACCGCCTGCGCCGCCTGAGAGGAAATTGTTTCCTCTACAAATGTATTCCATTCCTTACATCCGGGACACTGTCCCATCCATTTCGAACTTTCAAATCCACAATTTTGACAGAAAAAAACTGTACTGCTTTTTGCTTTTGCCATGTATTCTCCCTCTATTTTACGTATAAAAAGCTTAAGGAAAAATCGTTTACACTTATTCAGAAATTATTTTTCTGCTATGAAAACAATTTTTTCTTTTTTCATTCTTACTTTTACAAGGTCACCTGCAGATACCCTGCCTTGTAAAAATTCTTCAGCTAACGCATCTTCTAATTCTGTTTGAACCATACGCTTTAACGGACGCGCACCATACTTTTGGTCGTAAGATTTTTTTACAATGTATTCTTTTACAGGACCGGATACTTCTAATGTCAGATTCATTACATCTTTGCAACGATTCGCAAGTATACGGGTTTGAATCGATACGATGTTCTTCATTTGTTCCATATTTAAGGAATGGAATACAATGGTTTCATCAATACGATTTAAAAATTCCGGTTTAAAGATTCGCTTCACTTCTTCCATAACGCCATTTTTCATATTCTCATAATCGCGTGCCTCATCCTTCTTGGAGACGAAGCCGAGATTCTTTGGTGCAACAATCGCTTGTGCACCGGCGTTGGATGTCATAATGATAATTGTATTCTTAAAGTCAATCTTTCTGCCCTGCGCATCCGTCACATGACCATCATCTAAGATCTGTAACAAAATATTGAAAACATCCGGATGTGCCTTTTCAATTTCGTCAAACAAAATAACAGCATATGGATTACGACGAACTTTTTCAGACAGCTGACCACCCTCGTCATACCCCACATATCCAGGCGGTGAACCTATCATCTTTGAAACGCTGTGCTTTTCCATATATTCAGACATATCTACACGAATCAATGATTTTTCATCGCCAAACAAAGCCTCCGCCAAGGCTTTACTTAATTCCGTTTTTCCCACACCTGTAGGGCCCAAAAACAAGAAGGATCCGATTGGGCGTTTCGGGTCTTTTAATCCGACACGGCCACGCTTTACTGCACGTACCACAGCACTGACCGCAGCATCCTGTCCGACTACTCGTTGATGCAACACGCTTTCCATTTTTTCGAGACGTGCCGTTTCTTTTTCTTCAATTTTATTAACCGGTACCTTTGACCAGTCGGAAACGATGCCTGCAACAACAGATTCGGTGATCACCGGAATCTTTTTATTCTTTTTACGCTCCGTGCGCTTTTCCAATTGTTCCAACTCTTTTGCGTTTTCTCCACGCTCTTTCTTTATTATAGAAGCTTTTGAAAAATCGCCACTCTTGATGGCTTCTTCCATGAGAATTTCCTGTTCGGAGATTAAGTTTTTTAAATCTTCCAGTTTTTCCGGAACAGCAATTTCTAAAAGGCGCATTTTTGCAGATGCTTCATCAAGCACATCTAAGGCCTTGTCCGGCAAAAAACGGTCATTGATATAGCGGCAGGATAATTGAACAGCTGCAATAATTGCATCTTGCGTAATGCTTACATTGTGATGTTCTTCATATTTGCTCTTAAGTCCCGTTAAAATGGCAATCGCCTCTGCTTCTGTTGGTTCTTCCACTGTTATCGGTTGAAAACGGCGCTCTAAAGCAGTGTCTTTTTCAACATATTTTCTATATTCCGTAAGGGTAGTCGCACCAATTAACTGTAACTCACCCCTAGCCAAAAGCGGTTTCATAATATTCGAAGCATCGATTGCACCTTCCGCGCCACCGGCTCCGATAATCGTATGAATTTCATCGATAAAAATAATGATATTGCCGCTCTGTGTAACTTCTTTGAGGATTTTCTTAATACGTTCCTCAAATTCACCTCTGTATTTTGTGCCTGCAACAACACCGGATAAATCCAAATTTATCAAACGTTTTCCTCGTATCGTTTCCGGAACACGACCGGCTACAATTCGCTGTGCAAGACCTTCCACAATGGCACTTTTTCCAACACCTGGCTCTCCCACAAGACATGGATTATTCTTTCCACGTCTGCTGATAATCTGAATCATTCGGTTAATTTCTGCATCTCTTCCGATAACAGGATCTAATTTGCCTTGTTCCGCAAGCGCAGTCATATCACGCCCGTATTGTTCGACGAAAGATTTCTCCTGTTTTTTTGTAGCATTTGCATTTGGAAGTTCCTCTTTTGCCAAAGCGGTATCACGTCCCATGGCAGCAAATAAATCCGCCATTAATTTTCCGCCATTTACTCCTGCGGTATTTAACAGACGGGATGCCACACATTCCTTTTCCTTTAAAAGTGCTAAAAGGATATGCTCTGTACCCACTTCTTCATCTTCATATTTTTCTGCCAGCTGACCGGCTAAGTTGATTACCAATGATGCACTTGGTGTATATTCTTTCAAGTCAGAAATATCGCCAACTCCCTGCGGTGAAATCAATTCAGCTACCATCTGTCTGATTTGTTCTGCTGTGACGCCGGCTCCTTCTAACAAATGAGCAGCTACACCGTGCCCTTCCTCTAACAATCCGATGAGAAGATGTTCTGTACCTACATGTGCATGATTTAACTTGTCAGATATTTTCTCAGCCGCATGTATTGCCTTTTGCGCCTGTTTTGTAAACTTTCTCATATTGCCTCCTTTATGGAAAAGACTTGTAGTTTCCTACAAGTCTTCTAAATCTATAATTTCCACCGAGTCTTCATTAAGCTCTTTGTTTCGCGTTGGTGTAACTTTTCTTGATTTTTCTTCTGTACCACCGTAAAAACTGTCTCTTGGAAGTCCTTCGTCTTCCTTATAACTATTATTCGCAATGGCATTTAAGTACTCGCCCTGCTTTTTCAACGGCGCTCCTCCGTCCGTTCTCATATAGTCCATTTCATATTCTTCATCTTCCAAACGACGTTTGTACAATAAAATTGCGATCACTACAACTAACAATAATGCAACGCCGATAATGATACCGATAAGCATATTACGGTTTTTCTGTTTTACAACTTCATACTTATCATTTGCCTTTTGAAGATTCTCTTTTAAGCTTTCCAGTTCATTTTCCAATTCCTTGTCGCCTACACCATAGGTGATGTAAGGACAAACTTTTTGTGTTTCCGGATTGTAGGAATAATATCCTTCATCTTTTCCTGTTTCACCGTTAACCAAATGAATCAACCATATTCCGGTGTCTTTGTATTGTAATCCGGATGTTACGGTATGATTGATAAGCAATTCACCTTCTACAAATCCTGCTTCAAACATTTCGTCCCAATGCTGTGTAGACACGGTATATAAAAAATTATTAACCAGGATATATGCTTCCTGTAAACGGTTTGTTTCATCATTGACGTTTCCGCCGTTGCCGTTATTTCCGTTATTTTCCTCTCCGGAACCGCCTTCGTCTCCGGTATTACCTTCGTTTCCGGTATTACCCTCATTGCCTGTGTTACCTTCATTTCCGGTGTTACCCTCATTTCCGGCATTTCCTTCGTCTCCGCTTCCGCTGCCCGGATTAATCTTTAATGTAACACCCGCAGCATAAAGGGAGTTTCCATTTGCATCCAATTGGTCCACTCGAATATACCAATCTCCGGCAACCTTTGCTTTTAAATAAATCGTGACATTTTTCCCGGATGCAGTAAGAATACCATTTTCCACAGTGGCATCTTCACTACAGGAAATATATTCAAATTGTTCCGTTTTATACGTAAACTTTACATCTCCGGCAACAATATTTCCGTTCGCATCAATGCATCGAATAATAACTTCAATTTTGTCACCGACTTTAAACTCGGTTTTCATATCCAAAACTACACCTGCAGCTGCACGCGTCGGCAGAACTGCAATGGAAAGTATTAAAAGGACTGCCCCTAAAAATGCTCCTATTTTCAGTTTCATATCCATCCTCCGTTTTCCTTATATATAAATGTACATCATTTTTCTTAGACCATACTATTATAACTATTTTTGCTTCAGTTATCAATACAAGGAAAAAGGAAATTTTTAATTATTCTATGAAATTTATGATTCCGAACATTTCCAATTCTTTTTTCCAAAAATCAGAACAAATAAAATCACTAACAATAAATAAAGCAACACTGTCATCCCCACACTCCACTGTTCAACCGTGTGATTTAAAACCTTTGCCAATAAAAAAAGAATACCGATTGCCTCCATACTTGCAACCAAAAAATGTATTCCGAATCTCTGAAGTTCCTCTGCTTTTAAACGAATCTGTTCCATATTTCTTCCTCCTTTGTTTCTTTTGCTTTTCTAATATGGATTATATCCCTTGACTGTCCGATAACCCGGACTTTACCTGTAATTTTAGAGTATTATTAGGGTGTTTTTTCCATTTTTTGAGTAATTTTCACCTTTTTCCCACTTCAAAATCAGAACGCACCTCGCACTCTTACGGATAAAATATTTGCTTTACAATGATTACAGAAATTCGGTTCAAATGATGTCAAAAAGTGTACAAAAAAAAATAAATTTTTCTTCATAAAATAGTCGGATTTTCGCCTTGACACCAATATTTCCTCTATCATATAATTATTAAAATGCCTAGGCATTGTGTGAAAAAACAATTTAATACAGGAGGACAAAACATGCGTCATTTAATCAGCCCACTGGATTTTTCAGTGGAAGAATTAGATCAGCTGCTTGCATTGGCAGATGATATTGAAAAAAATCTCCCGAAATATGCACATGCATGTGACGGAAAAATCTTAGCTACTTGCTTCTACGAGCCAAGTACACGTACTCGTTTAAGTTTTGAATCCGCGATGTTAAGACTCGGCGGACAGGTTTTAGGATTCTCCGAAGCGGGAAGTTCATCTGCAGCAAAAGGTGAAAGCGTTGCAGATACCATTCGCTGCATCGGCGGATACGCAGATATCTGTGCAATCAGACATCCAAAGGAAGGTGCTCCACTGGTTGGTTCCCTTCGTTCTATAATTCCGGTAATCAATGCCGGCGATGGCGGACACCATCATCCAACCCAGACCCTTACAGACTTATTAACCATCAAACAGAAAAAAGGACGCCTTAGCAACTTTACTATCGGTTTGTGCGGCGACTTAAAATTTGGTCGTACCGTTCACTCCTTAATCGAAGCATTGGCTCGTTATGAAAACATCAAGTTTGTATTAATTTCTCCGGAAGAATTAAAAGTACCAAACTTCATCAAAGAAGAAGTTTTAGATGCTCATAATATTCCTTACGAAGAAGTAGAACGTTTGGAAGATGCAATGCCTGAATTAGATATTTTATATATGACAAGAATTCAGAAAGAAAGATTCTTCAACGAAGAAGACTACTTAAGATTAAAAGGTTTCTACATTTTAGATACGGAAAAAATGGAAGCTGCAAAAGAGGATATGATTGTTATGCATCCGCTTCCACGTGTTAATGAAATTACGGTTGCTGTTGACGACGACCCGCGTGCTGCTTATTTTGACCAGGCACAGTACGGTGTATATGTTCGAATGGCATTAATCTTAACATTATTGGAGGTGAAAGTATGTTAAACGTAGGCGCTATTACAGAAGGATACGTATTCG
This sequence comes from Lachnospiraceae bacterium, assembly GCA_045593085.1. Classification (GTDB taxonomy): domain Bacteria; phylum Bacillota; class Clostridia; order Lachnospirales; family Lachnospiraceae; genus XBB1006. The sequence goes on along the minus strand of JAZNWA010000030.1, from coordinate 25,429 downwards.
ACCACATTCAGGCAGGAATGGCTTTACAAATTTATCAGGACATGAAGTTGAATGAATTAAAAGACTGCACCATTGCTATTATTACGAATGCCACCAGCAAGGCGATGGGTAAAAAAGACATTCTTAAGGTTGAATGCCCAATCGGTTCTTTAGATATGGATGTTCTTGGATTCCTTGATCACAACATTACTGTTAACGAGATTAAAGGTTCTGTGATTGTTAGCAAGAAGAAATTATCTCTTCCGAGCGAAATCCGCAGCGTAATCAAATGTAAAAACCCACGTTGCATCACTTCCATCGAGCAGGAATTGGAACCGGTATTCTACTTATCTGACGCTGATAAAGAAATTTACCGTTGCAAATATTGTGATGTAAAATATCGTTCTCATAAGAGAAATAAATTAAATTAATCTCCTGAATAAAATAACAAACGCCGAAGCAGTTATTCATCAACCGCTTCGGCGTCTTTTTATATTTTACTATCGTTTAACTAGAATCTTTAATCTACAAGCGTACGATATAAGAAACTTACTACGTCCGCTCTGATACAGGTCCTTCCTGTACCAAACATCGTTGCTGTAAGACCGGACGTGATTCCATTTTCTTTTGCCCACAATACCGCTTTGGTATAATATTCGCCATCTGCCACGTCTGCAAAGCTATGTTCCGCGATAGTCGGCTCTTGTCTACCCATTGCTCTCCACAAGAAAGTTACAATCTGTTCTCTTGTACATCCCTTATCCGGACCAAAAGTAGTCTCGGTAAGACCGGATGTGATTCCGTTTTCATATGCCCAAAGCACTGCCTTTTCGTAGTATATGCCTTCCGGAACATCTGTAAACGGATTTTCAGTCGTTGTTGGTTCCGGTCTTCCCATCGCTCTCCATAAGAAGGTTACGATTTCACCTCTGGTACAAGTTCCGTTAGTACCGAATTCAGTCGGCGTGTAACCGGAGGTAATGTTGTTTTCGTATGCCCAAAGTACCGGTTCATAGTAATATGCATCTTCCGGAACATCGATAAATGGATTTTCAATTGTAGGCTCTTCTCCAAAGACTATGGTCACATTCAACACATCATCATACATATATGCTTCCATAGTATGGTTCCATACTATAATTCTATAAACAAGCGTATCTCCTTTATTTACTTGTATCGGTAATGTAGATATATCATGGTCATATGTTGTCGCACTTATTTCTGCAACATCTATCCATCCTATATTATTTGCTATTACCTGCAATTCATAAGATTCTGCACCGGCAATTTCATTCCAACTAAGAGTAACTATGTTTTCGTTTTGAACCACAGTCTCAATTTCCGGAATATCTAAATAATAACACCACGCATCTTTACTTGCAGTATCTCCTTCTCGTGACCCCACATAGCCGGTAACATAATAATAGTATTTAACACCACTTTCTACATCCGAATCAAAATACCAAAAAATATCATTACGCTCCATTGTTGCAACCCGTTCCCAATCACCGGTTGTTTTTCGATATACATAATATCCATCCACGTTCATATTTTGAGCCCAAGCCACTTCAATGATACGGCCATTTTGTCCAATCTGCGAAATATCCACGTTAGGCACGTTCGGTTCCGGAGCGTTTTCACTTGTCGTTATTTCACTATCATAAAAACCATCTAACACTGCAATTGCTCTTATCTTATCTACTTCTTCAGTTGATGTAACTGTAATATTTACCAATTCACCACCATAAATAGATTTTGTGAAAGCTACGGATGGTGTTGTTCCGTCTAAGGTGTAATAAATCACTGCACCATCAATTTCGCTATAAATTCTAACCTGGTATTCTTCGGCAACTTCTGTCACTTCAATTGTCGGTCTTTCAACAGTCATGGAGATATTCGGTAATGTTCCAGGAATTTCATAAAGGTACCCGTCTGATGTCGGATTGGAATCCAAACTACAGATTGGCAAGTATTCTTCCCAGAACAATTCTTCTTCATGACTTTCAGCCTGTGCAGCTGCGTTATCATAATAGTCATCACTTCTTAAATAGAATTCGTAATCAATACCATAGGACTGGTCATCCCAGGTTGCATCTACATTGTACCACTGATCTTCGATACGAACTTTATTCCACTGATGATTATAACTGGTTACACAAAGTGCATCGATACCCATTGCATTACACATTAAAGCAACAGCTTCCGCATAACCGGCACAAACCGTTAAATCCATACACATTACGCTGTATGCACTCTGTGTAAATTCAACTTCTTCATCATAATCGCCGTAAATTGCTTCGTTGTAATCTACTTTTTCGCAAATCAGACGATGAATTTCAAGCATTGTTTCTTCTTCTGTTTCACAATCGGCAAGTTCTGCTTTCCACGCATCTACCTGTTCACCAAAATCTGCCGTGGCTGTAGCTCTTGCATCTCCATCGGCAAATGCTTCGTAGATTCCCAATGAAAATGTCATCGATGTACCTTCTCCGCCGGATATAAACATATTATTTAAAAAATAATACTGCGGATTATTTGTTCTGAATATTTGAACAAATTCATGAAGTTCATCGTTTGTCCAACCTTCAACATCCATAAATCCGGTATGATAATAAGTTGTGCCGCCATATTCCCATGCAATTGCATCAGCAGTAGTTGCAAGAAATCCTCTACAAACTTCGTCTAAAGCATCCCACAAAATTTCCTTTTCTTCATCGGTACTAAGATTGTAGAAGTAATTTGTGGAATATGTATCCCATGCGTGATCATATTCCTCTGAAAGCGGTCTCGCATTTTCAAACATCGGAGTTGCCTGCGTAAACATATTAATGTCTTTCACATCAACCCGAATCATTTTATCCGGCAACAAGCCTGTCGGATAAGCATCCTGCTGTCCCGGCTCATACATTTGATTGGAGTCGCCCTCCAAACGGTTATCTGTTCCGCCATTCGGACTCCATGCCATAGACTGCACCGGTGATGATAAAATCATAATCATCGCCAAAACCAATGAAACTATTTTTTTCATCTCATTTCCTCCTTGAAAATATTTTATTCTTTCATTTCTTATACCAATGTTCGATATAAGAAACTTACTACATCCGCTCTGATACAGGTCTTTCCTGTACCAAACATCGTTGCTGTAAGTCCGGATGTGATTCCGTTTTCTTTTGCCCAAAGTACTGCTTTGGTATAATATTCGCCATCTGCCACGTCTGCAAAGCTATGTTCCGCGATAGTCGGCTCTTGTCTACCCATTGCTCTCCACAAGAAAGTTACAATCTGCTCTCTTGTACATTCTTTGGATGGTCCAAAGTTTGTCTCGGTAAGTCCGGATGTGATTCCATTTTCGTATGCCCACAATACCGCTTTTTCAAAATATGCGTCTTCCGGAACATCGATAAATGGATTTACTGTTGTGGTTGGTTCCGGTCTGCCCATCGCTCTCCATAAAAAGGTTACGATTTCGCCTCTTGTACAAGTTCCGTTGGTACCAAACTCGGTTGGAGTGTAGCCGGATGTTATTCCGTTTTCGTATGCCCACAATACCGGTTCATAGTAATATGCATCTTCGGAAACATCGGCAAATGGGTTTTCAATTGGTTCATCCGGGTTATCCGGATTGTCTGGGTTGTCCGGATTGTCCGGGTTGTCTGGGTTATCCGGATTGTCTGGGTTATCCGGGTTGTCCGGGTTGTCCGGGTTGTCCGGGTTGTTTTCTTCATTTGATTCATCCCAAACATACTCTCTTATATTTGCATCCCATTGTGACCAACCTTCATCATTGAAAGCTTCAATGTAAATTACTAATAAATCTCCTGCACTTGCATAGCTATCATAAAGATAGAATGTTGCTGATGTTCCTGTTACAGATTGGTTCCAATTCGAACCATTAACCTCAACAGTTACACTATATCCCTCAGCTCCAACGATTTCATCCCATGTAATTGTAAGTGCATCTCCGTTTTGAGTTAAAGATTGTACTGTTGGAGCCTCTAAATAATATGCGGAAGCCTCCGTTCCCCTACTTTCCAAAGAACCTTTGTAAGCTTTTACACAATAAGTATATTCATTATCACTTTCAATGTTTGCGTCTGTATACTGTAAAGTTGCTCCACCAGTCAGGGTTGCAATCTTTACCCAATTATCGCCTGACTTACGATATACATAATATCCATCCGCATCATTAATTTGCTCCCAGGACAATTTAAAAGCATCCCCGGTATTCTTAATCTCTGCTAATTGAACGGTTTCATATACGAAGCGGTCAAGTTCTACATTTCTAAACTCTATTCCCTCTGAGCCTGTAATAGTCTCATTATATTCTTCCACCCAAGTTTCTACATAACTTCCCGGATAGCCATATACACAAACCTTTTCACCATTTCCGCTATAAATATAGAAACCATTCTGACCAATATATCTTACACTTCTCGGAATAGTAATTTCAGTGCTCGGAATATCGTCCAAACAGCTAAACGAGTGAATTACTTCAATTCCTTCCGGAATAATAACCGACCGGACATCTACTGATAAAATTTGTGTTGCAACACCATACTCTTCAAATCCTACAATCTTTCGACTTCCGTAGTATTCCGGAATAACAAGCGTTTCTTCACCGGTTCCGATGTAATGCTTAATATAAAGTCTTCCATCATATCTTTCACCTTCCGGAAGTTCATCATAACCCGGTACAGCAAATGTAAAATCAACTTTTTCAATTTCTCCCACTGATTGGAATGTAATTCCATTTTCTAATGCAATCTTTTCTGCCTCGGAGTTTGTGTCACCATAAATCACACATCCGTTTAAAGCAAATTGTTCAAGGTTTCCGCTAATTTCAAATACTTCACCCGGAATATTTATTTCCGTTAATGCGGAAAGTTCCTCTTGTAATTGAACATTACTAACTGTTTCAGAGAATGTCACACTTTCCAATTCCGGCATACTTCTCAAATAAATATGTATTGCACCATCCGGAAACTCCAGTTCTGTAATAGGAGTATTCATAAAAACATCAAGATAATCTTTAACCTTACACTCTAAAGTCACCTTTGTCAGCGCTTCGCAATCACTAAATGCGAATCCGCCAAGTTCTTCTACAGACTCAGGGATTGTAACCTCTGTCAAGAAATTCGAACAAGCAAATGCATGACCCTCTATTTCTACAACTGTATTCGGAATATCTAATGTCTCTATACCGGAACCAAAAAAGGCTGAAAATTCAATCGTCTTTAAGCCTTCCTGCATTACGACCTCATTGATTCCGATATTATGGAATGTATTTTTTCCAATAACCCTCAAGGTGTCCGGAAGAATCAATCTCTCGATACGACAAACACCATCCGGAGCAGTACTTCCCGGATTCGAAGCTTCTTCAACTCTCACCTGTGTCGGGAATACAGATACATAATACTCGTATCTTGCACCTATTTCTGTGACGGTTCTTCCAAAAATAGTTTCCGGGATTTCGTATTCCTCTGCCGAGAATATTCTGGCTGCCAAAATACGAATCTCATTATTATCTAATTTCTCAGTTAAATAAATAATTTTATCGATTTCTTTCATCGATTCAAAAGGTATATCGTAACATGCACAATATGCATCTGCCATAGTACCTGTATAGCTGTATACCTTTGTTGCATCCGCGAAAAATTCCGTAATCTTGTCATTTGTCTGATAAGTTGGCATAATCGTAAATGCACAAGATTGCTCAAGCATTGTAGCACCTGTGCCATACTGGATTGCTGCCGGTATATCAACACTTATCAATGCCTGATTATTTTCAAACGCATTGCCTGAAATCCATGCATCTTCATTTATAGCAATACCTTCCAAATAATTAAATGCTTTTTGGGAAGGCCATTCTTCGGAGCTTAAAACATCTTCTAAGTAATACTCTACCTCGTGATATTCCACATGGATTTCTTCCAATTTCTCACAATTAGAAAATGCCCATATCCGAATCTGATACACCTCATCCGGCAATTCTATGCGAACAATATTGTTACAAGAATAAAAAGCCTGCGTTTCAATAATTCTTACAGTATCCGGAAGAATCAATTCTTCTGCCTGATAGTTTTGTGGACAACAAATAATCGTGTCCATTGCCTTGTTGTAAACGATTCCGTCTAATGCTTTAAAATTCGGATTGTTTTCATCAACCTCAATCTGTTTCAGCATAGTCATATCCGTCACGTGAAATTTTCTTATGTTTTCTGACAAAATAACCTTGGTAATTTCATCATCATCCATAAATTGAATTTCCGAAACCGTATATCCGTTTGCAATTGAAGGAACCGTAAAAATAGCTCCCTGTAAGTTATCTCTAACAACTCCCGCTACCGTCTGATCAATCAGCACCTCGTAATCAATACCGTCTACGGTAAAAGTTGTCTCGTCCCAAAATTCTCCGTCCCAAGTAGCAACTGCGCTGTCATAATAGCCATCCATAACGGCAATTGCTTTTAACTGTGTGATTTCTTCAAAACTGCTTCCCGTACCATAAAAGGACTTTGTAGAAGCCACTGACGGTTCGCTTCCATCTATCGTATAATAAATCGTTGCTCCAGGTGTTGTACTCGCAATTTCCACATAGTACCATCCGTCATTATAAATAACTTTAAATAATGGTGAAGCCGCATTCTGACTAATTGTAGGTAATATACCCGGCGTCAAATAATTGTAACCATCCGATGTCGGATTGGAGTCCAAACTACATGCCGGAAGGTACTCTTCCCAAAAAGCTTCTTCTTCATGACTTTCAGCCTGTGCAGCTGCATTGTCATAATAATCATCACTTCTTAAATAAAATTCATAGTCAATTCCGTAACTCTGATCGGCCCATGTAGCATCTGCATTGTACCACTGATCTTCGATACGAACTTTGTTCCACTGATGGTTATAACTGGTTACACAAAGTGCATCAATACCCATTGCATTACACATTAACGCAACCGCTTCCGCATAACCGGCACAAACGGTTCTATCCATACACATAACGCTGTATGCCGTCTGCGTAAACTCTACTTCTTCGTCATAATTACCGTAAATTGCTTCGTTGTAATCTACTTTTTCACAAATTAAACGGTGAATCTCAAGCATTGTTTCTTCTTCTGTTTCACAATCGGCAAGTTCTGCTATCCACGCATCTATCTGCGCACCGAAGTCTGCAGTAGCCTCTGCACGGTCTTCACCATCTGCAAAAGCAGAATAAATTCCCATGGAAAATGTTATCGTTGCTCCACTGGAACCGCTTAGAAAAACATTGTTAATGAAATAGTACTGTGGATTATTCACTCGGAAGATTTGCACCAATTCATGAACTTGATCCTGTGTCCATCCTTCTACGTTAATAAATCCGGTATGATAATAAATAGAGCCCTCCTGTGATTCCCATTCAACCGCATCCGCAGTTGTATTCAAAAATCCTCTGCAGACCTCGTCTAAAGCATCATAGAACGCTTTCTCTCTTTCTGATGCAAGATTATAAAAATAATTCGTCGAATATGCATCCCATGCATGATAATACACTTCTGACAAAGGTCTTGCCGTTTGGAACATCGGAGTAGCCTGCGTAAATAGCCTTTCACCCTCCGGTTCCACTTCGATAACTGTATCTTCCAACAAACCGGTCGGATATTTTTGCTGTTCCGGTGTTTGGATTGTGTCATTAGCGCTGTCCTTTTCGTCCTCTCCTATCGTGTTATTTTCCAATCGATTGTCCGGAGTTTTATCCTCCGCATATGTAGCTAATGATTGCATCGGTGATGATAAAACCATTACTACAGCCAAGACGATGGCCATAATTCGTTTCATTTTCTGTTCCTCCTTGATGTAGTACGAATTTTCTAAAATATTATATCTTTAGCAAAAATTTCATTATTTCACTCGAAACTGTACGTATATTTCATTATTATACAAGAAGTTGTTGATATTTCTGTGTTTTTTCGACTCTTTTATGGTCATTTCTGACTTTTTTCACCCGCCTTTCATACAGATAGATACAGCACAATTTAAGATGGTTTTATTTTTCAAAAAAAAGAGCGACCTTCTATAAGGCCGCCCCTTGCGTTTTAACTTTGTCTGTAATATACAATTATAAACCTAAAACTTCTTTTTCTCTGCGAATTGCGTTTTCTTCAATTGTCTTCAATTCTTCAGAAAGTTTTGCAACAAATTCTTCATCTTTAATGGATTCAAGGTTAATCTTCACATTGTATCCTGCCGCCAATACTGCTGTTCTTGCAAGCATTAATGCTGTTTTACCATCCGTCACTGCATTTGGATTACCTTTTGTGATAGCAAGTTCTGCATAATCCATTACTTCGTAAGCTAATTTTGCAGTGTTTAAAGGAACTAAAGCTGCTGCTTTTAATCCATCCTGCATAGCCTGTCTTCTGATTGCTTTTTCTTCATCTGTTTCCTTTGGAAGTTTTAAAGCATCCATATATAAATTGAAAGATTCGGAATCTTCCGTAATTGCTACTAACAATTTTTCAGAAAGCGCTTTTGCCTTTGGTTCCATTTCTTCCATAGCTGCCCAGGACTCTGCATACTTTTCTTTACCGATGGTTAAGTTTGCAACCATTCCTGCTAATGCTGCGCCAAGCGCTCCGGCCAATGCTGCAACGCTTCCGCCACCCGGTGCCGGAGCATCAGATTCAGTTAAAGCTGTGAAAGCTGTAAGTGTCATTTCTTTCATGCTATTTTCCTCCAAAACTACAGTAAGCGTGTCTCTAACACCTGATTGATGTCAAAATTTTCTATCTGTAAGTAGTATTCAGCTGCGTTAATCAATGCAGCCATTGGAACCAAACCGATTACTTCACTACCGATTACGCTAACGCCGTATCTCTTAGCTTCCATTTTTACCATTTCCTGTGCCTGGTAAATTGCAGACTTTTCATAGTTTACAAGGTTCATGGAAACCTGTGCAATATTTCTGTCTTCTAATAAAACGCCCATTGCTTTTACGAAACGAAGACCTCCGCCAATGTGACGTACCTTCTTTGCAATTGCATCTGCGATTGCTACATCAGATGTATTTAAGTTGATGTTGTAAGCTACAAGTGGCATTCTTGCTCCAATAGCTGTTACACCACCGGTTGGGTGAATGGTATTTGGACCAAAGTCCGGTTTCCACATATCCTGATCTTTCATTTTTTCTGCCATACCTTCAAACTGTCCTTTACGAACGGAAGCAAGGTTTTCTCTGTGAGGAGCTGTTGCAGATTTTTCATATAAGAAGAATGGCTGGCCGAACTTTTCTGCCGCTTCTGCTGCAACTTCTTTTGCCAATGCATCTGCATCTTCAATAGTTGCTTCTCTTACAGGAATAAAAGGAACTACGTCAACACAACCCATTCTTGGGTGCTGTCCTTCATGTTGTGTTAAGTCGATTAATTCAACTGCTTTTCCAATAGATTCAACAACTGCTGCTTTTAACTGTTCCGGTTCACCAATAACGGTAACAACGGTTCTGTTATGGCTTTCATCGGAGCTGTAGTCTAATAATTTAACGCCTTCTTTGCCTCTAAAGCAATCAAGGATTTTTTCTACTTTAGCAAGGTCTCTACCTTCACTGTAATTAGGTACACATTCAATTAACTTTCCCATTTTTTTGTCTCCTTTGCTTTAAAAGAGACTGCCCGAAAGCAGTCTCTTCCTAAATTAGTCTGTTAAACGGTGGATGAATAAACCACTTCTAAGTTTTGGCTCAAACCATGTTGATTTTGGAGGCATTAATCTGTGAGCATCAGCTACATCTAATAACTCCTGGATAGAAGTTGGGTACATAGAGAATGCAACGACCATATCTTCTTTACATCTTCTCTCTAATTCGCCTAAACCTCTAATACCGCCAATGAAGTCAATTCTTTCATCTGTTCTTGGATCGCCGATACCAAGAACCGGTCCTAATAAGTTGTTCTGAAGAACAGAAACATCTAATCCTTCTACAGCATCATCGGAACAAATTGCCGGTTTTGCTGTTAAATGATACCATTTCTGGCCAAGGTACATACCAAAAGTACCTTTCTTTTCAGGATGAACCTGAGCACATGCTTCTTTTACGTCAAATAATTCTTCAACTTTTGCCATAAATTCAGCTTCAGTTAAACCATTTAAGTCTTTCACTACACGGTTGTAATCCATAATCATCATTTCATCATCCGGGAATAATACGGATAAGAAACGGTTGAATCCTTCTTCTCCTGTGTAGTTCGGGTTTTCCTGTCTTCTCTTTAAACCAACCTTAACTGCAGATGCACATCTGTGATGTCCGTCAGCAATATAGGTTGCAGGAATAGAAGCAAAGCCTTCCTGAATTGTTTTGATATCTGCTGCGTCAGAAATAATCCATGCTTCATGACGAATTCCGTCTTCTGCAATGTAATCATATAACGGAGCATTTTTCTTTGTTCTTGCCACTACTTCGCGGATAGAATCAATCTGTCTGTAAACAAGGAAGATTGGGCCTGTATGTGCGTCTGTTGCATCAACGTGACGAATACGATCCTGTTCCTTGCTTTCTCTGGTATTTTCATGTTTTTTGATAATATCATTCTGATAATCATCAACATCTGAACAAGCAACAATACCTGTCTGTGTACGTCCATCCATGGTTAATGCATAGATGTAATAAACAGGAGCTTCTTCCTGTACATATGTACCATCTGCAATTCTTGCATCAAGAAGTTCTCTTGCTTTTTCATATACGCATGGAGCATAAGTATCCACATCATCACCAAACTGTGTTTCTGCACGGTCGATGTTTAAGAAAGAAAGTGGATTGCCTTTTACAACTTCACATGCTTCTTTTCTGTTATAAACGTCGTATGGAAGAGCTGCTACTTTATCAACAACCTTCACATCAGGACGAATCGCTCTAAAAGGTGTTACCTTTGGCATATTTATGTTCTCCTTAAAAATTGAATTATCCGTTGATTACGGTTACACGAAGCATATCATCTGTCTTAATGCAGCATGGGCATGCATCATCATCAGTATCGATAATTGCATATCCGAACGCACCTTTCACAGCTTCTTTGCTTGCTTTTACGTTAACATTTACTTTATCAAGAATGCTTTCGCCCTTGAATAAGATACAAATTCTGTTCTTTCCTGCTCTGTCTAAAGAAACGTTTGGATAGTTAACAGAGTTTACGATGTTACCGTTTTCGAAGAATTCTCTAACCTGTTTAACAGCCATAGCTGCACAGTTTTCTTCTGCTTCATCAGTAGAAGCTCCTAAGTGAGGAAGTACTAATGCACCTTCCATATTTGCAACTTCTGCATCCGGGAAGTCACATACATAGCTTCTAACTTTTCCTTCTTTTAATGCAGCTGCCATATCAGCGTTGTTAATTAATCCGCCACGAGCGAAGTTCATAACAACAACACCATCTCTCATCTTAGCGATGGTTGCAGCGTTGATCATTCCCTTTGTTGAATCATTTAACGGAACATGGATTGTTAAGAAATCACAGTTTGTATAAACTTCTTCCATTGTGTTTACGATTTTTGCACCAGGAATTAATGCAAGTCTTGCTTCCGGAATTGGGAATGCGTCGTAACCAACTACGTCCATTCCAAGAGCCATACAAGACTGAGCAATCTTCATACCGATAGCACCCATACCGATGATACCGATTGTTTTTCCGAAGATTTCGTTTCCGCCGTATGCTTTCTTTGCTTTTTCAGTTGTTGTGGCAATGTCAGCATCTGCTTTATTTTCTTTTACCCAGGAAGCTGCTTCAAAGCCATGACGATAAGCCATAAGCATACCCATAAGTACTAATTCTTTAACTGCGTTTGCATTTGCGCCAGGAGTGTTGAATACAACGATTCCTTCTTCAGCACAACGGTCAAGCGGGATGTTGTTAACACCTGCACCTGCACGAGCAATTGCTCTTAATTCTTTACCAAACTGCATGTCATGCATTGCAGCACTACGAACCAAGATGCTTTCTGCTTCGTTAATGTCTTCTACTTTATTGTAATCTCCGGTAAATTCTCTTAAACCTACTTCAGAGATGGCATTTAAACAATGATATTTAAACATTATTTATTCTCCTCTTCAAATTTCTTCATGAATGCAACTAAAGCTTCAACACCTTCTTTTGGCATAGCGTTGTAAATGGAAGCTCTCATACCGCCAACAGATTTGTGGCCTTTTAAGTTTTCCATACCAGCTTCTTTTGCTTCTTTGATAAATTTAGCTTCTAAGTCTTTGTCGCGGTTTCTTGTAACGAAAGGAACGTTCATTAAAGAACGGTCTTCTTTTCTTACTGTACCAACGAACATTTCGCTCTGATCCAAGAAATCATAAAGGATTGCAGCTTTTTCTTCGTTGTATTTCTTCATAGCTTCAAGACCACCTCTAGCCTTTAACCATTTGAATACTTTACCACATACGTAGATAGCAAATACGTTAGGAGTATTGTATAAAGAACCGTTATCAGCCTGAGTTTTCCATTTCAACATGGTTGGTGTTGATGGGAAAATGTCTTCACGAATTAAATCTTCACGAATGATTGCAATTACTAAACCTGCAGGTCCGATGTTCTTCTGAACACCACCGTAGATTACGCCGTATTTTGTAACGTCTACCGGTTCAGATAAGAAGTTAGAGGACTGGTCAGATACTAAAATCTTGCCCTTTGTGTTTGGTAATTTGTTGAATTTTGTTCCGTAAATTGTGTTGTTTTCACAAATGTATACATAGTCTGCATCTTCGCTGATTGGCAAATCGGAACAATCCGGGATATAGCTGAATGTTTCATCTTCAGATGAAGCAATCTTGTTAGCTTTTCCATACATCTGAGCTTCCTGCCAAGCTTTCTTAGCCCAGTTACCTGTTACGATGTAGTCAGCAACGCCGTTCTTCATTAAGTTCATTGGAACTGCTGCGAACTGCTGGGAAGCACCACCCTGTAAGAATAATACTTTGTAGTTGTCCGGGATGTTCATAACATCACGAAGATCTTTTTCTGCTTCCTTAATAATACCATCGATAACTGCTCCACGATGGCTCATTTCGATTACAGACATACCTGTTCCTCTGTAATCAACCATTTCTTCTGCTACTTCCTGAAGCACTTCCTTAGGAAGGATTGCAGGACCTGCTGAGAAATTCCAAACTTTTCCCATGATAAATACCTCCGTAAAAAATTAATATAATATAGTAAATTTAAAAAGTTTCACAACATTCTAATAATGGCAAAGAAACTTTGGTTTGTCAACCTTATTTCAAAAGTTCTTCCATTTCGTCAACTAATTCTCCAAAGTATGCCAATGCTTCATTGATTGGTGCTGCAGTAGTCATATCAACACCTGCATCTTTCAATAAGCTGATCGGGTCTTTTGAACATCCGCCGCTTAAGAACTGCAAGTATTTCTTAACTGCCGGTTCACCTTCCTGCAAAATCTTTCTGGATAATGCAATCGCTGCAGAGAAACCTGTCGCATACTGGAATACATAGTAGTTATAATAGAAGTGTGGGATACGGCACCATTCATAAGCGATTTCTTTGTCGATAACAATATCTTCACCAAAGTATAATCTCTGAAGGTCTTCATATACCTTACACAACTTATCTGCTGTAAGAGTTTCGCCTCTTTCATTCATCTGGTTCATCATCAATTCGAATTCAGCGAACATGGTCTGACGATATACGGTTCCTTTGAAGCTGTCTAAGAAGTGGTTGATTAAGATTGCTCTTTCCTTCTTATCTGTACATTTTCCTAATAAGTACTGCATTAATAATGCTTCGTTACAGGTAGATGCGATTTCAGCCACGAAAATTCTGTAGTTAGAGTAAATGGTTGGCTGTGTTCTGTTGGAGAAATAAGAATGCATTGCATGTCCCATTTCATGAGCCAATGTAAATTCGGAATCTAATGTTCCGGAATAGTTCATCAATACATACGGGTGTTTCTTAGCTCCTGCAGAGTATGCACCGCTTCTCTTACCAACGTTTTCATAAACGTCAACCCAACGGCTGTTGAAACCGTTTCTTAAAATCTCAACATATTCTTCGCCCAAAGGTTTTACTGCTTCAAGCACGGTCTTCTGTGCTTCTTCATATGGAATGTATGCAGAAGAAGATTCTGTAATCGGTGCGTAAATGTCATAGAAATGTAAATCTCCGTAACCCATTACTTTCTTTCTCAATGCTACATATTTGTACATCTTATCCATATTGTTATGTACTGCTTCAATTAAGTTGTGGTATACACTAACCGGTACGTTGGTTGCGTCAAGAGATGCTTCAATTGTACTATTATAATGTCTTGCATCTGCTTTAAACTTCAACTGCTTTGTCTGTGCTGCAAGTAAGGAAGCGTATGTATTTTTGAACTGTTCATAGGTATGATATACAGATTCGAATGCTTTCTTACGGGTTTCTCTGCACTTTCCTTCCATAAGCGGAATGAAGCTTCCATGTGTAATCTGACGTTCCTGACCGTTTTCATCGATAATGGATGGGAACTTAATATCTGCGTTATCTAACATTCCGCGGATGTTGCTCGGTGCACCTGTTACATTACCTGTTGCTGCAAGTAAGCTTTCCATTTCAGGGCTAAGCACATGTGCTCTCTTTCTTGTAATATCATTGATTGCAACTCTGTATAATTCAAGTTCAGGAACTTCTTTGAAAAATCCTTCTAATGTTTCTTCCGGAATCGCTAAAATTTCCGGTGATACATAAGAAGATGCATTTCCAATCTGTACGCTTGCATTCATAAGTCTCGCACTAAAATCTTGGTAATGACCATTTGTAGTATCCTGGTCTGCTTTTCTCATTGCGTAGTTTGCAACGTTGTCAATCCACAAATCACATTCTTCGTCAAGACGGAACAATTCTAAAACGTTCTTTCCGCTCTGTCCTAAGGTTCCTCTCATTTCGCTAAAACGTCTTACGAATTCCTCTGTACGTTTTAAATCTTCTTCCCAGGCTTCGTCAGTCGCATATAAATCTTCGGTTGCCCAAGTGTCTTTCAATTCTACCTCATCACGTGTAGGTACTTTTTTGATTTCACTCATTTTTTCTTCTCCTTTAGCCCTTATTTATTCGCCTATCATAAGACGTATAATTTCTTTATCTGTGCCTGCCATTCCGACAGCTGCCAGCTTACCAAAGTTGGCGATGGTATTTTCAACGCCTTTTAATACAAGGCCGTCACCACCAACAAATTCCTGACCTTCTACAAACATATAGTAGCCAAGAATACCTGCCTCTACTGCTGCAGCAATCTTTGCTGCACAAGAAGCTTTTGCTCCGTCACAAACCGTTCCGGAAATCATCGCCAGTGCATTTACAATGGTGTGGGCCACTTCCTCTTCTCCCCCACCGAGTAAAAATGCAATTCCGGCACCACAGCCGCATCCGGCACTCACGGCTCCGCAATATGCGGAAAGTCTGCCAACGCCGGTTTTTAAATGAATGGTTACCAAATTGGAAACCACTAAGGCTCTGTATAATTCTTCTTGTGTTTTTCCTAATTCTCTTGCATATACAATGACCGGGATGGAGGTTGTCATACCCTGATTGCCGCTGCCGGAGTTAATGATAACCGGCAATTCGCAACCGTTCATTCTGGCATCGGAACCTGCTGCCGCAGCCGCCTTCGCCTTGGTCTTAATGTCATTCGGATAGTGCTTCATCAATACCTTTCCGACATTTGCACCGTAGTTTCCTCTCAGACCCTCTTCGGAAATCGCCATATTATAGGAAATCTGTCGGTCCAGAGTTTCCTTTACGTCTTCCACATCCACTGTTTTTGCAAAATCAATGATCTGCGCAACGGTTAAACAGCTTCTGTCTTCACTTAATTTCTTTATGTTATCACAATCAACACTTGCTGCCTGTAATTCTTCCTTTTCATCCGCATCCTTTAAAAATAACACTTCGTCATTCTTCTCAACGCGAACGATGTTTCTGTGTCTGTCCTTGATTTCCACAAAGCTGTGGTCATCTCCGTAATAGCAATGTACCCCAAGGTAAAAAATTGCTGCATTGTCGGAATGGATGATCTGCATCGGAGTATTCTCCTCATACTTCTTCATTTCCGCTTCCTGTTCCCGGGTTACATGAGCCAATACCTGCAATTCCTTAGAAGCATCCCCTGCAATGATTCCTGCTGCAGCTGCTGCCGGAATTCCTCGCATGCCTCCGGTGTGCGGAACAATAACACTCTTTACATTCTTAATAATGTTACCGCTTACTTCAAGCACAACCTTCTCCGGGATATTGCCCAACACTTCTCTTGCCTTTGCCGCTGCGTATGCAATGGCAATCGGCTCGGTACATCCCATAGCCGGAACCAGTTCATCCTTAAGGATTTGCACATAACACCGGTATCTTTCTTCACTCTTTATCATATCGTACCTCTCCTATATCTTTGCACTACAAAGCACTATTCTTATTATAGCACGAATCAAATTCCTTTGCCACTAATAAATAAGAAGTTTTTGCGAAAAAAGAACGGCTCATTTATGAACCGTTCTTCCGTAAAAATTCTTTATTTTTCTAATTTGTATAACTGAACCTGTTCCTGTAATTCAGAGGAGAGGTCCTTGATATTTCCGGTGCCTTCCGCAATTTCCTGAATCATTGCCAATACCTCTTCTACCGCAGCATTGGTTTGTTGGGTCGCTGCCGCATTTTCCTCTGCGGATGCAGACAGATTCATAACCACCTCAGATACCGTCACGCAGGTTTCGTGCATAATCCTGCTGATATCTGTCAAGTTTTTGATTTCCTGATCAATTCGTTCTACGTTAGATGCAATTTCACCGTATGCACTTCTGGTATTATCCACGCCCTGCATCTGCATTTCCACTGCACGTTTTACCGTTGTGCTCTGCTCGGTTGCATTTTTTACATTGTTGCGAAGCTCTAACAACATTGCGTCAATCTCATTTACGCAACCGGTAGATTCTTCGGAAAGTTTTCTGATTTCGTCTGCAACTACCGCAAAGCCTCTTCCGGCCTCACCGGCTCTTGCAGCCTCTATGGATGCATTTAATGAAAGTAAATTGGTCTGGGATGCGATGCTCTCAATCATATCAGAGGCTTCTCCGATACGCTGTGTGCTTTCATTAATCCGTTCAATGCTGTCAAAAATGGACCGGAATGCACCTTCGCTGTCTTTTGTGATCTTGTAAAGATTTTCAACAACCTTTTCGCCTTCGCGGCTTACATCTGAAATTTCATCACTGGCTACGGAAAGATTTCCGGAAGCTGCTTTGCTTCTTTCGATGACCATCTTTAATTCATCGATTTCACCGGCAGTTTTTTCTACATCCATTGCCTGTTCTCCGGCAGTGGTTGCAATACTGTTGATGGAATCGGTAATATCTTGAATATTCTGAGCAATGCGTTCCGAACGCTCTGCCATTTCCGCGGAAGAGTGATCCATATCGGAAGAAGATGCATGTAAGGTTCCCATAACGTCCTTCATAGACATACGCAATTCGTTGCAGGCATTCGCTAAGATTCCCATCTCGTCCTTAGAGTTAATTTTAATATCTTCATCCGTTAAATCCTTCTTCGCTAAAGCTCCCAACGCACCGGTTACCTTCTTAATCGGTTCAATCACCTGCTTGGTAATAACAACCATAGCCAACGCAAGAACACCGATTGTTATAACATTGGAAAAAAGTGTCTGGATATTAATTAAACTTAATTTCGTTTCTGTCTTTCCTTGGATTTCGGTATATTCTGCATAGTATTCATCCACCATTTTGGATGCCGCTTTTTCTACATCGCTTCCCAAACGATCCGCATTAATGATGCAATTTGCGCTGGTGCTTACATCACCAACCTTGTAAACACTATAGAATTTCCGAATCTGCTCGCAGAATTTATCGTATTTATTCAAAACATCCGTCCATGCTTTTTCATCTTCCGGATTGATTTGGATGAGCTGTTGGATGAACCCTTCAATTTCCGCTTCCTTCCCCTTTGCTTCTGTCAATACGCTTTCATTTCCGGTAATCGCTGCTTCCATATACAATTCACTGGTATTTGACACACCAATCAAAATTTCTTCTGCCATGATAACAGAATTAAAAATCCGTGTTCCCATAGTTTTTACTTCCCGTTCCACAGCTATTGTCTGGATGTAATTGCTGACCGTTGTCGCTATTAATAACACTGTTGCAAACACCATCGGCACCATTAATTTCTTTGCCATTGTTTGCTTTCCGCCCTTTTTCTTCTGGTTACTCATAAAACCCTCCATTTTTACGTTTGTATTTTATTCAAGCACCTTTGCAAGTACTCTGTCTTCAATTTGTTTTGCTCCCAAGCGCTCCACGGTGTCGCTGAACCATTCCCCCGGTTCGCCTTCCGTCTTATAAATGTATATCAAGCGGTCAATCACCGATAACATGGATTCTTCCGTAACGATAATTTTGGAAAAACAATATCCCTTCTTTACAGACTTGCCCCGATTTCCTCCGATATAAACCCGGAACGCTTTCATAGTTTCTTTCACGCTTCCGAACGGACAACGATTGACACACAATCCGCAGTAATCACAATCCTGACGACTTACCTGAAGTACGCCTTCTGTCACCTTGGCTGCGCCGGTCGGGCAAAAACGCTCTACTGAACATTTTTTACAGCCCTTGCACAGATTTAACTGCAGCTTCGGAATGGAAATCCCCACAATACCTACGTCATAGGTATTCGCCCCGGAGCAATCGCTTGGGCAAAAACTAATGGCAATTTCAAACTTATTCGGCAATTCCTCGTGTTGTAACCGGTGATAGAACAACCCCTGCACTTTTTCCGCTAATTTCTGCGCATTCTCCACAATGCCAAAACGGCACATATCGCCCTGACAGCTGACAACCGGGCGGACCTTTGCCCCCATTCCGCCAATTTCAATTCCGTTTGCTTCGCAACATTCGATTACCGCTGCAATATGACGATATGGAATCCCTGTAATTTCAACTGTTGCGCCACCCGTAAGCGCCACTTGACCATTTCCGTACTCATAAGCAATCTGAGAAATAATCTCTAAGTCCTCAGCGGTAATAATCCCGCTACGGCTGATTACGTTACAGTTAAATTTGTCCGTCCCCTTATTCTGAATAAAGCCCATATGCTTTAATCGAATGGATTCCTCCTGCGGAATTCTTCCCGGTAAAAGCAGGTTCAGTGCTTCTTCTACTTTAAATAATTCATCTCCATAAACTTTGTTATGTTGTACTCCCAATTTCTTATCCTAACTCTTTCTTTCCCATTTTGTCCGTTATTGTTGCATTGCTGTCATCAAGTGAGGAATCAGCTGTTTCTTTCTGGATACTACGCCCGCAAGAACCACGGAATGTTCGTCAAGCGGAACGTGGAACGCATCTTTTAATAACTGTTTTGCGCCTTTTCCCGCAAAAAGCAGTTTTGATTGTTCGTGTAAAATATCCGTCATCATAAAATAAATATTTTCTACACCTCCGTTGGCAACACGGTTGTTCATATATTCTAACAATCGTTCTTCCAGACCTTCGATTTCCTCTTCCGCCATGAAATTCAACTGCGCAATTTCAACCACTTTGTCGCCCATAGAGAAGCGTTTTAAGTCGCGTTTATAAATCTCATCTGCACTCTTTTGTGCAAAATTAATGCCTGCACTAAACATCTCGGTAGCAAAGCTTTTCGCATCGACACCCGCAATTTCAGCCAGTTCTTCTGCCGCATTCTTATCTGTCTGCGTACAGGTTGGCGACCGGTAAATCAGGGTATCCGATAAAATTGCGGCACATAACAAGCCTGCGATATACTGCGGAATCTCTACCTTTTGCTCTTTATACATCAGGTAAACAATTGTGGCCGTACAGCCAAGCGGCTGGTTTCTGAAGAAAACAGGTGCAATCGTTTCTAAGCTTCCCAAACGATGATGATCGATAATTTCTAAAATTTCTGCGTCTTCGATACCGTCTATTGCCTGGCTTTTTTCATTATGGTCAACCAAAATAACAGCCTTCGGTGTCATATCTAACAAGCTTCGTTTGGACAATAATCCAAGGTAGTTGTTCTCTTTATCCACCACCGGAAAATATCTGTGACGAAGTTTTGCCATGGTTTCTTTTACTTTTTCCACCGAATCCTCCGGCATAAATTTCGTCAGACGTTCGGTAATCATGAAATGTTCAACCGGCATGCTCTGATTTAATAATCTGGCTGCTGTATACGTGTCATAAGGCGTTGTAATGATAAAACATCCTTTTTCCTCTGCCAATCTCTGAATGGTAAAAGAAACCTCTGCCTCCTGTGTGACAATGATACAATCTGCCCCCATTTCAATGGCGCAAAGCTGTGCTTCGTACCGGTTGCCTAAAATAACAATATCATGCTTTTCAATACTTTTTTCCATCTGGTCCGGGTTCGCTGCACCAATCAGCACTTTTCCTTCCGAAAAACGCACATTGATGTCACCCACCAACATCGTTCCCTTTAATGTTTCTACGATGTTTTTATACTGCGTATTCGCCTGTGATAAAATACGGTTGTCTGCCACGTCCATATAGGCTGTTGCAATATCACCCAGGGAAATTAACCCCCTCAATTTTTCCCCCTCGAGAATCGGCAGGGTCATAACATCTTTCTGTTTCATAATGTTCCACGCCTTCATCAGGGAAATCTCTTTATCTATACCTTCTACCACGCGGTAATCTATGTCTTTTACCTGTGATTGAACGTTTGTTACATATTGTGGCTTAGCAACGCCGAAGTAATTAAGCACATAGTGCGTTTCCTCCGTCATATGCCCCGCTCTAACCGGGATATATTCATCCGTTCCTGTTTGGTTTTTCAAATACGCGTACGCAATAGCCGAACAAATAGAATCTGTGTCCGGGTTTTTATGACCCAAAACCCACACTTTCCTTTTTTTCATGTGCTGCGCACCTCCAATAATAATGCTTTCTTAATTTGGTTTTTTATGGTTTTGGCAGGATTTGCAAATGCCTTGCCAGCCGATAATCCGCTTCACTTTTTTCGGCAAATCCTTACTGCATTTTTCTCTGTATGCTTCCTGACGGATACAAAGACATTCTTCTTCTGTAATTTCTTCGTTACGGAATATTAAGCAACGCATTAAACTTCTCCTTTAGTTTTTCTCATTTTCAGCAACTAATTCGTATGCTTCTTTGTATTTTCTTTTGCTCTTTAACCATTCCACCATATACGGCTTGTGGAAACGGACAAAATCAGCACCCATTTCCTCTTTCATATCAAAAAGGTCACTTAACAAAGTTGCATACTCATCGCTTGACAAGTAATCTTTTGCATAACGCAACTCAACAAAACGAATCATGTCCTGATGAATCGGTTCTAATTTCTGACTCAACTTTAATGCCTTTTCTAAGTAAATATTTCCTTCTTCTTTGCGTTTTCCCTGCTCATAAGCAAGTGCTAATTTGTGGCAGATAAGGAATACGGAAACTTCCGTTTTTTCCACATTAAGAGCCGCTAAAAGATACGGAATCGCTTCTTCCCAGCGTTCATTTTCCACATACGCAGTACCGATATTGTAATCGATAGATGCAAGCACCGATTCCTGACCGCGAGACAATTCCTTGGAACGATTATATGCTTTTAACATCAGGTCAAGGTTATGTAAATTGGAATAGCACACGCCTTCCAAAAAGCTGATCTGCTTCGCAACAAGCAAGAACCCTTCGCGCATTGCTCTTTCGTATCCGCTATGGCAATAGTTTAATGCCTCCTGATACTCGCCCATGTAATAATGCTCATACATCAATGCCTCGGAAACCAAGCTGTTTGGCATAATATGCTCTGCTTTAATCAGGGAATCTTTTCGAATCCACGGATCTTTGGAGAACATACCGCGTGCCATTTCATATAAAAAGGCTTCTTCTTCTCTCATGTATTCTCTGAAGATCTGTAAATCTTTTAAAATCTTTTTAACAACGCCCTCATCAGAAGACCCTGCCTGATATAAACAGAACAACTGATAGGAAATATTTAATTCACTGTTGGCAAGTTCTTTTCTTGCTTTAAAAATTTCTTCTTCAAATTCAATGGTTTCTTCCTGATGGAAATATGCATCGAAATACTTATAAATCAATTCTCTGTATTTCTTTACAAACGCTTCGCCCTCTTCATACTTCATATTCAAGCGGGCAAAAAGTTCTGCCACAATCTCCGGATTTGGCTGTGCGATTCCTTTTTCAATTTTACTCAAATAGGATACAGCACAAATATCTTTACATAACTGGTCCTGAGACATACCTTTTTTTATACGGTTATTGCGAATTAAGAATCCTACCATTCGGTTCATTGTATCTTCCTCCAAATCCTCTGTTTGTAATTTTAGACGGACTTCTCCGTTCACCATTTTAACACAACAAAAATCAAAAATCACTAGTAAAATAATAAAAAATTGCATTTTTAGTAAAACTTTACTACTTTTTTCGACATTTTATTTAATCAAAAAATTAATATCGTTTATTTCTGTATCTTGGTAATCCAACATAAAATCGCCGTCCAAATCAGGACGGCGACGGCAACTATCATATTAAACTTTTCACTTAACAACGCACAATAAAATTCCCATTACTAACTACATAACCAATTTCCCACCTATCATAGTATATATACCGTCATATAATTTCAACAACTCTTTACTTGAATGATGTGCTATGTGTACGATCATTGCTTTACTTTTAAGTAGATACTCCTCAATAATATAACTATTTTCTTCATCTAATGCTGATGTCACCTCATCAACCAAAATCACCTCAGGTTCTCCAACCAACGCTCTAGCTAATATTATTTTTTGTTTCTCTCCTCCCGATAATTGCTCCATTATTTCTGGTGTGATTTCTGAATCCATATATCGTTCTAACAAATACTCTAGCTTCAAATGTTTTATCACACTTTGATATTTTTCTTCCGAAACTTTTCTTCCCATCAATATATTTTCCTCAAACGAAGCTCGAAATAGATACGCCTCTTGAAAAACCGGACAAACCTTCTTAAAATATTCATTTTCATCAATTTCTACTATGCTAACATCGTCTATCATTACTTTTCCACTATAAACACCATCATATAGTTTCAATAACATCTTAATAAAAGTGCTTTTTCCACTACCACTTTCACCTTTTATTAAATATTTCTTTCCCGCTTCAAACTTTATCGAAATATCTTTTAAAATCTGATGTTCTGCAACAGAATATGAAAGATTATCTACATAAATCTCCTTTATATTCTGAATCGTTCTACCTTCTTTTTGAAGTTTATTTAATTCAAGACTCTCTATGTATCTATCAACCAACGGACGCACTTCATTTTTTTCATGTATCAAATATGACAAAACCTCAATAGGTGCTCCTATCATCTCAGATAATTGAATCACAGTCACCAAAATTCCAACATCTGCTTTTCCTCTAACAATTAAAACAAGTCCTATCACTATAATCAATATGGTCTTAAGCGATTGCAAAATAGTTGTTATTCCCTGCACAAACCATTTTTTTAAGAACAGTTTTTTCTCATGCTCTGCAACTTTCTCATTTATAGACTCCATTTGTTTCTTTGCGTGTGTTAGACAAGCGTACGTCTTTAATATTCCTAAGCCATTCAAAAAAGATTGTATTCCTGCATTATATTTCCCCAGTGTCGACGATAATTCATTACGTGTTATTTCTCCACTCTTCTTAAATAATTTAGGAATTAAAACAACCAAAAACCCAATTCCGACAATTATAACCGAAAAACTCCAGTGAATATAGAAAAGTGAGTATGCCGAAAAAACTATTAAACAAATACATTTGATGATATCAATAATTCCAATATAATATTGATTCGTCACAACGGGTATATCATTATTAACAAAGGATACAACACTTGCAATTTCTTCTTTATTCAACATTTTAGTATTTACAATTCTGTCAAAATAATTTCTTCTCATTAATTGTTTTTGACGTATCTGTAGCCTACTTGTCAAATAAGCATCCCATTGCGCAAATATGATTTGTATAAGACTTATTGCTATAAAATAAACCAATGCGGTCATCGTCTTATTACCATTATCCACAAAGGAGGACACTAATTCTCCTGAAACGCATGGTAAATAAACCGAAATTGCCGAATATAGAATACCAATAGCAAGTGTAAACAAAAAATATACCTTGTTTTTTTCCAATAATTTCAGAAACCTTCTCATTTATTCCACCTCGTTCTTCTTAATCAACTCATTTCATCAAGTAGCGGGCATTGTTCTTTATTAAACACCCTTCGTTTCTTTACATATTTTTTTATCTTCTCATTATAGCTTGTTCTGTCACACAAGATTGTTTTATCAAAATTCTCTATATTACCCATTTTAAATTTCTCCGCAGCACAGGTTGCACATGGATGAATTTCACCATTTTCATGTACCGCCCACAATAATGTTCCAGCATTACGATGAAATGGTGACAAAATAGAGTTCTTTCCTTTTTGATGAGTTTCGCCCATAGCTATAATATCTTTGTATTGTTTCTTTAACTTTTTTATTTGCCTGTTATATTTATCGTCAGTATAGCTCTCATCAAAATTCTCTTTAGCTCTTCCTACTATCGACAATTTCCCGATTGTCACATTATCAATTTGACTATTCTTCAAATATTCAACTAAACTGGCTATACTTTCATAGTTGTTTCCCATCAAAACAGTTGTAATCCCTATTGGAATTTTTCTGTTCTTTGCACGTTTTATAGTACTCATTATCTCCGAATAAGAGCCTTGTCTTCCCGCAATATAATCATGCTCATCTGAAAAAGCACTATAAACAGATAATACTATTCCTCTCTTTGCTTTTATCAAAACCTGCATCATTTCTTCAGTAATATTATATCCAGACGTCAAAACACATATACTATAATCTTGGTAATATCTGTTTATTATGTCATCAAATGCCGGATGAAGCGTTGGTTCACCACCAGATAATGTCAAAAGTGGCACCTTCTCCTTCATTTCATCTAAAAATCCCATCAAATCATTTGTATTTATGTATTCATGTCGCTCACCAGCCGATTTATAACAATGTAAACAGTGTTGGACACAATCATTTGTTAAAGAAACGTGTATCTCTACCGGATAATACTTACCCTTTTCTCCAGTTATTATAAAAGATTTACTCTCATGATTTTCCTTTAATCGAACAAATTTTCGGTAATTGACTATAAACCTATTAACAAATCTCCGTATCACCTTATCTTCCGTCTCCAGTTCCTTGGCAATTTTACCAATAACAACGTTATACTCTGTTTCTTTACCAAGAAACTCTACAAAATAACTTTCTATTTCATTCAGTACACAATACTCCTCCATGTTATTTATTAATAAAATATTGTCTCCCCACCAATGAAATCTAACTTTATCCTTCGATTCGATTACCATTTTCTTCTCCTTATTATAAAAACTCA
>JAZNWA010000029.1:0-117930 GCA_045593085.1 Lachnospiraceae bacterium | reverse complement strand
AATATTAAAACATTATTATATGCGACATATCTCCCATAGGTTTATTTTAAAACTACCCTAGGAGTTTGTTTCGCCTTCTAAATCATTTTCAACAATCATGCTACAGAACACCCTTTTTTATTTCTACAAATCTATTATTATACTCAATACGTGAAATACCTCTTTCAATCCAACCATTTCTATACCGCATATTGGTCAGCGGTAAACCTGTCAAACCGACTATTTCTATACCACCTATCGGTTAGTAGTAAACTTTCAATCTTACTATTTTGAACGCTCTATCGTATGTATACATCCCACTCTCGCAAGATGCCGGTAAATCCTTATGCCGCCTTCTCAAATCGCTCTAGAAAACATCTCGCATAAGCCTCATACCGAAGTCTTTTTTCCTCTGCATCATCACACCAAGTTTCCGGTTCATACTGAATCTCTACGGCAATGTCTCGCAAAACCAATGCTCCGTATTTTTCCATCATCTCGGCTAGGAATGTGCAGCAGCGTTCAAATTCCTTGTTCAAAGCTTCCCTCCTTCCATAATCGCTTCTGCATCTTTTCGTCCTTATAAGTCTCAATGACTTCTTGTCTTAATGATACAACTATGGATTAGAAAAAGCAATGATTCCAGTGAGAAATAATTTCCTCTTACTCGTTTCCAAACTTTCCTTCGTTTACGGTTTTATATACGTTGTTCACTTCCATATTCAGTTTGCGCATATAGGCTACCAGACGCTCTTTGTCATCCTCCGAATATATGCCGGAATTGTAATTGTGGACAATCTGGTTAATATTTATACCGATATGATTTACCTCGTTAATAAGCTCTCTCAACAATATCCTTATCTCCGGATAATCTTTTAATCATAAGTCTCAAATATTCTGATTCTGTCATATTTGCTTGCTGTGCTTTATCTGCCAGTATAGTTGCTTCTCTTGGACTCAACCGGAACTTCTTTACCAGACTTAATTTATCTTGAGACATCCTTTCTCTCCCTTCTGTAAGTATGTTGGGAATTCATGTCGGAATCGTATTTTTATGTTAGAAATTCCGACATACTTTCCATTTTTCATGTTGGAATTTTGCGTCGGTCTAAAAAACTCAAAATTCTAGTATGTTGGAAATCTATGTTGGAATTACATTTTTATGTTGGAAATTTTGACATACTTTTTAACTTCTATGTTGGAAATTCCGACATAACTACGGTTTTAGCAAAAAATCACTGAAAATAACACCTTTTCTGATGCCTAAAAAAGTTCTCTGGGTGTCTTTCGCAAGATACGCATTTTGTGGCCACAAGCCATCTTCATGCATCTTGTTAGGGGAATCCCCTAAAATCCCCGTTATTTATATAGGTGTGCCACTTTTTGACGCACTTTTGGGAAAAGTACTCCACTTTTTGGCACACCTTTTGAAAAATGACTCCACTTTGTGGCGCACCTTTTTTGAAGACAGTTTTCCCTACTTTGAAAGGTGCGTCACTTTTTGACACACTTTTCAGAAAAGTGCTCCACTTTGTGACGCACCTTTTCAAATTCAGAAGTATCATTCAGAAATTACTTCTTCAATAATCTGCTTAACCTTTTTATTGCTTAATTGTGTATGGAATGAAACAGTATATCCATCTATTGTAAGTTGCTTAAAAAAAGCTTCTGCACATTTGATCTTGGCATCTTCTGTACCGCGAAGAGTTGATTTCTTTTCTACTAGTTTTGTTTCCACCACAATATTTAATTCCTTCGTGCCGTCCTTATGCTTAACAACATACATAAAGTCCGGACTGTAATTTTCACCGACAATAGTCGGAATAGCAATACTGGATTTAGGGATTTTTCCATATACCACAACCTCATCAATATCTGTCATGATATTTTCCTTTTCCAGCGGAGAGTCAAAGGCAATTCGATTATATAAATATTTGTTAGAAGGTGTACCTTCAGCAAACATTGTTCCTACATTTCCTTGTTTTATTACTTCTCTTGGAGTACCGTCCTTATATGTCAGAGCCGTTTCTGTTACAGGCTGATTAGAGCGTGTATATTTGAACCGAGTCTGCATTTTCTCTATACGCCATTCTGCAAAGGCAGAAACAATATTAGCAACCGAGTATTCATTGATGTAATCTGCGGGTATTCCATTTGGTTTTTCGTTTGCAAGTTCACACATCGCTTTGTGGATTTCTACAATTGGAATACTTGTTTGTTGACAGATTCTTTTTAAA
This sequence comes from Lachnospiraceae bacterium, assembly GCA_045593085.1. GTDB lineage: Bacteria > Bacillota > Clostridia > Lachnospirales > Lachnospiraceae > XBB1006. The sequence goes on along the minus strand of JAZNWA010000029.1, from coordinate 115,714 downwards.
AATTCATTATATGCTATTGGTCTTCTAATAGAATAAGACACTCCTGTATCTTCTCTTACCGCCATGACATTACCATCAGCAGCAACCTCTTCCCTGTGGCTATATAATGTAACGTTACCAAAGATGCCACCTTTTCGTAAGATATCATGCAAAGCCTTCGGAATTTCATCTGTTAGGTCTACATCAAAAAACAAATAATATTTATGATTGATACTTTCCCATAATTCTTTCAGTTCAGAGAATACAGCTTTACGAATCTGAATTTCTTCTTTTTTATTCTTATTAACATCAGTAACTTTATTGCTTCCAACACCACTCATAAACTCTGGATAATCAGCAAAGAAGGCTTCTCTTTTTTCGGAATTGATTTCTAATTCAAAATTAATATATCCCTTTGTCATCAATTCAATAACAAGTGCATTTGTATCCATGTGACGGTCTTTTGCAACTTTCTCTAAAGTCTCTTTTGATACAACAGTAGCAGCTGGCATTTCTCCGTTGATTTCATCAACTAATCTCTGTGCAAAATCAGCTTCAGTAAAATCTACGATGTAGTTCAATTTGAATTCTTCGTTAGAAATACGATTACCATTTTCATCTACCGGCAAACGTAAGCCACGACCCACTTCCTGAAGTTTACTGTTTTCGCTACCACTAGAGCGAAGTTTAGCAATAGTAAATACATTCGGATTGTCCCATCCTTCTTTTAATGTCCATTTTGAGAACAAGAATCTTCGTGTATTGTATGTTCCATCTGCATTGCGAAGAGAAATCAAGCCTTTCTTATTATGAAGAATGTCTGCTACTTCATTTGCAATGGCTTCATCTGAGTCGCTGTTATCTTGCGAAAAATATCCTGCATGACAAGCAGAAATATTAGTAACACTAGCTTCAAGATAATCTCTGTATTCTTGTTCTGCACTAGGAAGTGTTTCCAGTAAATTATTAATACTTTCTAGCAACAACCGTTCAAACATTTCCTTAAGATATGGAGATTTCCCATCCCCTGATTCTCTGTACGAAGAAATATCATCAATAAAGAAAAGTGCCAATGTCTTTATTTTGAATTGCCTTCCGGAAAAATTCTGTCTTTCAGTTTCAAAATGACGCTGAATAGCTAATTTCAACATCTGCTCCTGATATGATGAGGAATAAATATCTGTATTAAATTCTTCGCCTTGAAACTTTGTCTGCCCGTTTGTCAATTCGATAAAATTTTTCCCTATAGCAGATATCGTGATTCCCTCAAAAGCAGTATCTATAACAGAGAGCGAATCTCCTGGAGTCAACATATAGGTTTTTGTATCTTCACCACGCTTTTTAAACTGAAAAGTAGCAGAGGTCTTTGAGACAACATTAACTAGTTTGACTTTCTCCTCTTTTTGTGACAATGGTTCAAAATGCTCCTTTGCAACCCCCTTAATCAAATTAAGATTAAAGGAATCGCAAGCATTCAACTCATATACAAGATTATTAAAATCCTTGAATATTGCTTTATTACGTCCTGTTCCGACGGATATTTCTGGAAACGTTGCTCCAAAACGAATAATCATCTGTGGACATAATTCTTCAACTATAGCTTTATATGCTTTCTGGTCTCTAGAGAAACGATGTGGCTCATCAATCACTACAACAGGTTTAGTAGCTTTTAATGCATCGAATGGGCGATAAAACCCTTCAACCAAATAGTCGTAATCGGATCGCGTGAGCATATTACCATTGGTTAACAGTTGCATATTTACAAGCAATACATAAATTTTGTTTGTGTTCTGACAAGAGCCAGTAACGAAATCACGTACTGCTGATGGCATAGCTAAAAATCCTTTTTTCTTCTTTTTAGGACTTTCCAAAACGCCAAGTTCAATATCACAGTTATATCCACAGGCATCAGAAAAATGATGCTTTACATAGCTATCAGATATAAACTGTGCAGTACCTGCTTTGATTGGAAGGGATGGAACAGCAATGATAAATTTGTTAAAGCCAAATCGCTTGTGCATTTCATAGATGGTCTGTGTATATACATATGTTTTTCCTGTTCCGGTTTCCATCTTTACATCAAGATTTAAATAAGATCCCTCATCACGGCAACCACGATAATCTGCACGTATGCTTTTTTGAACTTCCACCAAATTATGAATCAAGCGAAGTTCTGTCCTATCAAATGATGGATTTTCATAAGACAGATTAGGCTTAATCATTGAAATACCGTCTAGTGCAGACATAAGTGCATCGACCGCTTTCTTTTGGTGGTCTAATTCTCGTTCAAGTATTAGTTCCAAAATCTGCACCTCCTTAATATCTGATATCTAGATTGATTTTTAAATTCTTCTCTGAATCTCGTAAAATCTTTACATTAGTTTTCAAATTCTCCATTTCAACATAGTTAAAGCTATAACCAAAGAGAACTATATTCTGTGGATTGAATTCACCTTCAAAATTATATTTTTCAATCATGGCTCTGATAGCTTCTTCTGTCAATCCAGGGTTGATGAGATACAAATGATTTTCACACCAATATGCTATGTAGCCTGAAAAATCAATCATTTTACAATTATTTACAAAACCATAATTATCATGAACAAGCCACGTTGTAAGCACTGTTCTTACGCCAAACTCATCGTATATTGTAGTATCAGTAATAAAACCAGTATTATCAAAAGACTCCATTTTGTCTAATGTTGTCTGGTTGACTTCACGCAAAGTATAGTGTTTAAACCCAAGATCAGCAGTTGTGTCAGGATTTTCTTCTCGCAATTTTTTCGCTGCACGTTTTATACGTTCTTGTCCAATTGCATCTATTGTAGAGTAGCCGTTTTTTTCAGCAACACTGTTAACCTTTGTCTTTTCTTGTAACTGAACAAGAATATATTTTATCTTTTTATTATCACAAATGAGTTTGTTCATGACAGCATGTGCAGTGGTTGCAGAACCAGAAAAGAAATCTAAAACAATATCATTATCATTAGTTCCAATTTTCAGTATTCGTTCAATAGTTCCCACAGGTTTGGGCTTTGGAAATACTTCTTTTTCAAATCCTAAATTCGTGAATGTTTCTGTTCCACGCTCGCTATTTACATCTTTAAAATTCCATACTGTAGTAGGCGTTACACCTTCATCTTCATTGAGATAATCCTTTTCAAAAATACTCCATTGTTTTTTCTGAGGCATGTACTGTGCTACAAGATTTTTAAATCCTTCTTGCATAGCCTCATCATCATGCCCCCATCTCCATCGTCCCTCTATAGTTGCTGTTTTCATAGGGACTATCGTTATATATCCTTCTGGTGCATCAAGTCCTTTTTCGCCAAGAATCAAATTTTTAGTTCGTTCGTTATAATAGAATGGATAAAACATTTCCTCTCTGTCACTTCGCAAATCTGCATCGCCAGTTTTTCTCAAATCTATCAATCTATATTTTTTACCATTGGAATCCTGTTCCCGATATCTTTTTAATACTTTTTCTTCCGCATCAAAAGCATTGATAACAGTTTCTTTACGCTTATAGACAAGTATATATTCATGTGCTGTAGCAAAATATTTATCATCTGAGCGTCCTTTGGGATTATTAATGTTTGCTATACAGCCAATACAATTTTCTTCACCAAATATATCATTGCATATAAGTTTTAAATTGGATAGTTCATTAAAATCTATTGATATAAAAATTGCCCCATCGTAAGATAGTAATTGTCTTGCAAGTTGTAATCTTGGGTACATAAACATCAACCATGCTGAATGAGATGAACTACCTCTTGTAGTTAAATCTAAAATATGCTGCGCTTGTTCTTCTGAAACACTCAATTTTTCCATTAAAACATCAATTGTAAAATTAAACTTATCATTATAAACAAATCCATCAGTACCCGTATTATAAGGTGGATCTATGTAAATACATTTAATTTTTCCTGAGTATGACTTTAATAAGTGTTTCAAACCATCAAGGTTATCTCCACTGATATAAACATTTTCACTGTTAATATTTTCAGGCTTGCTGTTATGAGCATCATCAGGAACAATAACTGTTTCAGTATCTAACGATGCAAGCATCCTTGCATAATTTTTACCTAAAAATTTCAGTTCGTAACCTTCTTTAGCAACATTTACTTTATCTTTTAAAAACTCGGAAAAGCGAGTTAAATCAAACGAACCATCGGTTTGAAAGCAAGTAGGAAAATATTCATGTAGTATTTCCATTTCTCTTTGGTTAGGCGTTACTGCTTCATTTGCCATCATAATATCTCTAATCATTATTTATGCTCCTTCCATCTTAATAAGTCTACACACACATCCTAATACAAGAAAATATACCGTCGTTTTTAAAAAAATCTTCTTCCCATAATAGCCTTAATCAATTCTGTTGATACTTTAATTCTTGTTAACGCACAACAATAAACTAATCCCATCAACACAAACGCTGTATTTGCCACATCTTCATCCATCCCAGTAAATCCGTTATGAGTAATATTATTTCTTGCTTTAACAAACATCTCTATTTTTTCTTGGTCAATATCAATACTATACAGTTTTAACAAAGGTTGCATCTTATCTTCATGCTGTTTCCATGCATTATATGCCCTTTCTGCCAAAGGCTGATCCCAATAGGAAATGTTCCCAAAAATATAGTCATATGTTTTTGAAGACAATGGTTCCTTCCCATCACGATGTTCCTTTACATACTTTTTGACGGTTTTTATGAGTACATTCATATTAGGGCTTGATTCTAAATGTACACCACCTAAATCCATCTCCATTTCTAAAGCAGAACATATATTTCTTATCTTACCCACATCCATAATTATAGCATCTTTATCATCCCTAGGGGCAATAAATATAGGTAGACCTTTATGTTTTTTGTCTTGCTTAAGAATATTCATAACAATCTCTTTAAACACATCATTGTCAATATATGAAATTGGAATAATATTAACAAACTTCCTTATAGACGCCTCGCCTTCAATTTTTACATAACACTCAGCAAATGCCTCATTTACATTGTACGGAGTTTCCCTTAAAAGAAAAATTTCCTCAAAACATATGTTATTTCTAAATGTTAAAAAAGCACAAAAATCGCACACATATCCGTACCAATCATAAAATGTTTTATAGCCTTGCTTATTATCAAACAATATGTCTAACAATGCATTTCCATTGGATAAAGATTCGCCTTCCTCTATCGACATTCTTTGATTTATTTCAGAGCCAAATTTCCAGGTTACTGTTTCATTGTCTACATTAATCGAATAACATTTACTATCATTTTCTATGCGATATGCCAATATCCCTTCCTTAGATTTCTCAAAATCATGATGCAAAGCATTACATGGATGTATAGTTCGAATAACACCGTTTTTAAATCTAATACCCTTAAATGTCTTTATGCTTTCGTTAGATACACCATCAAATTTTGAAATTATATAATTCCAAGTATTCAAGACCCTTGTCCCTTTAATTTTGATGCTTCTCTTAGCATATATTGCAATTACCTTACCTTCGTATGTTCTCCCCCAAATATACCCATTTTCATCAACATCAAGAACAAGTTCTTCCTTAGTATCTGCATTCATAAAAGTAAATTTAAAATTTTCACCATAAAAAGTAACATTGCCCTTATCAGTTTTAATTATACCATTTACAACCGTACTATTAGCATTCACCATAAAACGCTACACCTCAATTCAACTCATTCCACACATCCACATAATCCTGCAATCCACCCGGACGCATTGCAATACTCACATAATTTGCTGGCTCTTTCCTTGCAAGTCTGGCAAGAATTCCTGCATCCCCCGGCTCATCAAATACAACCTGCTCCTCTGCCTTATCACAGTCAATTACAAGTTGCTTGCCATCCATATCTGTCATAACAACTGCGTTCCTGCTGCCATCATACTGATATACAGTATAGTTTAATGCCATGTGCTCACCTCTCTAAATCATCCCAAAATGCTCCAATGCATCCTTTATCGCTTTTTCCTTCTCCTCCGAACACTGAGACTGTCTGCTATCTTCCGACTTAGGCAAGTTATAATTCTCCCCAACCTCTATTCCACACTTTCGAACGCAATCTTTTTTGATTGCGTTTTTTACCTGTGAAATATAGAGATTAGAAACCTTCAACCCATGTTCCTTCAGCACATATTCCTGAATTTCCTAATAATTCGCCTTACTCTCTGCTGAAGTCAAATCCAGCTCATCTAACGGACAATAAACATACCGTCTCAACGTGCACCGTTCCCGGGAACATATCTACGCAGCCTACTCTTTCTACCTGATAGCCCCTTGCCGTTAATATTTCCAAATCTCTTGCAAGGCTTGTTGGTTTACAACTAATATAAACCATCTTGTCTACCCCATAGTTAATGATTTTTTCCAAAGCTTTTGGATGGATACCATCGCGTGGCGGATCTAAAATAATATAGTCCGGACGTTCCTCAATGGTATCAAGCACTTTCAACACATCTCCGGCAATAAAATCGCAATTATCTAAGCCGTTTAAGGAAGCATTCACTTTTGCGGCTTCAACCGCTTCCTCAATGATTTCCACGCCGATGACTTTTTTTGCAACCGGCGCAATCATCTGTGCGATGGTTCCTGTACCGGAATAAAGGTCATAGACCACCTGTGAAGGTTTGCCGTCAACGTCAAGCTTTCCGATATATTCACGTGCCGTTTCATAAAGCACTTCCGCTCCAAGGGAATTGGTTTGGAAGAAGGAAAAAGCTGATATCTTAAAACGCAAGTCTAAAATTTCTTCAAACAAATAATCCCTTCCGAACAAAATATCTGTTCCCTCATCTGCGATAATATCCGCAACGCGGTCATTTTTCGTATGTAATATTCCAACAAGATTTCCTTCCAACTTCAACTCTTTAATCGATTTTGCGTATTTTTCAAGCAAATTTTCCTCGCAAATTCCGTTTTCTACTTGAGTAGTTGTAACCAGGTCAATCAATATTTCCTTGGTTCTTTTTCCCTTACGAACCAGCAAATGACGTAAATAACCGGTATGTCTCAATTTATGAAAAAAACTACAACCCGCATCTCTGAAATACTCCAGCGTAGTTGCTAAAATCTTTCGATAATCCTCGTCCACAATCTGACAGTTTGTTACTTCTGCAATATCATAAAAACTTCCCCTCTTATGCATCCCTAGTGCAAGCGGCCCGTCCTTGTACAAGTCACCAAAGGAGAACTCCATCTTATTTCGGTATCCAAACTGTTCCGGGCTGGCTTTAATACCATCCCAAATCCCTTCCAAATTAATGACAGGGGATAATAATGCTTTCACCTGTTCTTCCTTTAAGGCGAGTTGCTTTTCATATGGAAGATTCTGATAGGTGCAGCCGCCGCATTCTGAAAAATGCTCACATTGCGGTGTCTTCAGTTCATCTGCAGATGGCTTTACCACTTCGATTAAGCGTCCTTCGCCCTTGCCTTTGCGCACTTTTTGTACCATCACGGATACCGTCTGCCCCTCTAAAACATTCTTCACAGTCACACTCTGACCTTCTTCTATTTGAACGATTCCCTTATTCGGAAAATCTACCCGTTTCACGTATCCCTCGTAAATCTGTCCTTTTTTCATCCCTTTACTCTCTCCAAAAATTCAATGTTTTTATCGTAAAAATGGGGCTCCAAAAAAAGAGCCCCACTGCTTATAAGTTCACCACTATGAATTAGTCTTCTAAAATTTCTTCCACAACCTCTTCCACATCTTCATCAAAGAAGTCATCTTCATAATCATCATCGAAGTCGTCTTCAAAATCTTTTAAATAGTTTTTGGAACAGAAGCGATAAATCGCATATGCGATACCTGCGATTGCAACGATTGCACCAATGATTGCTAATATTGTGATTACTTTTTTCTTCTTATCCACTTTCTTTTCTTCCTTTTCTAACAATTCGCCGATTTTGTTTTTAGCTACAAGTTTTCTTAATCCTTTCATGCCTCTCGCTCCTTTTCACTTTTTCTTTAGTGTACCACATAGTTACCCATTCGTATACCAAATTTTTTAAATTTTACAAAATTTACACTTTTTTGAGCTTTGCAAATGTTGCAAACATCTTTTTTGTTCCAAAACGGTCAAAATCGACGGTTACTTCAAAGTCTCGACCTCCTGAAATAATCTCTACAACCGTTCCTTCGCCAAATTTAATATGAGAAACTCTGTCACCTTCCTCATAGTCTAACTGAGTGTTCGTTGATACCGAACTGAAAATATCTTTCCCCTGTTTCATATATGGTTTTGCCAAAAAGGTGGCTTTTGCTTTTTGGAAGCTGTCCTGTCGTGGCATTTGTTCCGTTGCATAACGCTTGACATAACCATCCAGAAGGTCCTCCGGAATTTCTTTTACAAAACGGGACACTGCATTAAATTGCGTTTCTCCATGAATCATTCTGGCTCGTGCGGCGGTCATAGTCAGATAGTCCATTGCTCTGGTAATGCCTACATAACATAAACGGCGTTCCTCTTCTAAATCCGTCTCATCACCAGAGGAAATTCCGCTGTAGCTCGGGAATAAACCATCTTCCATACCAACCATATATACGCGTGGGAATTCCAAACCTTTTGCACCATGTAATGTCATTAAAACCACATAGTCGCTGCTATCCTTCAATTCATCTACATCGGCCACTAGTGCAACCTCTTCCAAGAACTCGCTTAAAGATGGTTCTGTCGCATGTTCTTCATAGTCTACCAGCTTATTTAACAATTCATCAATGTTTTCGATTCGAGCCTGTGCTTCTTCCGTTTCCTCCGCTTCAAGTTCTGCCACGTACCCTGTTTTTTCTATTAATTGCTTTAAAATCCGGGATGGCGGATTCCATTTTGCACTTTCCCGTAACTCTTCAATAAGTGCAACAAACGGTTCAATCTTTGCTACTGCTTTTCCAAGGGACGGAATGCTTCCCGCCCGCACCAGAGCATCATAAAAACTAATCTCACAATCTGCTGCATAATCTGCAATACGCAGTTCTGTTGTCTGACCGATTCCGCGTTTTGGTACATTTAAAATACGTCTGACAGCCACGGAATCTCTGCCATTATCGATTGTTTTTAAATATGCCAGCAAATCTTTAATTTCCTTACGGGAATAGAAATTAACGCCACCTACAATCTGATACGGAATATTTTCCGACACCAGACGTTCTTCAAATAAACGGGACTGTGCATTGGTTCTGTACAAAATTGCACAATCACCATAATGATGCTGTCCTTTGCGCACACGACGTGCAATGTCAGATACGACAAAATATGCCTCTTCGGTTGCCGAGTCAAATTGCTGGAAACTAACAGCATCTCCATCCGGCTTTTGGGTCCACAATTTCTTATCTTTTCTGCCCTTATTATTAGAAATCACACCATTTGCAACATCTAAAATCTGGGATGTAGAACGATAATTCTGCTCTAATTTAATCACTGTTGCATCCGGATATACCTGCTCAAAATCTAAAATGTTTCGGATATTTGCACCTCGGAATTTGTAAATAGATTGGTCATCATCACCTACCACACAGATATTTCTGTATTTATCCGCCAAAAGCTTCATCATCATAAACTGCGCCGTATTGGTATCCTGATATTCGTCTACCATAATGTAATGGAAACGCTCCTGATAATATTCCAACACGTCTTCGTTCTTTTGAAACAGCTCCACCGTCTTCATTAACAAATCATCAAAATCCATCGCATTGTTTTCCATCAATGTCTTTTGATACTCTGCATACACCTGCGCCTTTTTTAATTCTTTAAAATCACTTCCTGCATCTAACAAAAACTGCTTCGGATCAATCAGCTCGTTTTTCGCATTAGAAATGCTGTTTAAGAACATTTTTTCCTTAAACATCTTGGTGTCAATTTCCATTTTTTTGCAAATCTGCTTCATAACCGTTTTTTGGTCATCGGTATCGTAAATTGCGAAATTCGTTTCATAACCAATTCGGTCCGCAAAGCGCCTCAGGATACGCACACAACAAGAGTGAAACGTACTGACCCAAATGCTTTCCGAGCCAAAGCCCACCATGTCATCGATTCTGTGTCGCATCTCCTCGGCTGCCTTATTGGTAAACGTTATGGCAAGGATATTGTATGGATTAATTCCCTTTTCTTCTATTAAATACGCCGTACGCATTGTTAAGACACGGGTCTTGCCCGAACCCGCGCCGGCAAGAATCAAAACCGGTCCTTCCGTTGAAAATACGCCTTCTTTTTGCTTATCGTTTAGTAATTCTGTCCGAATCATAATCTATCCTCAATTCTGTATGACCATTATCTGCTGACTGTCTGCTAACCATTTGCCAAAAGGTTGCTACTCTTCCACTGGTCACCTATTAATAATCTATCACACAATCCCTTTTTCGTCTATTGTCAAACCTGCCGAAAAATTCTTCCATCGTGCTTTCCTATTGAGCATCTTAAGTTTTACCTTGTCATGTAGTTTTTAATACTATATAATAGTAAAATGAGGTGATAATAATGGCAGATAAAACAAAAGAACTTTTAGAAAAATGTATGGAACATATGGACCAGATCAAGCACATTCCTTTAAACGAATTTCCGAACATTGATTTATATATGGATCAGGTGACGACTTTTATGAACGAACATTTGCAAAATGCAAAACGCCACCCGGACGATAAAATTTTGACCAAAACTATGATTAACAATTATGCCAAGGACAAAGTTCTCCCTGCTCCAATCAAAAAGAAATATAGCCGCGAACATTTGTTAACAATGGCATTCATCTACTATTTTAAGAATTTATTATCCATTAGCGATATTCAAAAGTTGTTGACCCCATTATCCGAAAAATATTTTCATTCCGAAGATGGATTAAATGTTGCCGATATTTATAATGAAGTATACAACATTGGTAGCACACAGCTTGCATCATTTAAAAAGGATATCCGGGAAAAATACGAACTTTGCTCATCCTCTTTTTCGGACGCATCCGATGAAGACCAGGATTTTCTTCAACAATTTGCTTTAATTTGTGAACTCAGTTTTGACGTTTACTATAAAAAATTGCTCGTGGAAAAAATGATAGATTCTCTCATGCTTCCCGTACCGGATTGCACAGAAACTGAAGACTCGGCAAAAGAACATCGCAAAAAGAAAGAAAAAAATTAGCATTTTAATTTAAAGGGGACTGTCGAAAGACAGCCCCCTTTATGTAAAGTTCTAATTTTTTCGTATTATTCCTGTGCATGATTTTTGCACAATCCGCAGCTTGCGCAAGAACCGCCGCAAGAACACGCGCCCTTTCCACTCTTTATTCTGCGCACTTCATTATATACGATTGTAAGAAAAACTACTGCTACAATTCCTGCAACAATAATGGTTGACCAATTCATACTACACCTCATATCTGTTCTTTCGAACCAATAAATAGATAAATCCAATAAGTACCACAAATGCTACTGCAGTCCACACGTTAAACGGATTACCTACAACAAACATACCAATCTGATATACCATTAAGGATACCGCATATGCAAAAGCTGTCATATATCCAAGGGCTGCCGCTGTCCATTTTCCACTGTTCATCTCGCGCTTAATTGCGCCCATTGCTGCAAAACATGGTGCACACAAGAGATTGAAAATCATAAAGGAAAATGCCGCAAACTTATTGGAATCAAAGAATTCATGCCCAATGATTGCCAGTCTCTCGGAGTCTGCCATTTCTACCAATTCCATTGCGATATCGGCACTTGCCATGGATGACAATGATCCAAATACACCAACCACTTCTTCTTTTGCCACCAATCCGAGAACAGTTGCAACAGCTGCTTCCCATCTTCCAAATCCCAGAGGTGCAAAAAGAATTGCAATACTTTCACCGATAACATTTAACAAGGATTTTGCATCTCCATCACCAATATAATGGAAGCCACCTTCGAAGCTTACACTATTTAATATCCAAATGATAACACTTGCCGCCAAAATAACTGTTCCGGCACGCTTAATAAAATCCCATCCACGTTCGCCGGTTGAGCGAAGCACATTTTTCGCCACCGGTGCATGGTATGCAGGAAGTTCCATAACAAATGGTGCTGTCTCACCAGCAAAAGGTTTTGTTTTTTTCAAGATTAATCCGGAAACAATAACAGCACCCACACCAATAAAGTAAGCACCGGTTGCAATCCATGCACTACCACCAAACAGTGCGCCCGCAATCATACCAACAATTGGCATTTTTGCGCCACACGGAATAAAACATGTGGTCATAATCGTCATCTTACGATCTCTTTCCTGCTCAATTGTACGAGACGCCATAACTCCCGGAACGCCACAACCGGACGCCACAAGCATCGGAATAAAGCTTTTTCCGGAAAGTCCGAATTTTCTAAATAAACGGTCCATGATGAATGCTACCCTGGACATATATCCCACATCTTCCAATACAGAAAGCATCAAGAATAAAATCATCATCTGCGGAACAAAACCAAGCACTGCACCCACACCGCCGATGATGCCATCCGCAACTAGACTCGTTAACCACGTTGCACATCCGATATTATCCAAAAATGCACTCACACCCGGAATAATCCACTCACCAAAGAGTGTATCATTCATAAAACTTACTGTCGCATTACCAATCGTTCCGATGGAAATGGTATATACCGCCAACATAACAATAATGAATATCGGAATTGCCAAAATCTTATTCGTCACTATCTTGTCAATCTTGTCCGAAATTGTCAATGCGCCTATATGACGCTTTTTACAACAGATCTTTACAACTTTTTCAATATACTCATAACGTTCATTAGTGATAATACTTTCGGCATCATCATCCAATTCTAGCTCAACTGCTGCAATATCCTTTTCCATATGTGCCATTTTTTCTGCTGGAATATTTAACTGCTCGATAACCTTTGGATCTCTTTCAAAAATCTTAATTGCATACCAACGCTGTTTTTCTTCCTCCATACTATGAATTGCAGCTTCTTCGATATGTGCAATTGCATGTTCTACGGTTCCGGAAAAAATGTGTCTTGGCATCTTTGTTCCGGCTTTTGCAGCTTCAATCGCACAGTCAGCTGCTTCCATGAGACCTTCATTTTTCAGGGCAGAAATCTCAACCACTGGGCATCCCATACCTTTTGAAAGAGCCTCAATATTAATCTTGTCTCCACGTTTACGAACAACGTCCATCATGTTGATTGCAATGACAACCGGAATTCCAAGTTCCATAAGCTGGGTTGTTAAATAAAGATTTCTTTCCAGATTGGTTCCGTCTACGATATTTAAAATCGCATCCGGACGCTCTGCCACCAAATAATTTCTTGCCACTACCTCTTCCATTGTATACGGTGAAAGGGAATAAATTCCCGGCAAGTCCGTAATGATAATCTCATTGTTTTTTTTCAGTTTTCCTTCTTTTTTCTCAACAGTTACACCCGGCCAGTTTCCTACGTACTGATTCGAACCTGTCAGTGCATTAAATAATGTCGTTTTACCGCAGTTCGGGTTACCCGCAAGGGCGATTCTTAATTCCATTTTTTATCCTCTCTTCCTATATCCTTCTGATTGCAAACATATGTATTTTTCTATCGGCTTTATACCATATACTATCTTTTCTTTAATTTTCTCATTTTTAATTAGCACCCGCTAACCACAAGCCATAAAAAGTCTATTCGACTTCAATCATTTCCGCATCCGCTTTTCTTAAGGACAGTTCATATCCTCTAACGGATAATTCAATTGGGTCGCCAAGCGGTGCCGTCTTTCGAACGAAAATCTCAATCCCTTTTGTAATTCCCATATCCATGATTCTGCGTTTTACAGGTCCTTCACCGTGTAATTTTACAACCTTAGCGGTCATTCCTACCTTTACATCTTTTAATGTTTTCATCTCTATATGCCTCCGATCATCTGCATCCATCACTTTTTTCAGTTCTTTTAGCAACTTTAATATACGAGTATTTTTCTCCCGTTAGTTAGCCAACGCTAACTCGTTTGAGCAAAAATAGCGGTTAGCATCAACTAACCACTATTATATTATGACAAATTTTTCCGTTTGTCAAGAATGTTTTTTTACTTTTTTCTACGGTAATAATTCAAATATTCTTTTACCGCATCTACACTTCTGTTAACAATCAACTCTTCCGGAAAATCATTTTCCTTAAGAAGGGCGGTAGCCTCTGCATGATTCTTAATATAAATATCTGCATGTGCATCAGAGTTGACAATAACCGGAACAGCAAGTTTTTTACACCATTTTAAAATATCACTGTAGTTTTCTCTTGCTCTGACACGATGGCTTAATGGCGACAAAGAAGAGTTATTAATTTCAATCAAAACCTTATATTCCTTCGCTGCCTCTACGATTGCCTTCGCATCCACCGGCAATCTTCCGTCATCCGGATGTCCCAAAATATTTACATAAGGATTCTTCATTGCCTCTATGCATGCTCTCGTATTTCCTTCAACACCATAGTTCATAAAGCACGGCAAATGAAGGCTGGCAATAACTACATCCATCTGTGCTAACAATCTGTCCCAAGCATCTACGCGGCCGTTTGTATCTAAAATATTTGCTTCCATTCCAAACAGCACCTGCATACCGTCATATTCACGCGGCAGAATTTTGAGATTGTCGAAATAAAAATCTGTCATCGTTCCCTGCATTGCCGGCCCGTGCTCTGTAATTGCCAAAAGTTCCACATCTTTTTTCTTCGCCATAGCGATCATTTCATTTATCGTATTATACGCGTGCCCACTGGCCAACGTATGTGTATGCAAATCCATACAGTCTCTCATTTTTCCACCTCAAGTTCTTATTTTAAACGTTTATGCATTATAACACTTTTTCTTAATCTCTTCTATGGACATTTGACCCGGAGCCGCAACTTTTTTCCCCGCCGCAAAACTTATGCATGAACCACACCATTCCTTGTCATAACGGGACACAACGCCTGCTTCTCCCATTGCAATTCCGATATGCGGTCTGCTCATCCATTTTTCATGCCTGTGCAGCAATTGTTGATACTCCTTCAACTGAGCCTCATTCTCCACATAAACTGCCAGTTTACAAATGGCTGCATCACTTTGCTCCTGCAATTTTAATGCTTCCTCCGCCTGCTCCATACGTTTGGCAAAAGGAACATTTTGTAGGATATGTCTGGATAATATGACCGGTGTTTCATACATCGTGAGATATTCTATGAGATTATCTCCGTTATATACTTCGCTTGCATCGCGGAAAATCACATCCTCCAAAGACGTATCTCTCATTTCAACGTCAATAAAATCAACCACATTTGAAAATCCCGTTACCTCTATCATAAAATTATATGATTTTTTACTTCCGAAGAATCTTCCGCCCTCTTTTTTCGTACGCAGCGAAAAAATGATAGGCGTTTCCGGTGCCAACTTTCGTACCTCGTCGATTGCCTTAGATAATTTCACCCAACGTGCAAAAAAGCCCGGCATTCTTCTTCCCCATCTTAAAATAGCATCCCCGCGAATTTCTAACATATCCGCTCCCTGCTGCAAAAAGCTTTCCGTTTCCGCCAACACATCCGGCAATTTTGTCTCCATCACTGTTCCGCAAATAAGAAAAGCTCCGTTATCTATGTTTTTATTTCTAATATTTAAGATTCTATCCATGTCATATGTCTCCCGATTTGCATGAAGATTTACTTAATTACATAACTCACAAAAACTACTGCCTTATATTAAAAGAATAGCATAAATTTGCTTTCTTTCTCAATATATTTTTGGGGAATCCTTCTTTTTTAGTATACAAACGAAACATTTTTCACATTTGCTCACACGAGGCATTAATATCATGCTAATAATATATTATATGTTGATGATGAATTATATAAGGGCTACCTTTATTAAATATTTCCACCAAAAAAGGGAGTGTTTTTCACTCCCTTTCTCCTAATAGTCTTTTTGTTTTCCACAATTTCTGCAAACCTTTTTGAATATTCCCTTGAATTTACCTCCACAATGCTGACATTGTGAAAGATTTCGATATTGTATCCTTTGTCGCAACCGTCCTTCTATCTCTTTTGATTCCTGTTCCTGCTCCAGTAACTCCTCATATGAACTAAAAAGAGAAACATTCATCCCTACAACCTTACCCTCTTCAGTAACTACATTTCCATTTTTTGATACAAGAACTTTATATTCATCAGAATCAATTTGGTTGTATATACCATACTCATCGACCGACTTATATTCTGCAAATTTTGTTGTTCCATTTGCCAAAACAGCTTCAACCCCATAAGAATAACAATTAATCTGAACCACATTATTCCAACTTATGATTTCATAATATGCTTTTTCACAACCTGGTGCACATTCACCGGCAAAAAGAATTTTTCCTTCTTCAGTCAAACCAAGGGTATAGCAATATGATCTTTCTACTTTTCCAATTTCCACATCAACACAACCGCACGAAACAGATACAATGTTTCTCCACGCCCCAGCCGCAGATGTATTTTTCGAATCAGGTCCACAAGTCACTACTGTTCCAATATTTTTTAAGCCTACTATGTGTTTTCCGGATGCTGAAATTTCTCGAATATCCATCCAGCTCCTACAAGCATCAAAATTCTTCGATTGTTCCGTACATAAAACTCTTCCGTCAGTCGTCAAACCAACAATCATCTTATCTGAACATACAATATCAACAATATTATTCCATTTAGAAACTATTTTCTTCAGATTAGTAATTGTGGAATCCATTGTGTTATCCATTATACTTACGGTACCATCCATGGACAAGATTATCGGATAGCTTTTGTTTTTATGTTGCGTTGTATCATAAAACGATATCATATCCACCTTTTTAATATCCGGGATATTTTTTAAGCGACCAAACTCACTCTGCAAAGACATATCTTGGGTATTCTCATCCACTAAGACTATTCCGTTTTTTTTAACGACCACTCCCTTTATAGACTCTACATAACTTTTTGCTAGATTTACATATTCTCTTCTTTCTTTTAATTCAGCCACAGGTAAATCTTCGTCTGAATTAGGTTTTCTTTTTACAAGAGCATGAGACTTTTGTAATATGGGATCAATAATTCCTATGCGTCGCAATATTGTCTCTGCATGAATAATTGCAATCTCCTCATCCTCTGTAAGTTGTCCTTTTCTCTGTATTACAGAATTCAATCCCAAAAAATTATCCGGACCGATTTTAAGATACTGTACTTCGCTTTCCCTCCATTCTTCACACCATCCCCTTTCATTAAAAGTAAATGGTTTCATACCATCATATTTTTCGTTTGGCAAAGCATCCTTTACAATATCATGTATTTTTTTCTTTGTATCTCTTTTTTCCATTTCGTTCCGAGTCATAGACTCTGCTGTACTATGTGATGCCCCGTTGTTTCTATAATATTCATACAAACGGCTTCGAAACATCTCTTCAACTTCTTCACAGTATTGGTTATTCTTTCTAACAATGTCATTGTACATTTTTCTTGCATTTTGAAACATTCCCCATACCGTATTCATCTGAAAATGGATTGAAACTATAACTCTCATTGCAAAATCTGAGCATTCTGCCGAATTCTTTATGACTGCATTTAATTCCTTTGCGGCAAGTTTTTCCTCTGCTTCTGTTGCCTCTAATAACTCCATCAAGTCTTCAATACTCATTACTAATTTTTTCAAATCATATGAATCATCTTCTGCAATTCTTTCCAGAAAATCTATGTATTTTGTACTATTTGTATTTCTTTCACCCATATTTTTTCTCCTTAAAATGCTGTAAAACAGGATTTCAATAACAATTTATATTTTAGAGCTCTCACCCTAATACGCAATCTGCAACTGCTATTTTGCGTGTCTGATACAAATTTCATAATTAAAATTACCGAGGCAAGAGGTCCTTTTCAGTTGTCCCTCCTGCCTTCATTTAACTAACTCTGTTTTTCTGTATAATTAGGACATTTTTTGAAAGAGTCCCAATATTGCCCCATACAATATGTAGTAATAGCATACTCATTTTGGTATGTATCCCACAATTTACACTTTTTTGTTTCTAAATCAAAATATGGACACATGTTATTTCCACCTCCTTATTTCATTATTTATAACAAAGCATCTACATTCCCTATACTCATAAATCATGGGCGTGCGTCACCTTGTATCTAGAATCCCAATATAATAAGTATGATAAACACCAACACCACATAGCCTATAGGCCATTTTTTACCAGTTATACCAGCATATATTATCCCCCACACAAACGATGCTATTGTAAACAAAGCACCTATCGCAGAACTAAGAAATGATGCTATAAGAAACATCAGTGGTATTATTAAAACAGTCACAGCCACTCCTAAGACTTTTTTTAACCGTTCCCTTATCTGTTTTTGTTTTTCTCTATATCTGTCTCGATCATCTTTATATCTCTTTGCTTCGTTAGCAGTTTTGTCATAAGCATTTTCTTCATCCTTAATTCTCTTCCGAAAAGCTTGTATCTTATTTGAAAATTCACTTATGTTCATTTCATATTCCATATGCAGGGGCGGGATCAAATCATCTCCATTACCATCAACTATTTGTTTTAGATTAAATGGTTTAATATCGTCAATTCTTTTTGCATATGTACTTTTTATTTCTGCTATTTCTGTGGAAACCGAATATTGCTTTTCCGGCATTTGAGTTGACATTTTTTTCACTTCAGAAGCAAGTACCGCGGACATATCTATCAAATCCGTTTCCTCCTCTGCGACTTCTTCCCACAGAAATGTTTCTAAGCCTTTGGCGGACAATTCAACCGGAAATTTACCTAATGTTTCTATTAAGGTTCTAAGCAATTCATTTTCTTTAGCGTTCTGTGCCTTTCTCATTCCTCTTTCGACCATCTTTTCATATATTGATGCTGTCGTCCCTTTTTCTCCATTAATAGCTTCCAGAAAATTCTGCAAAAGAGTTCTTCGATATCTGGTCACAAATAAGTTTGTAACTGCCAATATCCAGCTGCCTGATTCATACATTTTATCTGTGAATGAATTTGCAAGAACAGTTGCATTTTCTCCAAGGCACATCGTTCCTCCGTATTTAAACAACCAATGTTCTTCTATCATCTCCGGGTGTTTACTAAGATATCTTATAGAATCAATCGAATCTTGTTCTATCTCTGGTATATTACTATTATTAAATTGAATCGATAATATATCCCAATTTCTTCCCGGAAGACCATTTGTATACTTTACATTTTCACAAGATGATGTTATCGGCTCAATCGCAACTTTTGCACCTTCATCTTCAAACACTTCCTTAAGATACTCCGCATCTTCTTCCGATGCATCGCTCAGAAGAACCGCTTTGCCACCGTGACACACACCATCCACCATATCCTTGGCCTCTTTGAGTCCTAACCCGGTTTCCTCTCTAACTAGCTTTATAAGTTTTACCTTATTATCCTCTGTGCATCCTATTAAATTCACAGTAAACAATTGCTCTGACATTTTCTATTCTCCTTATCGCAGAAACATTATCTATTTCGAATTATGAAGGGAATCCAAATAATTCGCCTTGTCATTTAAAAACTGTGCGAAATGTTCACCATCCGCTTTAATCTCTTCCATGCGTCTTGACCATTCAGCAATTGCTTCAATACTCATCTGAAAACCCTCAATCTCAATTTCTTGTGATAGTGAACTCATCTGATGTAAATATTCTGATATGATGTCACACTGACAATGACCATATGCTATAATTGATGATGCAACACTCCTTAACACTTCTGGGTTTGTTTCAATACCATTATTGTTTGCCATATCTTACCCTATTCCCTTCTCATTAACCTTGATTATATTCTTGTACCTTATTAATATATATCCGTAATGTCTCACAAACACGGTCCATATTCCCGGCTGTATTCTTTACATAACTGTCGAACAAATCCAGTTGTCTCATAAATCTATCTACATGTGCATCATTCCATTGGCTGAACATAGACGATGTTGAACTTTTCATATACTGTAAATTACGTTCCAATCCCTGTTTCGCATTTTCTGTGTAGATAATTGCCTGTTGCAA
Organism: Lachnospiraceae bacterium; assembly: GCA_045593085.1. Taxonomy (GTDB): domain Bacteria; phylum Bacillota; class Clostridia; order Lachnospirales; family Lachnospiraceae; genus XBB1006. Next base: position 95,687 of record JAZNWA010000029.1, on the reverse strand, counting down.
TGCTTCTTCTGAAACTCTCATAACAATTCCTCCTACTGTCAATCTTTTTCTTCTCTTTTAAAATCAAAATATTCAATTTTTCCGCATCGAGTAATCCAATTCATTATAGTTTCACTTTTTTCATGAATAAAAATCTGTGTTCCGCCACCTCTTAACTTTCCTTGGCTTGCAGCCTTTCCTATGGAAATAACCGTTCCCTTAGGAATCAAAATCTCAGCCACAGCTTCTACATCATTTCCCCATGCTTGTTTTAATGCTAATATGTCTTGCACATATTGTGGATCATTTGTCTGAATAGGCGAACACCATTGGCCTCCTGCAGAACTTCCCCAACCCATAACCTGGTTTTCTTCTACATTTTTATGAAAAATACTAACAGGGCACCTTGTGTAATTATTATTTGCATAATTTTGTGAACTAGGTATTTCATATGAACCGAAATAACGATATACTACCATAGGCTCTTTTACTTCAACTGTTTGATATTCTCCATTTGCAAAGGCACTAGCATTTATATTTCGCATGTACCTATCTGTAGCGCCAAATAAATGTGCAACTTCTCCTGTTGAATCATTTCTCCAATAATTAAGTTTAATTTCTACTTGTCCATATTGTTCAAGTAAATCGGCCTTTTCCATAAGAAAACGCACAAACTGCATTGTCGATAATCCATGAATATCCTCTAAAATCTGCTTTTCCTTCTCTACTTCTTCTAAAATTAACCGGTAGCCTTCAATATCAATTTTTTCCTCAAGGCATTTTAAACTGTGAAGATATTCACTTATGATAGCTATCTGTGCTTGCCCATATTCTTTTAGTTCATGAGCGATTTTTCGTAACATCTGCGGATTTGTTTCGATACTATTCATCATTGTTCCCTTGAGATTACATATATTTCTTTAATAATGCATCCAGCCATTCGGCATCTGCTTCTGCCTCATAACGATATGCCTTGAATTTAGAAATCTCATTTCCCTTATAATAGAATGCAACTCCATCCTTTGTAGGTACTTTATCTCTTAACAAGTAATTATCTGTCATCTGGCTAACGGATTCATTATTAACGCCAGCAATAACCACCTTGTTGACGCACTCTCTCATCTCTGGTTTAAGTTCTTGAATTGCAGTTGGTTCATTCATTGTTACCACAAAATGAATTCCTACATCAGAACCTCTCGTCCATACTTCTTTAAAAATATCTTTAAAAGTAAGCCTTGCTGAATTACTACTAGCAGTCATTCCAAATCCCGCCTGTGCCCCATTCATGTTCACAAACCCGCCTATACTAGCATTTATCGGTGGTAGATCCTTTGTTTCATCATCAGATACAGAATACGTTTGTGAACTAGTAAATAATTCTGCTAAAAACTGCAGTTTATGAATATACACAAAAATTGGCGCATGGTTTTCTGCACTATGTAAATAGCGTTCTTTCCTAATTATATAAAGTTTGCGCATAGTTTCGATGAAGTTTTCTGCATTATCAATTTTACTTACCATATCGCCTAATCTCTCAGGTAATATATTCAACAGATTATCTTCGTTCCTTGTAATAAGTTCACCATTAAAATAGTAAATTGATTTTACATATTCCTTCATATCGGAATTGGTCTTATTTTCCAATGCAACTGACAACATTGTATATCCCATAATATCTCGAAGAACATCCATATCTTTTCCCGCAATCCAACAGTTTTCTTTTGAGCCCTTTAATGGGATTGCAATATGGAATGGTTCTCCGGAAATATAATCTTGTCCTACACTCAGTGCATAATCTTCATTTGATTTTGGTTGAGTTTCCAGTGTTACACCAAGCTGATACTTATTTGCCCCTTCTTTCGCCACAGGTATTGCATCATCTCCGACAATAAACAATGGTTTCAAACTTGTGCATGCTTCCACATCTGCTTTCCATCGATTATTGATTTTACTGATATAATCTTTTCGATATACTTTATCACTTTTTCTTTCTTCATCCATCTGAACCTTATCATCAGATGCATACGCAACACGAAATTCCACAAAATCTAACCCATCAAAAATGATACCTAAACCTTTTTCAGGTCTATTTAACTGTCTTACTTTTGAGGCACTTATTCCAATCGCCTCTGCATCATCTGCATTATTAAGTTTCAGACAGATTCGGTTACCGATTTGACTAAGCACCTTATCCTTGAAATCGCCACCAACTGTTTTTGGCACAGTCTGTGATGCCCAAAGGATGCTAATACCGAACGCTCTACCTTTCTTAAATAATTCTCCCAGAATGGTAAGCGCCTGCTGACTCAATTTTTCATGAGCAAACAATTCCTGAACCTCATCAATAATAACTAGCATACGAGGCATCAGTTCATGCCCTTCCAATGAATTGTATGCAACAATGTCTTCTACACTATTTCTTCTAAAAATATTTTCTCTTTCTCTAAGGGCAGTTCTAATATTTGTTAAAATTGCAACGCCATCTTCAGGCTCACTCGTTAAACCGGTTAGGCAAATATGTGGCAACCGATTTCTCTCGTAATACTTAAATTCAACGCCACCTTTAAAGTCAATAAGATATATCTGCAACTCTTTTGGACTATATCGATAACAAGCTCCAAGAATTAACGCATGAAGCAAGTTCGACTTACCAGAACCTGTACCACCAATAACCAACGCATGTGCTGCACTATCACCCGTTGTAGAGAATTTGACGCTCTGTATATTTCCACCATTTTTACCAATTGGCACTTCGACAAGTTTGGAAAATTCAAGTGGTTTTTTCACTGTATTATCTGACATATCAAACATTTCTTGCATCAAAATACTTGTCGCCTTCTGTTTTTCTGCCTTGAATTTAAGCACTTCAAATACCTTTGTACCGAACTCATCAATTGGAAGTGTCTGCAACGGAACAAACGATTTTGTCTTATCAAGCATGTAGCCATTTTCATTTTCCTGTAGATGTACAGAATTATTAAGAATAGTTTCCATTGCCGAATTATACACATTATTTCTACTGCCAAACTCCGGTACATACGATTGATTACGCACAATCAATGTGTACATCCCTGTATCTGCACCATTTGCTGTAATCTTTGCAATTTGCGAAATAGTTTCCAAACTGTATTTTTCCGGAAAATCTAATAACACCATCAAATGCATGCTCTGTGGATTCTCTTTGGATTTGTCATTATATTCAAAAATATTACTTACCCCATTTACACTCAGCTTGTTATCGCTTATATCATACATGGTTCGTTCTATTTCGTTAATGATTTCATCAACGTCCCGCTCACTACGAATAATTCCTTTAAATAAAGCATTTTGATTAATGTTCTTCAATGGCGCATATCTATTAAATTTACATTGATCATTAAAATCAAACAAACATAGATTTAATCTACAGGATGGTTGAACCAATAGAAATTCTTGAATATATTGATGTATAAATGCAATCGTCCCTTCACCTAAAGTACTCTTTGGAACATCTAAAAATATATTTCCTTTCTTTTTCAGATTGATAATCATTGGTGAACAAACAACACCCTCTCCGATGTATTTCGATAAATAAGGGCTCTCTTTAATCAATTCCTTGTCTTTACTTGCAGTCTGTGGCATTGAAAAAGATAGATTTAAAGAACCAATCATAATTGAATCTGTAAAGTCATCGCTTCCATATTCGTAATTTGGTTCATAATCTTTCCCATCCTGTTCCAGTTGTTCAAAAAAAGACTTATTTAAAACTTCATCTTCCTTTTTAAGAAGCTCACTTAATTTTTTTTCAAATTTAGCATGTTCCTGCTCACCATACTCCGACAACATTTTGTCTTTAAGTTCAGCCATTTCTTTTGTGTAATTTTCAATACCAACTTCCGTCATATATTTGTTGCCAATCCATGCCAGTATCTTTTCAATTTTTTTACGCAATTTCTCTAAATGTTGTATTTGTTCGCCAAACAAACTCCTTATATCCCTCACTGAGGCAAAATACGGGCGATAACTAAGTTTCTCTTTTGCATTTGTTATCTTATCCTCCCTGATGATATCGAAAGTAGCCATATCTATCTTAAATACGCTCGGATGAGCATATTCATCAACCTCAATGGCATTAAGTTCTTTACATATAATTTCAATCTCAGCATAAATACATTTTAATTCGTCCAAAGCTTCATCTATCGTTTTAAAATTGAACTGAAACTTTTCTTTGCAACTGTCAATTCCAATTCCGGCATCCTTAATCTGTGCCAAAAGATTATCCAATCCATTTATGCACTTATGTATTTCGTTTTTCACATAATGATTCAAACTCTCATTTACTAACTGAATTTGATTCATTTCCGCCTGATGTAACTGCTCTGCCAACATATTGCAATTACGGTCGCATTCTTCACGCAAATCAATTAGAATATCTAACCTTTTTCTTAGTTCTTGAACGATTTCTAAAACCGAAGTAATATCTGTTCTTTTCATGGCACATCTCCTCGTTAAAACATAATTCTTATTATGTAGTTTTTCTTTATCTTTTTTTACAGTAAATCCATCAAACATTTGCCAAAAAGACAGATTTACTTGCACATTGCTAGAAATTGTGTTATAAATACTTCTAAGTGATTATGATTTTTTACTACATAATAAGAATTATGTAGTTTTTCTCACAATTCTTTAAACTATCAAATCCATTTTTTCCATCTTAATTCTGTGTTCCATTCCCGTCGATATGATGTATATTCTTGTCGTATTTACATTGTTATGCCCAAGAATATCTGCCAATTTTGATATATCTTTTTCGATGTCATAAAACGTACTAGCAAACAGATGTCTTAAATTGTGCGGAAAAACTTTCTCTGGTTCAACATTTGCTTCCTTGCATAATTTTTTCATTTGATTCCAGATATTACTTCTATTTACTGCTTTTCCTGTTCTGGTAACAAATATTGCACCGGTTTTTGTTCCTTGACTTTTTGCATAATCTAAAAGTTTTTCTCTTAGTGCCGGAACAATAAATACATTTCGGCTTTTTCCTTTACAATTAACAATACCCTCTCCGGTCTTTGCCGCTTCCACCGTGATATACTCTAGCTCACTCACTCGAATACCCGTTCCACATATCGTCTGAATCAATAATGACAATCTTTGGTCTTTCCTCCTTTCTGCTGCATATATAAGTGCCCGATATTCCTCTTTGCTTAATTCCCTGTGCTCTGAACAAAATATTTTTCTTTGCACCTTATATTGCTTCATACACAAATCCTCTCGATTCATGTATCGAAAAAATGTATTCATAGCCGCAATTTTTGAATTCGCACTTGATAATGCATATTTTGATTTTAAATAGGCTTTATACTCTAAAACCAATATTCGATCAATGCTTCTTCCCTGTACATATTTATCAAATGCGACAATGTCTCTTATATACTTAGTTATCGTATTTTCACTTTTTTCACTTTCTACTAAAAACTCCTCAAAATCGTGCAGTATTTTTTTTGTAATTTCTTGTCTCATTGCTTCTCCTTTCGCCTAATCAATTCTAATAGGTTTAAAAAAAACGCATCACATCAGGATCTCTCCTTTCGTAATGCGCTTCTTCCTATCTTATTATTTACAATTTTTTATATCCTTATAATGCCTTTAAAACATCATAAGCAGCATTCAAATATTCATTTTCAATTTCGTAGAACTTTCCTGCGTCTGCTTTTTCTGCAAAAGCCGGGTTTAACGGCAATTTTCCTAAAACTTTTGTTTTTGAAGCTTTTGCCACTTCGTCAATATGGCTTTCACCGAAAACTTTGATTTCTTTTCCGCAGTCCGGGCAAACAAGGTAACTGTAGTTTTCAACTACGCCCAATACCGGAATATTCATCATTCCTGCCATATTAGCTGCTTTATCTACAATCATCTGTACCAATTCCTGTGGAGATGTTACGATTACAATTCCATCTACTGGAAGGGACTGGAATACGGTAAGCGGTACATCGCCGGTTCCAGGAGGCATATCTACGAATAAATAATCTAATTCGCCCCAGACAACGTCTGACCAGAACTGTTTTACCGTTCCTGCGATAACCGGACCTCTCCAGATTACCGGAGCTGTTTCATCTTCTACAAGTAAGTTTAAGGACATAATCTTGGTTCCGTCTGCTGCTTCAATAGGCATAATACCCATTTCGGTTCCCATAGCCGGACCTTTTACACCAAACATTTTTGGAATGGATGGTCCTGTAATATCTGCATCTAAAATACCTACTTTATATCCTGCTTTTCCCATTGCACTCGCTAAAGATGCGGTAACAAAAGATTTACCAACACCACCTTTACCGCTCACAATACCAATCACTTTTTTCACATTTGAAAACTGATTCATTTCCGCTTCAAAGCCTGCAGGCTGTCCGCTATGTCCTGCTGCGGACGGACATCCTTCACAACTTTCTCTGGAACAGCTTGAAGCTGAAGAGCACTGTCTTTCTTCCATTTATAATTCCTCCTTAGATAAACACAACATCTTACCATCATTATGTTATCCGTTTTCATCACTTATAAACACAGCAAAATGGGTGATCTAAAATAGACCCCCATTTTACCATTTGTTCTTTATTTAATAAGTTTATTATTTGACTGAATCAAATCCGAAACTTATTTTTCTTTCTTTGCTGCTAAAATCTGTTCTGTTAATGCAGGAACGATCTTATTCAAGTCGCCTACGATACCGTAGTCAGCTACATCGAAGATTGGAGCTGATTCATCTTTGTTAATAGCAATGATTATATCAGATTCTTCCATACCTGCAACGTGCTGGATAGCTCCGGAAATACCGATAGCAAAGTATACGTTTGGACGAACTGTTTTACCTGTCTGTCCTACCTGTAAGTCTTTTGCTTTCCAGCCGGAATCTACTACTGCACGAGAGCAGCTTACTGTACCGCCGATAGCTTTCGCTAAATCTTCAAGAATCTTGAAGTTTTCAGCACTACCAACACCACGACCACCGGATACTAAGATACGAGCATCCATAATATCTTCAACGTCGTTTACTGCTTTTACAACTTTTAAGATTTCAACATACTGATTGTTTGGTGTAAATCCAGGATTGAACTCTTCAATCACTGCTTTAGCACCTTCTACTCTGTCACGTTTCTGCATAACGCCCGGACGTACTGTTGCCATCTGTGGACGTGTATTCGGACAAGCGATAGTAGCGATTGTGTTACCACCGAATGCCGGACGTGTCATTAATAACTGATTATGTTTCTGTTCCTGACCTGCTACCGGGTTGATTGGGAAATCACCGATTTCAAGTAATGTACAGTCTGCTGTAAGACCTGTATGTACTCTTGCGGAAACCTTTGGTCCTAAATCTCTACCGATTGCCGTTGCACCTACTAACATAATGTCAGGTTTGTAGGTTTCAATAACGGATGATAATGCATGTGTATATGGTTCTGTTCTGTAATCCTTTAATTCAGGATCGTCAACCACGATAACTCTGTCTGCTCCATAAGCTGCAAGTTCATCTGCAAGCGCTTTTACATTATAACCGATTAATACTGCTGTAACTTCTGTATTTAAGTCTGCTGCTAAGTCTTTACCTTTGCCGATCAATTCAAAAGCAATGCTGCTCAATTCATTGTCAACCTGCTGAGCAAAGACATATACGCCTTTATACTGTTCTAAATTCATACTGTTCACCACTATTCCCTTCACTAGATTACATGTTTCTCTGTTAATTTGCCCATGATGTAAGCTACTGATTCTTCTGTATCAAGGTTAACCTTTTCGCCGGTTCCCTTTCTTACTTTATCAGATGCTTTTGCAATCTTGGTTGGAGAACCTGCTAAACCTAAGTTGCTGTCTTCTACATCAACAAGATTTGCTCTTCCCCATACAGTAATTTCCTGTTTGTAAGCATCAAAGATTCCGCCCGGTGTCATGTAACGTGGCTGATTTAATTCTGCAAGTGCAGTAATAAGACATGGCATCTGAGCTTTTACTTCATGATATCTGTCTTCATACTGACGCTGAACGATTACACTATTTCCGTCAATCTTGATATCCTGCGCATAAGAAATTACAGGAATCTGAAGGTGTTCAGAAATCTGTGGTCCTACCTGAGCGGTATCACCGTCGATTGCCTGACGTCCTGTGATAATAAGGTCATATTCTAAGTTACGGATTGCTCCGGCAAGTGTCTGGGATGTAGCCCAAGTATCAGCACCACCTAATACTCTGTCGGTTACTAAAATACCTTTGTCTGCTCCCATTGCCATAGCTTCACGAAGAACTTCTTCAGCTTTTGGAAGTCCCATTGTAAGTACGGTTACTTCTGCACCATACTGATCTTTTAATCTAAGTGCTGCTTCAAGGCCTGCCTTGTCATCCGGGTTCATGATTGCAAGCATTGCAGATCTGTCAAGTGTACCATCAGGATTGAATTTAACTCCGCCTGCTGTATCAGGTACCTGTTTAATACAAACAACAATTTTCATTGTATTTTTCTCCTTCTATTCTAAGATTTTCAACTATTTCAATAATGCTCCGGAAATTACCATTCTCTGAACTTCAGAAGTTCCTTCGTAGATTTCGGTAATCTTAGCGTCACGCATCATACGTTCAACATCGTATTCTCTGATGTATCCGTATCCACCGTGAAGCTGTACAGCCTTGGTTGTAACTTCCATAGCAACTTCTGCTGCATATAATTTAGCCATAGCTGCTTCAGAAGAGAATCTCTGCTGTGTATCTTTTGCTCTTGCTGCTCTGTAAACCATTAATCTTGCAGCTTCTACCTTAGTAGCCATGTCTGCAAGCTGGAACTGTGTATTCTGGAACTGTGCTAAGGATTTGCCGAACTGTTTTCTTTCCTTAACATATGCGATAGTTGCATCTAATGCACCTGCAGCAATACCTAATGCCTGAGCTGCGATACCGATACGTCCGCCGTCAAGAGTTCCCATTGCGATAGCAAAACCTTTGCCTTCCTGTCCTAAAAGGTTTTCCTTCGGAACTTTACAATCTGTAAAGATTAATTCATATGTTGCAGAACCGCGGATACCCATTTTCTTTTCTTTTGTACCAAATGTAAATCCAGGTGTTCCTTTTTCTACGATGAATGCAGAAATACCTTTGGTTCCTTTGCTCTTATCCGTCATAGCGAAAATGATATATGTATCAGCTTCTTTACCGTTTGTGATAAAGATCTTAGAGCCGTTTAATACGTAGTAATCACCTTCTAATACAGCCTTAGTCTGCTGACCTGCTGCGTCAGTACCTGCACCCGGTTCTGTTAAACCGAAAGCACCTAATTTTTCTCCGGATACTAATGGTCTTAAATATTTTTCTTTCTGTTCCGGTGTACCATATTTGCTGATTGGGTCACAGCATAAAGATGTGTGAGCAGATACGATAACTGCTGTTGTACCACATGCTTTTGCTAATTCTTCTACGCACATAGCGTATGTGAGAGTGTCACAGCCCTGTCCGCCGTACTCTTTAGAAAATGGAATTCCTAAAAATCCCAATTTCTGCATTTTTTCAACGGTTTCACTTGGGAAACGTTCTTCTTCGTCCACTTCCTGCGCTAACGGTTTTACTTCGTTTACCGCAAATTCTCTGAAAAGTGTTCGAGCCATTTCATGCTCTTTGCTTAATGTAAAATCCATGATTTTTCCTCCATCATTTTTGCTCACTTTTAATATTTATAGAAGCCTTCTCCGGTCTTTCTTCCTAATTTACCGCCACGTACCATCTTTCTTAACAATGGATGCGGACGATATTTAGAATCCTTCGTCTCGTTGTAAAGAACTTCCATTATAGCAAGGCAAACATCCAATCCAATCAAGTCTCCCAACTCAAGTGGTCCCATCGGATGATTTGCGCCTAACTTCATTGCTGTATCAATATCTTCAATACTTGCAACACCATCTGCGTAAATACCGATTCCTTCGTTTACTAACGGAATCAAAATACGGTTTACTACAAATCCTGCTGCCTCTTCTACCTGCACCGGTGTCTTACCTAATTCTCTTGCAAGCACTTTAATCTTTTCTACCAATTCAACCGGTGTGTTTAATCCTGCGATTACTTCAACTAATTTCATAGCTGGTGCAGGGTTAAAGAAATGCATACCGATAATCGGGCGGTCAAGACCGGCTGCAAGGTCTGTGATTGATAATGAAGATGTATTTGTTGCAAATACACATTCCGGTTTACAAATCTCCTGAAGCTCTTTTAAGATTTTCTTCTTCACATCAAGTTCTTCTGATGCAGATTCTACAACCAAATCACAATCCGAACAGATTGTCTTTTCACCAGGAATAATGCGGCCCAAAATATCCTCTGCGGCAGTTCTTTCCATCTTGCCTTTTTCCACACGTTTCATAAGACTGCTTTCGATTGCTGCTTTTCTCTTTTCAGAAGATGCAGCAGAAGAAGCACACAAATAAACTTCGTGTCCGGCTGTAGCGAATACCTGCGCAATACCTGAACCCATTGCTCCGGCACCAATAACTCCTACCTTCATCTGTAATTCCTCCTTATTTTTCCCCTGTTTACGACTTGTTCCTTTATCTGTAGTCGTTTGTTCTAATATGTTGCATTCACAAGTCGCATGCAGACATACCCACATGGTATTATAACGCAACTTTTCAAAAAAAGAAACCTTTTTACTATGGATTTCCTGTGAATTTATGTTTAATTTTTGTTCCTTATCTTTTAACACTCCCTCTCCGCTAAAACTATAGTTGAGTTTTTTCCTTTCGCGTGATAAAATATATTCAAACAGATATGTTGTGTGAATTTTTCGCAGAAACGGAGGAATAGAGTATGCAATTTATCCGGACAAATCAATTAAAAACAGGTATGCGCTTAGCGAAACCAATCTATAATAAATTAGGTGTTCTTTTATATGACCGGGAACACGAATTAACCGAAAATGCCATTAACAGCATCAGCAACTTCGGACTAATCGGTTTATACATTCTCGAGCCGGCAGAACCTGCTCCTCCTATTTCTGAAGAGGAATTGGAATTCGAGCGTTTCCAGACCATGTATATGTTCAACTTAAAAGATGAATTGGATGCAATTTTCGCCGAAAAAAACACGCAAACCTTACACAGTCTGGTACAAACCATCATCTTACGCTACGGACATTTAGATCACAAATTTGCTTTCAATCAGAATCTGCGCAGTACAGATGACTACACATATAAACATTCTTTAAATGTTGCGATTTTATGCGCAATGATCGGTTCCGTCATGCGATTAGACAATGAACGGATGGAATCTTTGATTTTGGCAGCGCTTTTACACGATATGGGTATGTTCCGTGTTCCGGCAGAAATATTAGAAAAGCCACGACGCGACTACACGCCGGAAGACATTGCCATTGTTAACCGACATTTTCAGGACGCAAACCGGCTCTTGGATCCGCAAAACAATCCTAACGGTTTCCCTGAATTGGCACTGCACATCCTTGCACAAACGACCAACGATTTTTACCATCCGAACCATCCGGTTGAGTTTAACGGAAAATGGTTGCCATTAACCAGAATTTTACAGGTGGCAAACGAATACGACTCCCTAACCGCCATGAATATTGGGCACGAACCGGCCACTGAAGTGGCAGCAATCAAATTCTTACGTCAGTTCCCGGACTATTTTGACCCAACCGTTGTACGTGCTTTAACAGAAGCAATTCAGATCGTTCCGCATGCCAGCTGTGTTCTTCTTTCCAATGGTGAAAAGGCTCTTGTTCTTGAAGAAAATCCGGAGAACTTTATGACTCCGATTGTTTTGATATTCTCCACCAACGAGGTCATTGATTTGGAGCATCAGAAAAAAGGAATGCGCTTGGAAATCTTAGACAATATGAAGACATTAGATAACCGTATCTCCTTTGACGAAGAAACCTTACGTCAGTTCCATACGGACGCAAATCTTACCCGAACATTGTTTAAGTTGAATATGAGAAGAAAAGAAAAAGAAAGAAAGGCGAAGGCCAAAGAACAATAATTAATCACCTATGTAACTTAAAATGTCCTGAATTATGATTGAATTCATAATTCAGGACATCCTTTTTATTTATTGTTCATTTGTTATTTTTTGAAACGCTTTTGCAAACACACTCTCCCTTTTTATTGTCTAATAATTGTTTTTCTTATTTACAAAATCATATCTTAGAATCCCGTTTCTTCATTATTCTTTTTAAAAACTACAACCTTTCCCAAAACATAATTTAACACAATCACCAGAATCTGTGTAAATATTTTTACCATGGCATCGTCAGCTCCAAACACGACAACAAACAGGTAAATAAGTATATTTTCTATAATTAATGTAGCAACTCTTAAAAAGGAAAAAACAAACACTTGCCTAGCCAGTTTTCTGCCCTTTGTTGTTTTGTTTTGAAACACGTATATCTTATTGATTACGAAGGCAATACTAACTCCTACTATCCATGAAATAGTATTACTTATAATCACTTCTATACCAATAACTCTTGCAAAAAACAAATACACTGCAAAGGAAAGAATGGTTGTCAAGGCTCCGCCAATTAAATATCTTATTGTTTCCTTCCACATTCTCAACATACTATTGTTTATCTTTCTCTAAATATTCTTCAATATAATAACGCGGTCTGTGTTTTACCTCCAGATAAATTTTACCTATGTACTCTCCGACCACTCCTATTCCAAGCAACTGCAAACCACCCAAAAGCCATATTGATGCAACAATAGTTGTCCATCCTTGCACCGTGTAACCAAAAAAGTAAGCACCCAAAGCATATGCTAATCCACCAATACTCACAAGTGAGAAAAAAAGCCCTAAGTACGATATATATCTCAATGGCTTGTTGGTAAAAGAAGTGATACCCTCAAGAGCAAAGCTTATCATTTTTTTTAGCGGATACTTTGTTTCACCGGCAAGTCGCTCTTTTCTTTCATAATATACGATTTCTGTTTTAAATCCTAATTGGCGAACAACACCTCTTAAAAAAAGATTTACTTCTGAATACTCTTCCAATGCATTAAGTGCCTCTTTGGACATCAACCTGTAGTCCGCATGATTATATATTATATCCGCTCCCATCTTGTTCATTAAACCGTAGTATGCTTCCGCAGTCTTTCTCTTAAAAAAGGTATCCTTTTCCCTGTGACTACGCACACCATAAACAATCTGCGCACCCTCTCGATATTTTTCGACAAACTGCTCAAACACATCAATATCATCCTGTAAATCTGCATCAAGCGAAATAATACACTCGCATCGTTTTTTAGCCTCCATCATCCCTGCAAGCAGTGCATTCTGATGTCCTCGATTATGAGCCAACTTAATTCCGACATAATGCTCATCATTACCTACCAGCTGCTTTATAAGCTTCCATGTATTATCTCTACTACCATCATCTACAAACAATATTTTACTTTCCTCAGCCATAATACCTTTTTCAATCATATTATGCATTTTTTTAAGTAATTTTTCGGCAGTGTCCAGTATAACTTCCTCTTCATTAAAACATGGAATTACTAGCCATACATTTGTATTCATTATTGTTCTCCTCTATTGCAAGACCATAAAATACCCAACCGTTTCATCTTCATACAAACAAACATATTTATCACTATGGCTAATTAAATATGAGTATAAAGGTCTCGTTTTTAAAATAAGAATTGCATCAAAACTATATTTTTCTACCAACGCATCTACGTCTACGTATGTCGTTGTACCTTCTGTATTAAGTTGTTGTAGCAAAAGCAGACTAATTCCGTCCTCTAAAATATGCTCCTGTGCATACAAATCTGCTCTTGCATCGACAAACACCGGTAATTCATGGTAGATCAACGCCTCTCCCAGATTATAATCATTATAAATTCTGTCAGGTTGCTGAGTTTTCACGAACTCTATTGCCTCATCCGTCATAACAGTAGTTATAAGTTTGTCCTCGCTTGCATTTTTCACAATGCCGGAAACGCTTGTTGCCAATGGAATGACCATTAAGCCAACTGCCACATAGAGAACAACTTTCTCCCATTTTTGCTTTATATCCTTGGTCGGCCACCTTGGAATATATGGTGCAGCATAAAAAATCGCAGCAATATACCATAAAACTATAAAGCGTACACTACGAAAGAAAAGATAAAAAAAGGCCAACATAATAATTAAATCAATCAACCTTATTTGCTTATTCTCTAATACAATACCAATTGTCATTAGGAGAATCGGCAAGAAAAACGCTATCAAATGCCCTATTAGTTTCGCATCCGGAGGTGCCCATTCACTGATAAGTTTCATCATAAGTTCATCACTGAGACTTTGATATGGATATAGAAAAACGCTTACTCCGATTGGATTGATTAGAATAGAGCTCATCGTAAGTATCGACACTGTTCCCAATCGAACTAATGCACTCTTACTCAATCTACATGACACCACTCTCCCCGCATTAAGGTTAATCATTCCCACAACTAAAAACAAAACACACAGTATATAAGACAAGTTTGAAGAACCACCATGCAAATTACTCCACAAACATCCTATCAAAGGTAACAGGAAAATTTTCCTAGTTTCTGGTCGTTCCACAAACTTATATAATATTTTCAACTCTGCATACAGCAAGAAAAAACTGAACAAATGCGGTCTTCCATAAAAAAACATGCTCGAGGTAACAGCAAATAACGCCAAAAAACCACCTGTAAGTAATAGATTATCCGCAATTATTGTCCGCCATTCATAAACCATTAACCCGACCATTAATAATGCCAGTGCAAGTGCCAAAAGAAATATGCCAAGTTGGCCAAATGTACTATAAATAAAATAAAAAATCACATCTGATAACCACTCATGCGCTGTCCAATCAATATTTTTTGTCATTCCGTACCATGAAAAAATATCTTTTGTCGGAATTCTTCCGTTTTCACAAATCCATTCTCCAACCTTTACATGCCACCAAAAATCATTGCCACTAATACCATCTTGAAAACAGTACAAAATAATTACAATTAAGGCTATTCCTAAAGATAAAATCCCTAAACAAGTAGCAATATTTAATGTACTATTCTTTTTATTCCATCTTGTAGATATCAAAATGTTGCACCTCTCCTATACATTTGTAATTTGTTCGAATATACTCAATTAATGCATCGTAAACTTGTACGTTCATAGAGTATTCTTCTTTCTGGACTAAGATTACACTGTCATGATTTATATCCAAAAAATCTTCCAGCGATGTCTTACCAAAGTTGCCCAACAATAGCATATCCCAATTCTTATGATACTGGTCTCTCGGTATCATATACACCGCAGCATATTCGTATGCGATATAGACATCTATTCCCTTTTCGTTCGTTTCCTCAATGTATTCTGAAACTTCAGATATTGATTTTTCAAGTTCAGTATTGATTAACACACCCTTATAACATAGTATACTGCTCCATTGATACTTTTCGCCAAATGGAACTTCTCTTGTTATCGAAAAGGCTGCAACAATTATCCCCAGAACGATACAAACAATCCCCTGTTTTGCTGTCACTGTATCATATTTGAAATGATAATAAACAATTAGAATTAACAACAATATGCCTGGGAAATAATGCGGCATGTCAAACAAAGGGTATGTGACTGAAAAAAACCATGCGATTCCGAGAATTTCTAACTTATGCCGATGCTTATCCCCTTCTCTTTTAACCACGCTTTTATACAATACTATGCACACAACTGCTATCGGTAATACCCCATAACAAAACGCAAGTGGGGATGACATTAGAAATTCAAAATAAGTTCGTCTATGTACAAATTCACCAATTCCAAATACAGCGTAATCAATAAAATCACCAAGCGTACATGTTGCAATTAAAGTCCCAAAATAAATCGTTCCGGGAATAAAGCTAATAAACAACCGATTCTTATAAACGTTATATTCTTCTTTGTTTTTTCTAATTTCCCATATGCAAATGCCCACGTTAACCAAAAACAAAATCGCACCCGTATTTTGTTTAACAATTGGAAGTATCCCAAAAAGAAGCCCCTGTACCACATTGTTTCTTTTATTATTTTCACTCCCTTGTGTTATCTCGAGTAGAAAGATCAGCAGTAACAAAAAAAGAGAAAATGTATTATAGTTATAAATAATATGTGGAAAACTTAATGCGTACATAAAAAGTGTAAATGTCAAGCTCAACGAAGACTTCTTTAGTATTAAATTTCCCACTTTATAAAACAGCCAAAAAATAAGTATGTTTAATGTATATCCCGCTATCCTATATGCAATTAATCCCTCTCCAAATACTTCCAGAAAGAATGCTGAAACATAGGCGGCCAATGGCGTTTGTACCATACTAATATCTTTATATGGTAATAACCCTTGCGCAATCGTTCTTGCGAAGTTATAATTCCATATCTCATCAGCGTTTCCAAATGGAACCAGAAAAATAGACGAACAAACTACTCCAATAATAATATATGGAATGCACCTTCTTATCTTTTGTAACAAACTCACATGTACCTCTTTTGTTCAAGGGCGACTACCTTCATCGGTTAGTCGCCCCCTTTTTGACTTATTTTATTTTCTTCTCTTTTTCAAATAAACAACTAAGAAAACTACCGCTCCCAACACCACAAGCACTCCACCAATAGAGCCATACAATGCAACCGGATTACTTACAAATTGTGCCCATTGATCCGTTGTTACTCGAACATCTTCAATTATCGTAACTGTTTCATTGCCTGCCGCATCAATACAAACGATCTTAATCTCATGTGCATCTGTAGTATCGCCAAGGATCTCGAATTCATATTCTCCATCACTCGGGTTATTAACAGCAACTTCTTTTCCATCAATATATACTAAGACTTTAGCAAGAAGTAAATTGTCGTTAACACTTAATTTGACCAACTTACTTTCTTCATCATATGTCTCGCCACTTTCAAGTCCCATTACAACGATAGCAGGTGCAGATTTATCAATACCGAAGTTTATTTCCACATTCTTTGTATCCAATGTATTATCTGCAATATTTCCTGCGGCATCTTCCGAATAGACACTTAATCTATAAATTCCGTCTTCGGTAAAATTACTCTTGAAAATAGTGTATACATACTGATACCATTCTTCATCTCCACCGGTTACTTCCAAACTATAGTCCGTACCTTCCACGAGCGTAATGGTCTTGTTGTTTTTGAACAAAGTAACCTTAATATTACTCAGTTCATTCGCATTAACCTCTGTTATCACAATATCAACCGGTTCCTTTGCATATGAACCATTGATTGCATTTGTAGCTTCATCTACCTCATAGGTAGAACCAAATCTATTTACAGAGAAGGTCAAAGTTTTTGAAACCTCACGACCGGCTTTATCTTTAATTGTTACAGTTAAAGTATAAATGTCATCGACTTCTTTTTCCTCTGCAAAATTGTTGAATGTAAATTTACGTCCATTATGTATATTTTCATAATTACCAAGTAAATCTACACTACCGCGATTTGCACCGACTAAGGTTACGGTTACTAATTCTTCATCAAAATTTGTATCGGAATATTCAACAATCGGAGCCACCGTGCCATTATTAGCAGAAAATTCTCCAATTCCACTAATATTTAATTCAGGATCTGTTTTGTCTACACAGAATACCTGCTCCGCAAAGTCTACCGCACTATTTCCTGCAAGGTCACTGACAGAAATATCAAATGTGTACACTGCATCTTTATCATACTTAATAGTTGCTACATGTCGATCTCCGTCGCTTGTCCAACTACTAATTACCGGAACTGTTATATCTTCTCCATCATCTGTTGCAACTAATGTTACAACAACTCTATCCGGATTGAAATTGTGTTCATTAATAATAATTGTCGCAGTTCTGTCATCCTTATAGTACATTCCATTTTCAACGGAATTGTTATCGTAGTTAACAGAAACTATCGGCAACGTTTTATCAATTGTAAATTCTGTCGGTGCAACACTGGTTCCATAATCAGGTTCGTCAGCTGTATGGCCGGCTTGGTCTTTTACAGAAATGCCAAATGTATAATCACCTTCACTACTATACGTTACGGTTGTTGTCCAAGTAGTGTCGTCACCATTTCCTGTCCCTTCTGTCTTCTTCCACTCTGCCAATGAAGGAATTGTACCTTCTGAATTCGTAATAAATACCTTAACCTCATCAGCACTAAAGTTACGCTCTGTAACCACTATTGTTGCCACTCTGTCTGTATTAAAATATTTACCACTGTCTGCAGCATTATTTGAATATGAAATCTCAACCGTTGGTTTTGTAATGTCAATCTTCAAATTACATTTTGCAGTCTTGATATTTCCTGCATTATCAATAGCAATAATTTCGACTACAACATTGTTACTGTTGTTTTTATTTTTATCAATGGTAATTGTTGCAACCGCGTTATTACTTGTTTGTGGAAAACATTGTACCACATCATTACCTTGTTGATATTCATACAAAGTGCCACTCTGTGTTGTTTGCTCTTCATCACTTTGTTTACCATCAGAGTTATTATCAATATAGACCTTGTATTTAACTACCTTTAACCCTGAATATATCTGCACCCCATCAACTTCTGTTATCGGATCTTTCACTACAACATCAATTTTTACACTGTCAGAATATATTCCATTAACAGGTTGTTCCATTGGTTTAACTATTACTTGAGGCGCAACTTTTTCAACATCTGGTAATGTGCTATCTAAAATGATACCATTTGATGAAATATATACTTCGTTGCCCGCCATATCTTTCACATAAAGATAAATGATATATCGTCCTTCAGGATTAATAACAAAAGAAAAACTTCCTTCGCGCTCCGACACCTCAACCCACGACACATCATCTTTGGCTTCTAACTCTTCCATCGTCTTCGGCATACTACTCACGAAATATCTAACTTCCTGTAATCCGCTAAGGTTATCCGTATTCTTTAAATCCACAGTAAGTGCTTCATTATCCGAGAGGTCAAAAGTAATACTTCCTGCGTCAATAAAATCATTCCAATTTGTCACAGTGTCTTGGTCTGGCCATGCAATTTGAATCTCCGCTATTGGTTTTGTCTGATCGACCGTAAATTCCCTTACTGCTACAGAATCGCCAAAATCAATTACCGTTTCATTTTCTGCATTCTTATTATTATTTCCGGCCTTATCTGAGCACTCAATATCAAAACTGTAGTCTGCATCCTCATCAAAAACAAGTTCTATCTGATAAGTGTCGTTTCCTATCTCCTCCCAATTACTTGCGGTTTTCAAATATTCAAAATATCCTTCATTCAGTATCTGTTCATTCAAGCTATTGGTTGCACGAATCTTAGAAATAATATGATTTGCATCAAAATTATGCTCTGTGACTGTAATTGTAGCTGTTCTTGCAGTCCTAAAATATTTTTCATTTACCGGCGTATTATTATCATATGTAACACTTACAACCGGAGCAGTCTTATCAATAGTAAAGGATTTACTGTAATTTGTAGCAGTATTTCCTGACAAATCAGAAAATGTAATGGTAAATGTGTAATCAGCTTCTTCTGTAAATGTTACAATTGCTTCATATACATCTTCCACTTGTGTTGCCATAAACTCAGGCTCTAAATTTACTGTTTCTGTTGTTCCGTCATTATAAATCTTCTCAACTGTAATCTTTAAGCATTGATCTACACCTTGCGCCACAGAATCATATAAGCTGTCCGCGAAGAAGTTTGATTCATGGATTCTGATTGTCGCGGTTCTATCCGCATTGAAAAATCCTTCGGTAAATCCATTATCATTATCTTCATACAGCACGGTAATACCCGGTGCTACCTGATCAACAATGATAACAGTGTCATCTGTTACACTTACAAAATTGCCTGCTCTATCATATGCTGTTGCAGATACTTTGCCTCTGAACTGCTGTTGGATTTTAAATGTTGTTGATACGTTCTTAACATTTCTATCACTATTTGTATAAGATCCGCTTCCTCCAGCATTTGTGCTACTTACTCCGTTTTCAACAGTATAAGAATATACAATTTGATCAATACCTGAAATTTCATCACTTGCTGAAATGGTAACCTCAACAGATGCCTTATAAAAACCAAATGTAATTGTTTCTAAAATCCAACCTAATACAGAGTCGCTATATTCAATAGTAACACTTGGATTCGTTTTATCCACACAAAGTGCATCCGTAACATTCTGAGAAACATTTCCCGCCTGGTCCGTATATGTTAAAGAAATCTCATAATTTGCCTCAAGCGTAATCGGTAATGTAATGGTATGCACATCTCCATTGTGTGTCCAATTATTAGCATCTATAATGAATGCCTTTAACCCGGAAAGATCTATCAATTCACCAGCTGCATCCTTTGCCACAAAAACAAAAGATGTATTATTAACTGCACTAAGATCAAAGTTATGCTCTACCACTGTAAGCGTTAATTCTTTATCACTCGCATAATATCTTCCATTTAGAACATCTGTCTTGTCATATGTGATGCTCACCAATGGGGCTGTTTTGTCAATTACAAAACAAGACACACTTGCATCACTTTCATGACCATAGGTATCTGCGCAAGATACAGATATTGTATAGTATCCGTCTTCCTCAAATACATAAGTCATTTCATAAGCACCAGAAGCAGAATTAAACGTAAACGTAATTTCATCACTCTCTAAGATTGTTTCCACAATATCCGCTTCGGTAGTTCCTTTTCCAATAACGATTTTAACATTTTCTTTATGGAAGTCTTTTTCTACAATCTTAATCGTCGCTGTGCGATCATCCGAAAAATAAATTCCATTTAACGCACTGTTATTGTCAAAATCAATTGTAATTCCAGGTACATCATCATCGATAATAACATGACCTGAATCAAGACTACTCTCCCATCCCGCATTATCTACAGCAGTAAATCTAATATTACCCATGTAGAATGGTGAAATTGTAAAAGTATAACTTGCTGTGCTTCCGTTAAACTGCAAGTCATCCGCGTTAACAACAATTTCTCCATCTCCAAGATCATACTTAAAGAATTTAATTCCCGAGACAATATCTGTTGCTTTAAGTGTTACCTCTAAGGCACTTTCATAAAATCCAAAGGTAATTCCCTCAAGTAAAATATCTACAATAGATGCTTCAACATATTCAATCTCCAAATCAGTTGGCGTAGCTTTATCAACATTAACTTTACCAATTACCACAGGATTACTAATCGCTTGCGTTTCCTCATTTCTCACATAAATCTGTAAGTTTTCCTCAACTGCTACAATTGTTATAACATCAACCCATTCAGCATCCAACGCATCGCTTCTGGAAATCTTATATCCTTCTTTTGCAGTAAATGTCACATCTTGTGTGTTCCATACGTTCTCACCAATAAGATTGTTCTGATATATTACGCAATCTGTTCCATCAAATCTGCCATTTAGAACCGTAACTTCACAAGTGATTTCCTTATCATTGTAAAAATCGTCGCCTATTTTAACTGCCTTAATCATAAACGTTCCTTCTTTACCTGAAGCAAACGTAATTTCACCGGTATCCTCATTGATAGTTGCGATGTCTGTGCTTCCAACAATATAGAATTTCACTGCTTCGGTACTCTGTCCGCCTGTTGTAACAACAGTCAAACTTTCCGTTCCGTATGTAACTTTATAATCAGTGTCGCCTAAATTTTCGAATACAAACTCAAAATCTGTCTGTTCTGCTTTAACTACTGTAATCTCAAATGTGATTATCTTTTCTGCATATTTGTCATCTGCGGCTCTAGTTGCAGTAATTGTAGCCGTTCCCGGTCTAAGAACTATAACCTTTCCCGGAGTTTGGTCATCCAACATAATAAACTCTGCGCCTGCTGTAATATTATAGGTAACAGTTCCTTCACCGACACTCGGGCTCATTGCAGAATATGTATAACTTTCACCATACACTATCTCGTCCGGCGCCTCTGTTCCAAAAGTAAAATCAGAAAGATCCGCTCTATTTATAACAAGGTCATATGTAAGCACAATATCCTCTTCCCCATCTTTTGAAAGGGTAAGTTTGATTGTAACTTTACCTGCAGAATAAATCGTTACATTTCCTTCTGTATCAATGTCTGCCACATTATCTGATGGTTCAATCGCATTATCATCACGTGTTTCACTGGTGATTTCATAATGCAATTCAAAGTCGTCTCTATTTAAGCCAGATTCAAATACCACTTCATTTTTATGTGCAGTATTATTAGCATCGTATACAAGCTCTACTATCGTAGACGTAGTAAAATGCACTAATGTCGCAGGATCAAGTGCTGTAACAGTATATTCCACGGTTCCGGACTCATAATTGTTTGCCTGCCCTGCATCCATGGTAGCAACAACCGTAACTGTTCCCGGAGTCAGAAATGTAACTACACCATTGCTATCCACCTGCGCAATTGCTTCCATAGATACGTCTTTTAATGCGTATGTAACATCAACTGATTCAATTGAACTTATTGCTGCATTTTCAAAAGTCACACCTGCTCTAAATATAATGTCAGCGGCGTTCTGTGTCTCAAACGCAAATTTGTCAGCTGATGCTTTCGTAACAGTGAGTGTAATTGGATCTAAGATCAAATCCGCGTACCCTGCTTTTGAAAGTTTAACAGAAACCTTAGTCTCGCCTACTGCTGTAAGACTAAACGGTGTGCTTCCATAAACAATTGCACTCGGGTCCTCATTATACTCACCATATTGAACTTCAAATCCATCCGCAGTCACGATAAACTCATGTGCCTGTCCATCGTATTCCCATGAAGTTTCACCTTTAACATAATCACCTTCTGTGATTACGGATAACTCGGTCAGTGTAACCGGAATTTCCTGTGACCATCCCATTGTAGTATCAATTGCATCGGCACCAATAGCCTCTGCGTAGCCATCCTTTGTGATTGTGTAGCTAAGCGCCGGATTTTCTTCGCCTCCCGTGTAAACTACATCTAAAACTACACTACCGTTTTCATCCGTCGCTCCACTAGCCAACTCTTCTTCACCTATTGCAATTGTTACTGTTGCACCCTCAACCGGATTTGTTTCTTCATCAGTAACAATAAAAGTGAAATCACCAAAAGCCTCTGCTAACGAATTAATAGCATTACTTGGTAAGATTGTCAGCGCCATAACAATCGTTAATATACACGCTATCCAACGTTGACGAATTTTTCTTTTTCTTCTGTTGCTTTTCATCGCTTTCTCTCCTTGCGTTTTTTAATTTCTTTTTCTTCGCTATTAAACAAACAATGAAGTCCTAACGAGAAAATAAATACTCCCAATAATACAAAGGATAAGATTAAATTATTTATCAGCTCATTTAAGACTATAAATCCAATAAGTGTTACCCCCATAACAATATCTGTCACAGTGGCAAACTTGTTTTTACAAAAACGTATAAAACTAAGTTTTCTGTTTTCTTTTATGTTAAATATGATTGCTGACACTATCGTACCAACCATACCTAACCAAAAGCATCCTCCGGCCACATAAAACAAAGTAATGCTGCTTTCCTTTTGTGTATATCCAAAAGGCATCAGCACAAATGAAATTGTCAAAATGAGCAGGAAAATTATATATAATATCCCATACAATTTTTTCTTCAACTTGATCACCATATCCCACTCCCCTATTCGATAATTTCACTTGTTCCAACAAAGCCCATTTCTACTTCCTTCGCAAACACGCCTGTCGGGTTAACGCTCTGGCCTTGCTTTTGTTCTTGCGGTTCTGATAATTGAGCTGTCATTCCCTGTTCTTCCATATAACACTGGCTTGCACTCATTTCAGGCGATAAGATTGTGGTTTCATTCATTCCCACTGAAAGAATCGTAGTTTCATTACTTCCTGTTGATAACAGTGTTGTTTCATTAGCTGTGGCGCTTAATAAAGCGGTTTCTTCCGCTTCCTGTTGAAGTTTCGTGGTTGATATTTTTTCAGTTCCCATCGAACCTCTCAATCCACCACTCTGATGAAGCAATCTACCCGAATCAGAAATCTTTTCTGTCAATTTACCTCTAGATGCATTAACTGCACTTGGCTTATAAGTTTTTTCTCCGGTTGCTTCATTCTGCTGACGAATATTTTCAATCGCCTTTCTTGCATTCGCACCAGATAAATCTCCAATCAATAGCGGAACATTTAATGCAAAAAATAATATAATTGCTACAATCAACAATGCACCTGCAACTATATATGCAACAAGGGATAAATTCTGTAGTAATTCAACAGTCATTATTCGTTCCCTCCTTTTCCTGTTCCAAATGCATTCTCAACAGCTTTTCTTGTTTCTTCTAATTGTGACAATGTTTCGTTCTTTTTTGCTGTTGTCTGCTCTGTTGTTGTCTCAATTTCATTCAAGTTATTTTCAATTTGATCTAGCATCTCTTCCATCGTTTCCATCGAAACGCCATCACCTTTGAAATTTGTTGCATATGTACGTATTGCGTTTCTTGCTAATTCCAATAATTCCAAACGCACAATGACACTCTCGTCTTTATTGGATGCAACTGTATCCAACAATATTGAAAGATTTTCTATCAATGGAGCATAATGCCCTTTATCTTCTGCCTCTACAACATATTTCGCTATATTTTTATAGAATTCACCGATTCCGGAATAAGCATTTGCCATACCGTAATGCTCATCTCCTTCTGAAGCTCCATCCAACGCAAGGTTAAACCACTCCACGCAGTTAATTGCTCTTGTGATTTGGCTATCTTCTCCATTTCCAAAATCGTAATAATACCAATATAACTTACCAACTTCAAAACAGAGTTCCCTATATACCGCCTCATCTTTCTCCAAGTCAGTTCTATTCTCTTCAATGAGTTTTCGAATCTCAGCAAATTCCTCTTTAGAAAATACTCCGTCGTTGTCTTTATAAACGTCGATAATTCCCTCGTATGCCCTTATATCTCCGGCCATGTTCGGAATTGCAATACACTCTTTGTATAATTTTATCTTAGTATCGTAATCATCTTCCTTCGAAGCTTCAGAGAATTTATTTTCATAATTATCCGAAGCCATCTCTGTAGCCATATTTGCAGTTACTAACCCTGCTGCTCCAAAGATCATTGCACCAACTACCGTAGCTATAAACGAGCCTAGTTTTCTTTTCTGCTTCTTTCTATATTTATCATCAATCTCCTCATAATGTTCTAAGGCGTACATTAATTCAGCTGCTGATTGATATCTGTCATCCGGGTTACGCTGTGTACATTTCTGTATAATTCTTTCCAAGCCACTCGACAAACTCGGATTAATCTGACGAATTGGTTTGATTTCATATGGTGGTTCACTCGGATTACATCCCGTTACCAAGTGATACAACGTCGCTCCCAAACAATAAATGTCTGTTCTGGCGTCGGTTTGTCCCATTCCACCAAACTGCTCCGGTGCCGCATATCCGACGGTACCCAAACAAGTTGTATCTGCAAGATTCTTTGCTTTGAATTCTCTTGCTGTACCAAAGTCAATCAACATCAGGTTTCCATCCGGTTTTAACATTACGTTTGCCGGTTTCATATCTCGATAAATAATTGCCGGTTCTCTCGTATGCAAATATCCAAGCACGTCACACAATTGTTTTGCCCAAGAAATTACATATTCTTGTGGCTGTGCACCAAACTCTTCCAACGATTTACTTAAAGAATTTCCCTCTATGTAATCCATAACAATCAAAAATGTTTCGTCATCCTCAATTACGTCAACAATACTCGGTAAGTTGGAATGTTTTAATTTTTTAAGCATGTCCGTTTCAACAACTAAGCCCTGCTTTACGGCCTCAAAGTCAAGAACGCCATCCTTACGGACCTCTTTTACGGCCCATGTTTTATTTGCTTTTTCATTAATCGCCATATATACGACACTCATGCCGCCATGACCAATCTCACTTAATATTTTGTACTTACCATCAACAAGGGAGCCTATCTGTAGCATACCTTATCCTCCAATTTCTTAACTAAATGTTCGAATCGAAACAACCGTAATATTGTCTCTTTCCTGTCTTTGCTTATTAAGGGCAATCAGGCTTTCCATATTCTGTCGCATTGTTTCTTCGCTCGTCATAACATTTGCATTAAGATATGTATATATTTCATCACTTGTTATTTCATGACGGAATCCATCACTACATAACATATAAACCGCATCATTTTGAACATCTCCGAAAAACATGTCCGGATACACTACATCAGAAGCCCCCACACACTGTAGTAATACACTTCGTCGTGAATCCGTCAATGCCTGCTCTTCCGTTAGATTCCCTTGCTCTACTTCTCTTGCGACCACCGTTTGGTCCTTAGTGAGAACACGCACACCTCCAGCAATTTCGTAGGCTCTTGTATCCCCCACATTAATGATGTAATATCGATTTGATGTAAGAAGTATTGCAGTAACAGTCGTACCCAGGCTTACACCACATTTTTTCCCGTAAACCTTGATCTTTTCATTGTAAGATATCGCGATATTGGTCCAGTCATTTCTGATATCTCCATCTTGAATCTCTTTCTCTGCCAAGATTGGTAACCGCGTGTCTGCCCAATTACAAAAAGCCTTTACAAGTGATGCACTTGCCACTTCTCCTTTAGACAAACCTCCCATTCCGTCACACAATACAGCAAAAGCAATCTTCCCTTGACTCGTACTAAAAACTCGTACATTATAACTGTCTTGATTCGTGTCTTTCGTTAAACCAATATCTGTAACTGCTGATACGATAAAATTCATGGAAATATTTCCTCCCATTTCTAGTATAATTTAAATTCAAAGCCTTCATTTGCGAGTCTAATCTTATCACCGTGCTCTAACTTCATCTCTACGTTGCTCTGAATCATCATGCCATTTAAGAAAGTATGATTTGTTGAGTTTGTATCCATCAGATAATAACATTCATCTCTTACTATAATATTTGCATGACTTCTACTAACCGCAGTGTTATCAGAAATAAAGTAATCCACATAACTTCTTTCTTTCCCAATTCTAAACACCGGCTTATCCAAGATTACTTTCTCGTTATTTTTCTCTCTAATGAGATGTGGCATTGGTCTTTGCTGTGGATTTAATTCACCACTTAATACAGTGGTTTCACCTATGTTATTACCTCCAAGCACAGTGGTTTCGCCAAAGTTCATTGGCTGAACCTGTCGAATCTCCGGTTGCGGTGTAAACGCTGGTTGATTAACGGCTGCTGCTTGGCTTGGTGTATTGTTAACTACCGGTTGAACCGGTTGTGGTGATTGCTGTTTCTGAACTGAAGGGGTGGCAACATGGGACTGCTGACCAGGAACTGCAATGTTCGGATTCACAGACGTATTCTGTCCCGGAATTGCAAATCCTGCTTGAGTAGGTTGTTTCTTCTTCTTTGGTGCCGGAGTTGTAGTTGATTGAATTTGTCCCTCTTTGCTGGTTGCCTTCTGTTTCTTATATAATTCTGCATTTTCTTTACTGTAATGCATTAATAAGTTAAACATTGTTATTTTCTTCTCCCCAGTACCTTGCTGCACCGTTTCTTTCTGTGATGCAGGTGCTGGAACCTTAGGTTGATTCACCTGTGGTTGTACCATCGGCTTTTGTTGTACTGGTGCCTGCTGAGCTGCCAACTGCGTTTTTTGCTGAATCGGTTGTTCCGTTTGCTGTACCTGAGGTTGTTGAATAATCGGCTGTTGAGACTGTACCTGCTGCACCTGCGCCGGTGCTACCGGTGTCATTGTCACAGCTCCATTAATATTCTCAAGTAAATTCTTGAAGTCAACCAGCGAGAACACTGGAGTACTATTCAGATAATTGATAATCTTTGCCACATGATCACAGTTCTCTGTTTGATCAAACTGTGTCGTAAACATAATGTTTTTAAAGAACATCCCCAAATCCTGACTTTTACGCCCCTCTGTAAGGATTGGTAGACAAACTAAGACCGTTTCACAACTTGACACATCTGCAAAAATATAGTCCAAATCCATAATAATTGCATTTACATCTATCATATATTCTTCCGCAGCCAACATAGCATCAACGATACCATTAAATACACTAATTAATCTTTTCTTATTCACTTGACCTGCAAAGAACTGCTTCACGGAAACCTTGGCAGAAACATCATATTTAATAAACTTTGTTACATCCATCTGTGTAAACAATGTTGTCGCTAAACCTTGTATTCTATTATTTGTAAGCATTCCCAAACTCATAGTGTCCACCACATCAGTTTCAGCTACGGTATAAACAAGATATGTATGAGTGCCTTGATTTTCAAAAGAAAAATTCATATTGTTGTCATCTCCTTAATAATTATATTTGTACAACCGAAGCAGCTCCCACGCACCATTTCTCAGTACAAATACACCGCCATGGTCATTAAAATCTTTTGCGTTATCAAATTGTGGTTCAATCACCATATTTCCATCGAGATTTATGAATCCCCACTTTCCATCTTTTTGTACGGCTGCAAGTCCGTTTGCAAAACTGCGTGCATCCTCAAACTGTGGCGAAATAACCACTTCTCCACTAGAATTAACAAAGCCCCACTTACCATCAATCATAACCGCTGCATAAGTAGTATCATTGAAAATATGTACTGCCTGGAATTTCGTTTTTCCATACACCGTTCCGTTCGAATCAATCATTTGATAACCCGAACCATCACTTACAAAAAGACGCTCATTTCGGTACACTACAAGTTTTTCATCCATAACAACTTCATCATATGTTTTTCCGGTAAGGTCCTTACCTTCGCGATTAACGAGAGACCACTTACCATTTTTCTTTACAGCTGCAACACCATTTCCAATAGCTGATACGTCTTCATATTCTCCAAACAAGTGATTATATGCTTGATCGTAGAATCCCCATGCTGTACCGTTAAAAAGGGAATATATCCCATTCTCTATAAGCCCCAATTCCACAACGTTTTGAACATTAAGAATTACAAATTTCTTATTGCCTTTTGTGTCAATAAAGTAAGCACTTCCATCCGTATCAATTATTGGTGAAAGTCCACCAGAAAATGCTCCAACTTTTGCAAATTTATTTGCCACTTGTTTTTTTCCTTGTGTGTCAACATATCCCCACTTATCGCCTATTAAAACTGGGCAAAGACCTCCACTGAAAATGCCTACGTCTAAATACTCTCCATTAAAATAATAAAGATATTCAATAGTAGCTAGTTGTCTTGTAAATTTCTCAGACGACAGCCCCCTTGTTGTAAATTCATTCGCCAGTTTAAAACAAGCAACATAATCTCGTTTTCCGATTAGCATATCCAATTGAAACTCATATGCCAGCGATTCCTTTGGATATTCTGTGAGTATTACTTCACCCCATTTTATTGCTTCATTTATCTGCCCTGCATCTTTGTAAAGTTCCCCAAGTTCTATTGATAATTGAATGGATGGCTTTACATTTAGTGCATTCAGATAGTTTGCTTCGGCATCAACCCAGACTTCTTGCTCGCGAAATGTTCTCGCCGCACTAAGAAATTCATTATATTGTTCAAGTTCTGTTGCTTTAGTATCATATAGAAGATAAAACGACGCCGCGAATAGAACCACTAATACCAATGGGACTAAAAACTTGTAATTTTTCATTATCCTTACCTCACATTCCTGATAAACATACCGATAAATAAGTTCCTATCACAACCGCTGGTCCAAACGGAATAGCATCTTTTCTTGTTTTCTTCTTTGTAATCAATACATATGCCGATACAAAGAACGAAACAATTAAGGAAAGGAAAATTGCACTCCAAATACCATCAAGGCTTAATAAAAAACCCATAATTATAAATAACTTTATATCTCCGAAACCAATTGAATTCTTAATGCATATCCCACATAGAATAGCGGCTAATAACAATGCAACTGCAGCAATTACTTCTGATAGGATCGTAAACCAAACGGCTTTACCATTCAAAAACAATTCAAAAACAAATATCACCGCTCTACAACTCAACCCAAACACAATAAATGCATTTGGTATTCGATAAGTTCTAAAATCGATATACCCGATTGGCCATAACAAACTAAGTAAAGCTAATCTTTTAAGACTCATTAGAATCCCATTATCTTTATAAATTGTGCAAAACAAGAAAGATGCCAATACCGTGATTGTAATCATTAGAATGCTGTATATGATTACATACTTATTTATTATTTTTGAACCTTTCTTGATTTCCTTTTTTGTTAGATACAGTTCCTTGTGTTCAAACAAATCTCTTAACATAAGAAGAAAGCTTGTAACACACAAAACCATTGTGCTAATCGGAAGTATAAATTTCATTTAACAATCCTCTTTTCCGTATTATTAAGATTCACCCTCTTGGTTATTTTCCTCCGGTGCCTCCTTTGGGCTCGGACTTCCGTAGTCGGTATTAATTTCCACTGTCACCCCAGGATAACTACTTAAGAAGGCACTCACCGCCTGGTTAACAACTGACATATCAGAATTTGCCGGTATAACTAAAATAATCTTGTATGTTCTGGTATCCTTATTGGACTCAAGGGGCACAGTTGCTCCACTTTGATTTTGAACATTGATTGTTTTCCCCAACTTTGACACCTTTTCTTGCATCTTTGTATAATTATTTTTAAGTGCATTCTTTATTCCATTAGCACTTTGATAAGACGCCAGTGACGTATCCACAGACATGATTGTTACAAACTCATTCGCACCACTTGCATTATTATAAGCATCAAATCCTTGTCCGCTAGACGTGTATGTATAATTTTTCTTTTCTTCCAATACAATAATCTTTCCTCGTTCTGTCGGCGACGGATTGTCCCATACTGAGGATTGCTCGGTAACAGATGGGTCATTTTGCTCCGGAGTAATTAATGAAATACCATTTCCCCACGCAGTCGTTTTTGCCACCTGCCTAAAGGTAAAGGTGAAATCCATGTTGAGAAGTTTGATAATACTAACATCATAGGTGACACATAACTGAATCTGATTTGACGTACCGTAGGCCATTAAGGACGTGTATTGAAAATCCAATCCATCCATACCATCTACTACGCGATATCGTCTAAGAAATGCATCAGGATCGTCTCCCGGATAAGCCATAAGATTCTTCTGCATAAATGTCTTTGCTAGTACTTGTCCTAGTACTGCTTTAACATTGCTTTCTATAAATTCGCTTGCAGCCATCTTGCCCATTCCTAGGATAAATCCCTTCGGATCATCCGCTAGTTTGTCTGCATACATACTAACAAGACTGTCCACATCGGTTGTCGCATCATTAATTTCACTAACAAGGGTCTCAAAATCTCCTGTTTCAATACTGTTCTGAGCTTCAGACAACGAATTGAGCATTGAACCAACACCATCAATCGTCTTCTCTGCAGTTAATTTAGAATCTTCCGTCCCTTCACTCTTTTGAGCATCATATTCGTTAATGCCGAATGCATAATAAAGGTAAGAATACTGCGAAATTTCTTTTGCCGCAGAATTCAACGCAACACTCATTCTTGCCTGTATGAAATATACATTAACAAGAGACAAAATTGTAAATATCGTAAAAACAAACGCTGTCAATGTAATCGTTGCTTCAACAACAATTGCGCCTCTTTGATTGTCCTTTCTCATAGTATTCTCACCTCTGTATATACTTTACCTGATTAAATTCTTGTATCTAGTTACTTCACTTCAAATGGTATCTCATTGGAAACACAAAACGATTCTATAAAACTTCCCGCTTCTCCATAAACTGTTAAAACATCACATGCATAGAATATCGTCATAGCAAATTCATCATCAATTTCCAACAATGTTGCCGGAATTGTAACTGACTTTAACTTACGGCATACAGATATGCTATATTCACCTAATTCTTGTATATTATTCCCTAAGATTAATGTATGTAACTCTGGACAGTTAAAAAATGTGCTGTGTAATATTCTCTCAACACCTTCACATATCACCACTTGTATACTTTTATTATTGGCGAAGGTAGCCACCAACGAAGTAATGTTTTCAGGAAACATAACACCTTTTACCCGTGAACTATTAGCAAACAAAAGGGAGTTTACTTCTATAACCGGCTTTCCTTCAATCGTATTCGGAATAACAACTATGACATCATCACCTATATACTCTGTGATTTTAATTCCATTCTCCATAACTTCATACTCAAAATCAGAAGCTTCTGCCGTCTTATATGCTCGTACAACTGATTCTGTAACTTCATCAATGGTACCGTCTTGGACATTTTCCGAATGTTCCCCGTCCAATTGGTTATCTTCTTGAAAATTGTTTGTTCCTTCATTGGTACCTGTTATTGTATCTTTTTCACAGCCATTCAACACCATTACCAACAGTAACATCACTAAAGTTATTACATTTTTCTTCATCGCTAATCTCCTTTTAATATCCTCGTATAGTTTTAATTGTATAGGTGCACCAATCAGTTTTTGTGTTCATGTTATTTTCATAATCATTAAAAATTGGAAGTGTAATCATAAGCGGTCTAACTCGAAGCATTGCAGTTAATTCAAAATAAACAATTGATTTTTGAAGTGAGTAATTCGATTCCTCTCCAATTTGTTTTCCTATGTTGGTTTGAATTACTTCCGCAATTCTCTTGTACATATTCTCTTCTAACTGGCCCCCACTACTTAATCCTGTATATACAAAAATCATCAAATAATCACTGTAAAAAAATCCTTTGTCCTTATTATCCCATGATGATGAACTTTCCTTTAGTGCCCCAAAAAACTCTGAAAAACTCCCTGCTCCTGCTGACAATGAAATCCACCAATCTTCTGCTGATTTATATAGTTCAACCGGCATTCCGTATGACAAACGGCTATTATCCATACAAGTTTCTACCGCTGCCAAAATCGGCAACAACACAACTTTAATAACTGCTGCAGGAATAACGAAACCACATAAAGCACTTATTGCATGTGCAACACTATTAATTGCCAGTCCGGTTTCATTTCTGCTCCCCCAAAAATACTGAAACGCTGATATCGTATTCAACGCGAACCGGAAAGTATATATCTGCCCAAATGCCTTCTTTAAATTTTCTGCATTTGTCGGCTGACCGTACAAAATGTATTCAACCTCTGCCAGATATGCTGCATTGTTCGTTTTATTAATCATTTTATTAGTTAACGTTTTATTATAGCTATCTGTCATTATTTCACTGAGAAATGTTTTCTCTTTATCAGCCGCACCTACTATTTCCTCGGAATCATAAGCTCCATGGTTTGTCGGTGTGAAGGCGGCCTTCTGTTCATCCGTTAGAAGTGAATATTTTATCTCACGGTCATATGTTGCATAACTAAACATGCTCATAACATACGAGGTAACATATATATCATCTCTTATGCCGTCGAAATTACCGGATATAATATCTTGTATCAATCCTGCAAAAGCACCTATAAAATCCGCTCCCGCCGAATATGAACTATCGCTGCTCGAATAAACAATTGGAATATTTACCCCATCTCCACGGTATTCACTTGCCTTCGTCAGTTGCTCTTTTTGATACTCCTCTTGCTCTGCTTTTGTCTGCTCTTCATCATCTTCTGCAGCTTCATATTGCTCTTCATCTATGTCTTTAAATTTATCATACATATACTGAAAGAGTGTCGGAGTCTCTACCGTTGCATCTTCTTCCGGATTAATATCCGGATTGTATTTATTGTCATCTGTATGAGACAATGTTACTACATTGGTCGTTGTCGGAGAAATAATTTGTCCAAATGTTGTTCCTGCATAAGTATCAATTTCCTTATTCTTTAGTGGTATTTCTTCCGACTTAACCGTTAAATTCATTTGCGTCTTAAATGTAATAAATCCGTTGATTTCCGCAATCTTTTTTCCGTTATATGTTAGAGAATCAATTGCATTCCTTAATGCCTTTAACTGATTCATAATATTTGTTAGTCGGTCCTTCAATTCTGTCACAGAAGCAGCGTTGATATCTTGCTCTAGTTCCAGTCCTTCTTCTCCATCTCCACCATAAATTTCTTTATAGTCATCTTTTTGCATATCTGTAGAGTAATTTTCTGCTTCATCTGACCAATTTTCAAATTTAATATTATACTCCGAAGCAAGGGTTGTTAGCGTGTCAAGACTTGGAATGTATCCTTCTTCGCCTTCCTCTCCGGTTCCCTCTATCGCAATTTCAAGTTCATTAATACGGTCATCAATTGTTTTTCTTAATGTTTTTAATTCTGTCGAAGAATATTCTATCCATTGATCAACAGTTTTGCTTTGGCCATTAACAGTAACCCATACCGCAGAAGACTCTATATTGCCTATATTTGCTTTTGAAACATTCTCCAACTGATTAACAATCTCAAGATATTTGTCCCCGGTAGCCTCCACATCTAACTGCAAGTATTTTCTATGAAGATTATCTACCTTTGTTGTAAGTTCAATAAATCTCTGCTCCCAGTCAGATGGAATATTTTCACTTTCTAATGTGCAGTTCTCTATCGAAAGTACCTTTGAATATGCCACTAGCATTGCATCGGCAGCATCCTTATACCCGGTTGTATAATTAGTTCCACCATGAAGTGCTGCATCCATCTGAACCCACCATTGTATCGGATTCGCATCATAATCTCCTGTTCCCGGCAGTGTATTCATCAGTGTAGTTCCGGCACCTTCAAAGTTGGTTTTCGCTGTTTCAAAATTCTCAATTGAAGTTTCTAATTCATCTAACAACGAAGTGATTCGTTGTCCTGAAATATAATATGTTGTTACATCATTTTCCGTCTCACTACTCGAATGAACGCTAGTATGTGTATACGGATAGGTTGTATGATATTTGTCTAGCGCAATAACTGTACGCGTATATACACCCAAATTAGATGTATTGGAAAGATTTTTCACTGCTGCATTATGCACATACGCATATATCGTCTTTATACCATTAATTGTCTCCACATACTCCACAAGTTTTGCATTGTTCAAATTCAATGTTTTAGCATCCTTGTAGTAATCATCTATCGCAAGATATGATTTATAGGCAGCCTTAAGCAGTTCCCCTTCTGCCTCACAAAACTCACTCTTTGCCTCTACCAATTCTTTATTTTCATCACTTGCAAGAATAGCATCTGCATCGCTATTCTTTCCTCCATCTTCATTTAAGAACCGATTTATTAAATCTGTAGATATTTCAATCGGAGCTCGGTACTTCATAAATTCAACAATCTGTTCTTTTATAAGAGTTGGATTTGACAAATTTGCGCCATCTACTGCTTTTATCATCTCACTTGGCGCTGTTAGGCACTCTACCTGAAGAAAATCATAAATCGAATCGTCGTTCGTTGCATTTGCATAATAATCAGACAATAAAATAATTTCATCATCAGACAACCCCTGTGAGGATATCGTGCGTAAGAAAAATTGCGCAGATGCCTCATAAAATTCCTCAATATTCTGACAGGATGCTATCATCCCGTACCATTCATTAAGATCTGCATCATAATTTGTCAAAAGAGAATTCAACGCAAGATCAGCTGACGACGTCGCCATACTCTTAGACATATGCACACGCCCAAGATCAACAAACACACTCGCCACCACAATACAAGGAACCAAAATCATTACCAGAAATACGGAAACTGCACCATAAACTCCTTTAGTATGCTTTTTCATAGTCCCTCCTAATTAAACCATTCTTTTGCTTTCTGAATCGCTTCATCCAGTTTTGCTTTTATTTTGTCAATTTCTTCTGACACACCTGTCTTTTGCATGTAATCTTCAACCATATCAACATTTCTGATAAATTCGACGGTGTCTGACACCGGCATATCTGCATGAGATGAAAAAGACATACTCATATTCTCTTTCGCAAAGAGTAATCGGATTGGAAATATAATCTTGTACTCCACATCTACAGAAAACGTTGAGTAAATAAACCCATTATTGTAATTCGCTTTTATGTTTTGATGCTTTGGTGTCATTCCGGAAAAAAGTCCTGAACTCATGTTGTTAATGGCATTTTCCACCTTTTTTTGCATATTCTCCTCGATATCTGCCGCTCCATTCGGATCGAAATACCTATACGGATATACATTGATATCATCCACCTCTGGGATGCTTCCCAATGCTACTTCTTGTAACAACGGATCTGCACAATATGCAGCCCCCTCTATTGCAAGTTGACTCACGTATGAATCAACTCGACATTTTTGTAAATATGCATTACCTGCAAAAATCATCAGGAATATAACAAGAAACATAACTGGAAACACAATAGTTGCTTCAACTATTACCATTCCCTTTTCATCCTTTTTAACCTCTTTCATCTCTTGTCTCCTATTTGTATATGTAATCTACCTTTTCAAAGTAGCTGTATCCTTTCTTACGAATACTTGCATAACAACGCTACTGATACGCAAGTATTCGTAATGCCAATGTAATTAATTACCAATTGCATTTTCTGCATTGTTTTCAATCGTTCCAAAAAGCGTTTTGAGTAAGTTTTCAATAGCGCCTCTGAAAAGAATTGCCAAAAGAACTGCAATACCGATGAGTACAACAATTGCCACAATGTTAACTTCGCCGTTTTCCTTAGAAAAGAACTCACGGATCTTGCACTTGGTTTTAAACATTAAAAAGTTAACGTAATTCATCATATTCCGTATACCTCCTTTCTCGAAGATTTTTATATGTAATAATAACTATGTTCCCAAGTTTGTAAAAATTGGAATCAGAATCATTATTAATATACCTACAAACATAATAAGAATCGGAATCAGAAGCTTACTTGCCGCTTTTTCTCCCTGTCGCTTAACATCCTGCTTCTTTGCTGCCCATACCTCTTTACTCTGATCTTGAAGCATATAAATTAATTCACTATTACCTTTAATCATTCCCTGGATAATCGTGGAAGTAAATTTTTTAATTTCAGGGATAATACACCTTGTACCAAAATTAAACAATGCATCAACTTCTGATACGCCATTATTCATTTCATCGACTGTACTCTGCATTTCCTTATACAAAGTAGTTTCGCCGGTGTATGCTACTTCTTCCCATGCTTCTCGCATAATCATGCCGGCATTTGTTAAAAGCGCTAGTTTGGAAACTACATTTGAAAAATCGCGAAGCATCTCTTCAGATCTTTTAAGGATTCTCTTCTTCGTTGCGTTTCCATAATAATAGTAAGCCGCAACTGCAAACATAACCATGACAAAAAGCGCTGCGATACTATTTGCCATCCCATATAACGGAACCGCCAATGTTAACAATGTGAATCCTAACGTAACCTTCTGTGCATAGACCACGCGAATATAGTAATCTGCATATTTACTACCATATAACACGCTAATCTCTTTAATAAGATTTCTGTCTTTTTTTGAACGGTACTGATATTTAATCAGCATCATAATTGCGTATCCCAATCCATAAATCTCTTTTAGCGGATATTCTTTCTCATCAAGCGCATCAAATAATGAAGTGTATTTCAAACCAAGGAAGAAGAATATCAACCATACAACAAGAATAACAGCGCCAATACCATATAAAATAAAATCTATTACTGAAAGCACCATCATCAACATCCCCCTACACTTTAATATTCAAAATTGCCTTACCGACTAAATATGAGATTACAAATAATGCAATGGCCGCTGTCGTTGAAAGAATGCCCGTAAGTGTAACAAAATTCGCCGCAAAGTCTGGACTCATCATCTTAATCATTCCAATCAATGCAATCGGCATAACAATCATAATTTTCTGTTCCATCTTGTTAGCCGTAACAACGGTTTCTATTTCCTCACTAATTTCCATTTTATCCGTAAGAATAGAATGCGTACTTCTGATAGTGTCCTTAATATTACCGCCCTTTCTATAGCAAATCTTAAATACATTGGCAAAACTCTCAATATCCTCGATTCCACTTCTGGCCCCAAAATCTTGTAACAAAACCTCGACATCAACATTGTTCGCCATGCCGGATAAAATCACTTCTAACTCTTTGAGAATATAGGCCCCCTCATCATATTGAACCTTAAGATCGTCATAAACAGAATGAAATGAATCAACAACATTCTTGCCTGCTCCTAACGATGTATTGAAAGCTTCAAGAAAATCTCTGAACTGTGTATTAAGTTTTTTCTTTTGGTTTGCAATAATCTGGTCCCTTCTTATTGGCACAAAACCGATTCCGGCCACAATTCCAACCACCGAAGATATAGTGATATTCAGAACCCAAGTTAATGTCGTCGGTTCACCATATTGATCAACACCAATACCACCGTAAAACAAATATCCAACTGCCGCACCAACGATGAAAGCAATCACGAAATAAAGGCTCTTTTCTATCATCTTCATATGGTATACTTTATAGTTGTAAGTTGGCATATTTGTTGCCGAGGTATAATACTGAGGTTCTACACTCTTTTTTTCGCTATTTTTTGTAAATAATCCCATTTTGTTCACCTTAAATATCTGTTTTAATACCAGCAAGTCTTAATTTGAAATCATTTTTCATTGGATTCTTTGTTCTGTTTAAACTTCCCGATACCTTTTCCAATGTACTATTTTCATCTTCTTCAAAAACATATAATGGATTTAATACAATCTCTCCATTCTCATATCCTACAACCTCGCATATCTCCATCGTCTTTCTGGATTTATCACGAAGCCTGGACAGATGAATAATAATATCCACTGCAGAGGCAATTTGCTGACGGATTGCTTCTAACGGCAGTCCCGCTGCTCCTTGAAGCACCATCGTCTCAAGTCGACTAAGCATATCTTGGGTTGAGTTTGCATGCCCCGTTGACAACGAACCATCATGACCAGTATTCATTGCTTGAAGCATGTCTAACGCTTCACCACCACGGACTTCACCAACTACAATTCGTTCCGGTCTCATACGAAGTGATGACTTAATCAAATCTCGGATGGTTATTTCTCCAGCACCGGAACTATTGGCATTCCTGGTTTCAAGACTAACAAGGTTATCGACACCAACAATTTGGAGTTCCGCAGAATCTTCAATGGTGATAACACGTTCATCCTTTGGAATGTAATTGGAAACCGCATTTAAAAATGTTGTCTTTCCCGAACCGGTTCCTCCACAAATAAAGATGTTGTATTTTGCTTTAACCAATAGCTCTAACTTGTCAGCAATATCCTGTGTAATAGATCCGTATTGAATCAATTTTTCAATCGTCATTGGTGTCTTAGAAAATTTACGAATCGTAAGCGTTGGTCCGCACAATGCAATCGGTGGAAGCACAACGTTTACACGGGAACCATCCGGAAGTCTGGTATCACATATCGGATTGGATTGATTAACTTCCCTTCCTGCCAAGCCAACGATTCTCTGAATAATGTCTTCAAGTCTTCTCTGACTTTCAAACTGTTTGTCAAGTTTAAAGAGACGGCCATTCTGCTCAATGAAAACATTTTCAGGGCCGTTAATCATAACTTCTGTGATTGTATCATCATTAATAATTGAATCTAGCAACCCGAAACCTCTGATTGAGCTATAAATCTGCTGAATAATCGAAACCTTCTGTTCTATGGAACAATACTGTTCTCTCAAACGCTCCATAACAATCTGTTCAATACTTGCTTCGAGTTCTTCGTCTTCCATCTTACTTAGCGGAAGATTCTCCGTTACATATTTTTTCAGTTCCGCGACCAAGCTCTGTTCAACTTCAAAATCCATTTACTGTTCTCCTTTTTCTAAACGATCTTATCAAACATTGTCTTTTCAGCCAGTTCCTGTATTACTTTGCGTTCTTCGGCATGTTCAAATCTGGCAGAGCCGCCAATCATTCTTAATTCTATTCCCTCAACACTCTTTCCGGTTTTGTTGCTAAATTTGTTATAAATCAAGCACAGTCTACCCATCAAAGGCATCTCTGCATTTGCCTCAATGATTCCTAATGCTTTGTGTGCTCGCTGAATCTTGAGATTCGAAGAGTAATTCCCATCGCTAATCCACACAAGAGAATGCACTTGCCTATATATCTTTAACATGTCCTTGCTCATACCAAAATCAATATCCAATATGATATATTCGAAGGCACCCATTAATTTCAGTTCTGAAAGCAGTAATAAAATATCCTCCGTTCCAAATTCAAGCATATCTAAGGCAATCTTGGTATTAGAGTAAAAATAGACTCCACTCGGATCTTGTTTCAAACAGCTTTCTAACTTCATCACCAGATTGCTCTTCTTACTCTTAATAGAAAAAATAAGATCACTTAAATCGAACTGTCCTTCTGCTTCAAAGAAAATATCTGCCGAGCCAAACCTTTCAAGATTTAAGTAAAGTGCCTTTTTACCCTGTTTTGCCAAGCGATAAGCATACGCCGCAGCCATTGTAGATGTTCCTACGCCACCACACGGCGATGAAAAGGCAACTACTTTGGTACTCTCGTCTCCAAGCTTTAATCCCGAAACACTACCTGCATTTTCGGAGTATATACTTAATATCTGCTTATAAATCAAATCAGCTTTCTGAAACTTACAGATTGCTCTTTGTTCATTTACCGTATCTATATCCATAGACTCTACGAAATACGCAAAGCCACATCTTTTTGGTATTTCGTTAATATTTATTTCAAAAACATCGCTGGCAATAAATACATCGATTCTGGATTCCTCCAAAACACCCATCGCAACAGCCTGATTAGTAAATGAGTAAATTTCAAATTTGTCTGTATACTTCGCATTAAATGCCGAAACAATTCTGTCCAAATAACTCTGATCTTTTTCCAATATTGCCAGTTTAATTTTCATCTTCTTGCCCTCTCAATTCTCCCTGCCTTAAACTTTTCATATGGGCAGGTTATGATATTAATGCTCTTGCGTAGAACTTTTCGTTCTACCAAAAGCCCTTTTCTCTTACAATAGTCATTTGCTGTTTACTTTCCATGACCCTTTTTTTGACCAATATTAGAAACACTTGTCAAGTTTTTCTATTTCCATTCGTTTCCTATCCATTGTGGAATGGACGTAGAAATTTAATGTAATCCCCACATTTGAGTGTCCCAATAGTTCGCTTAATGTTTTGACATCCATTCCAGCTTCCACACAACGCGTTGCAAAAGTATGTCTAAGACCATGATAATTAATTTGTGGCAAGGCATTATTTTTTAAAAATCTGTGATAGCGATACTCGTACGTTCTGGGAGACAAAAAAGTATTTTCATTAGACAATACAAAATACTCTGGATTGCTCTTTGAAAAATCCTGAAGGATTTTTTCTAAAGATTCTGAGATTGGCACAGCACGAATTGCATTATCTGTCTTTGGGTTTTCTACTTCCCATACCCATTTATTTTCAAGTGTTTTTGAACGAGACAAAGTATGTTTTACATAAAGAACTCTATTTTTCATGTCAACATCTTGCCATTGTAACGCACATACTTCACTGATACGAAGACCGGTATGTAGTGTGATTAATATGCCAAGCGCAGTTGTACTCCGATCTGCACAGCAATAATTTTTTAATAGGATATATTCTTCCTTCGTTAAAATTTTCATTTCACTTTTGTTTGCTGTGGGTTTATGTAATGGTGTTTTTAATGGCGTACAAACACCCTCTTTTATGCCATACTGCAAAATTGCATTAATAATTAAAGTTATACTTCTTACATATGACGGAGATAGTGCACCGCCACCATGAATCCTGCCTTCTCGATGTTTCTTTTCCAAAAAGAGATTCAGTTGGTTAGACGTTATATCCTGGACTTTTAAGAGACCAAGTTCTGGTAAAATATGAGTTTCAATTAAATAGGTATACTTTGTTAAAGTTGATTTTTTGTATCGGATTTTATTGTCATTCAACCAGCGATATACTAGTTCTCGAAAAAGCATTTTGTCACGACAATAACGTGGCTCAGAGCGAGATGCTAATAATTTTCTGCGTACCTCGGTGTATGTTTTCCCATAAATAGATTTATAAATTGCTTTCCCGTAAATATCTCGAGAACAAATAAATCTTCCTTCCCATCGACCATCTTTTCTTTTGTGAATATTTTCTCCTCGTCTCGACATTTGATATCTCCCTCCTATAGTCATTACATTTTAACTATTGACCATAAATATGACTCCAAATACAGCTGTTTTTTATGTAGAAATAGCCTGAAATGATTTTATGCAAAAAAATATTATAAATATTGTTCAAAACTCGACAGTATTCTCTTATTTGTTGAGATATTGATTGACTTTATTTTGGTAATTTTGTATTATTTAGGTATAAAAATGTGTAATTTTTTGTCGTTTTGAACGAAAAGTTCTACGCAACATTCCCACACAAACAACAAAAAAGGTGATACGAGATTTCAAGTCTCATATCACCTTGTCTTTTTTTTATTATTCTGTTATATAATCTTATTTGCTAATCCCTTTTTGGTCGCATGGTCACACTCATCATACAACAACTTCTAGTTGTTTTCAATACACTCTTTAGGTTTTACTATTTTTTATTTCCTCTTGATATAGTGTATATACGAGGTAAAACAAATGATAAGAATAAAAGAATTGAGAAATCAAAAGAATATTAGTCAACAGACACTTGCTGATGCATTACACGTAACTCAGCAATCGATTTATAAATACGAACATGGATTGGCCGAGCCGGATTTGGACATCTTAATCGAATGCGCCAGATATTTTAACACCTCCGTTGATTACTTGATTGGCGTAACCGATAATCCCCACCGATACGAAGACTATGAAGCATCCGCTATTACTTCAGATGAATTGAAACTCATCGACCATTACCGTAGTTTTTCCCCTCAGAAACAATCTCTCGTGCAAGCTCTTTTATCTATAAAAGATGAATAGTTACAACAGACATCTTACTATTTAATTATCCTATTAATATAGTGAGATGTCTCTTTTTTTGTCTTTATTTCCAGCATGCAGGGTTCGAACAAATCATAAAAGATTTATAAACTGCATCTTTATCAAGTTCAACTCATTGCTAAATAATTTTTACGGGTATATAATATAAAAAAGACGATATGTCAAACATAAAGGGGAGAACAAATGATGAAAGATTATATTGCACTTCATGCCACATCGGATACTATTTATGAAAATCTTGACTTTTCAAATGATTTTATGTTTTGCAAGATCCTGACTAACCGTCCGGATTTATGCAAGGAATTGTTGGAGATAATACTTGACATAAAAATCCGAAAGCTGGAATGTCTCAACAAACAGGCTCCAATTGAAATCACATCCGACGGAAAAGGTGTTCGCTTGGATATATATGTCGAAGATGACAACAACACCATCTACGATATAGAAATGCAGACAACCACGCCCAAAGACTTACCAAAGCGCAGTCGCTACTACCAAGGTATGATTGATTTAAATTTAATTGAACGTGGGGCACAATACAAGGAATTAAAGAAAAGTATTATTATTTTCATTTGCTTGACCGATCCGTTTGATAAGGGATTATATGTATATCATTTCACAAATACATGTAAGGAACTTCCGGGATTTGAGTTACAAGATGAAACCTCAAAAGTTTTCCTTAATGCTTCCGGCACCGTAGGCCAGATTTCATCAAAATTAAAAGCATTTTTACAATTCCTCATAGATAAACAGGCGAGTAACAAATTTACGGATGAATTGGAAAAAGAAGTACAAAAAGCTCAGAATCAAGAAGATTGGAGGTTGGAGTATATGACTTTATTACAAAAGGAACAAGAAAGTTTTGATAAAGGATTTGAGCAAGGTATTGAGCAAGGAATCGAAACAGGAACCATTAATACATTGCTTAAACTTGTTAAAGATGGTACAATTTCAGTTGAAAAAGCTGCTCTTGAAGCACAAATGCCTGTCTCTGATTTTCTAAAACTGATTGAAGAGAGTCATTCACAATAAACTCTAATTACACGATTTTAAAGAAGGGAGCGTTTGGAAACGCCCCCTTCTTTTTCGTTTATTACTTTGTTATTTCACACGTTTAAATTCTAATGGGAAACCGGTATCGTCTTTTCCTTCCGGTGCATGAATCACTAATTCATCATCCGAAAGTTCGTACGGTTCACCATCTTTTTCTTCCGGTTCCACATTCACATCCTCAGACATATATAACTTTCCGTCTTTTAACATATACTGTCCTTCTGATGCAAAGGCTTCAACATTTGCTTCTACAAACATGTCACCAAGTAACTGATCAACAATCTCTTCCAATGTTCCCATATCTGCCTGTGCAAGCAACTCATCTACCGTCATATCTTCACCGGCTTCTTCAATCATCGCTTCAAAATATGCTCTGAACCCTTGAACAAATCCGTCTTTAATATCAGCAACATCTTCTTTCAACTCATCTTCATCCGCATAAGTTGCATAAGTTCCGTCGTTCTTGAATTCGCAGTACA
Source organism: Lachnospiraceae bacterium (assembly GCA_045593085.1). Classification (GTDB taxonomy): domain Bacteria; phylum Bacillota; class Clostridia; order Lachnospirales; family Lachnospiraceae; genus XBB1006. The sequence continues at coordinate 51,395 of JAZNWA010000029.1, read as the reverse complement.
TGGTTACATCAAACTCATCCAAATCAAGATATTCTGCCCATTCGGAATCTTCGTCTATCATTTCCTGTCCCAGTTCAAAGATGTTAATGGTTGTTTTCCACTTTCCAACAATCATTTTTTCATCTTTACTACCACATGCAACAAGTCCAACCAACATGGTGCATACCATTAATAAACTTAATACTCTGGTTGCAATTTTTTTCATCATATTCTCCTCTGTGTTATTTTACACGTTTGAATTCCAATGTAATTGTTGAACTTGGGTCTTCAATAGTTAACTCATTACCGTCGAGTTCAAATGTGCTGGCTTCCACTTCAGAAGTATCAATGTCAGCTTCGTCAGACATGTATAATTTATCGTCTTCAACCAAATAATAGCCTTCCTCTTCGAATTCCTCGATATCCTGTTCATCAAGCATTACATCAACTACTTCGTCAATCATTTCTTCGATGGAATCATATCCGCTTCCTGCCAATACATCCTCAAGTTCAATATCCTGACCGGACTGCTCAATCATATCTTCAAGATATTCTGTCATACCCTCTGTCATCATTTCTTTTAAGTCATCTGCAAACGCTTCAACATCTTCTTCTGTAAGGTATGTTGCATAAGTTCCATCAGCCTTGTATTCTGTGTACATGGTTATCTTTATACCTGTAAAATCAAAATACTGAAGCATCTCTTCGCTATCTTCCATCGCATCACCCATCAATTCTGAAAATGTCATCTCGCATTTCCATTTTCCGACGATAGTATCTTCTTTCTCAGAGTCTGCGCCTTCTTTGCTACATGCAGCCATACTAAATACTAAGGTAACTGCCATTAACAAGCTTAAAAGTTTTAAAAGTGTTTTTTTCATTTCTTTTCCTCCATGGTTTTTTATATATTTATTTATTTGGAATCAGTTTTTCTTTTCCGCCCATATACGGCTGTAACGCTTTCGGAATCAATACGGTTCCGTCTTCCTGTAAATTGTTCTCCAAAAATGCAATCAGCATTCTTGGTGGAGCAACTACAGTGTTATTCAGTGTATGCGGAAAGAACTTACCTTTACTTCCGGTAGCACGAATCTTAAGTCTTCTTGCCTGTGCATCGCCTAAGTTAGAGCAGCTTCCGATTTCAAAATATTTTTGCTGTCTTGGAGACCATGCTTCTACGTCAATGGAACGAACCTTCAAGTCCGCCAAATCGCCGGAGCAACACTCTAATGTACGAACCGGAATATCCATACTTCTGAATAAATCTACTGTATTTTCCCAAAGTTTATCAAACCACATCGGAGAATCTTCCGGCTGACAAACAACAATCATTTCCTGTTTTTCAAACTGGTGAATACGGTATACACCACGTTCTTCAATTCCATGTGCACCTTTTTCTTTTCTGAAACAAGGAGAATAGCTGGTCAAAGTCTGCGGCAACTCCTCTTCTTGTAAAATGGTATCCATAAAACGCCCGATCATGGAGTGCTCACTGGTACCTACAAGATAAAGATCCTCACCTTCAATCTTATACATCATGGCATCCATCTCAGCAAAACTCATAACGCCTGCAGCAACCTCACCACGAATCATATACGGCGGGATAACATAGGTAAATCCTCTGTCAATCATAAAGTCCCTTGCATAGGTCAAAATTGCAGACTGCAATCTTGCAACATCACCCATTAAGTAGTAAAAACCGTTTCCGGCCACCTTTCTTGCCCCGTCCAAATCAAGGCCATTAAAGCTTTCCATAATCTGTGCATGGTACGGAACTTCAAATGCCGGCACAACTGCTTCTCCGAAACGCTCTACTTCCACATTTTCCTCATCGTTTTTACCAATCGGAACCTGCGGATCAATGATGTTTGGAATAACCATCATTCTTTTACGCACTTCTTCCTGAAGCTCCTGTTCTAAAACTTCCAAAGCAGCCAAACGTTCTGCGTCTTTATTCACCTGCTCCTTAAGCGCTTCCGCTTCCTCTTTTTTGCCCTGGCCCATTAACGCACCAATCTGTTTCGAAATGGTTTTACGATTTCCTCGTAATTGATCTGCTTCCTGCTGTGCCTGTCTGCTCTCTAAATCAAGACGGATAACTTCATCAACAAGAACCAATTTATCATCCTGAAATTTTTTACGGATGTTTTCTTTGACTAACTCAGGATTCTCCCTGATTAATTTTATATCGATCATATGTCCTCCTATATCCGAACATTTCGCCGGACGTTTTATCTCAATTATTATAAGAGAAAACTGTAAAAAAAACAATACCCCCACTTACCGGAAATCATCTGTTTTTACAGAAAAATACCGTTTTTCTTATTTCCTGAAAACCATCGCTCCAATCATTCCGGAAGCCGTACAGATAAGCAGATTAATAAAAATCGTTGCCCCAGATGCGTTACCCGGCTCTGACACAAACAATGATATTAACAATAAAATCAGATAGTAAATTGCTCCCGCCAACATTCCCCAGAGGGCGCCATGTTCCCTTCCACTTTTCCCAATCAAAAAGCCCGCCGAAAAGCAGGACAAAATGTAAATTACTAACGTTCCTGCCGTCATCAGGGTCTCACTCACTTCCCATTTAAACAAAATGAAAGCTAGCAAAAACAACAACGCCCCCGTAATTACGAAGGCCGCAACAATAACGCGCAGAAAACTAAACAGTTTTTTCAAAACTTGATTTTTACCAAACATACACTCTCCATAAGACATCCTATGATTCAATGTATGTCATGGATATATCTTTTATACCCTACAGTACAAATCAATTTGTGGCTTGACAGAGACTCCGCGTCTCGCATTTTTTCACACTTTTTCCTTATTTTGGGTCAAAAAATGCCAAAAGTTACATTTTGTTCATTTTTATTTTACAGAACACTTACAACCTCAACATACGCATGTCACAACTGCATTTTACAATAAACTTATCTTTTTCATAGGCTCTGTTTTTATGCAAACAGAGTCCCTCCAATTTTTTAATTATAATTTTTCATACGCGCAAATTTGTAAGAAATCGCCGGACCCCTCATCCGACGATTTTTTACGTTTTGTGATCTTTTATTTTTTTGCCGCTTGTTGCAATTTTCCCTCAACACGAATTTCCCAATATGATTTCCCGGTAAGCCCGAAACGCAGACGGTATGGAATAAGTCTCTTCCAATTCTTTGATGCCGATAAACAAACAATCTTTTGGTATATCCGCTGTCTCGTCAACCTTAACTTCAAATCCCTTCATATGCCATTCAACGTGAGAAAAAATATGTTTCGCTTCAACCGTTTTTTTCACTTGAAGCGGTTGTAATCCGATGCCTTTTACATATTCCACGATTTGCTTTTTATTTGCATATTCTTCCACATTTGGAAATTCATATAATCCCGCAAGTAAACCATGATTTTTCCTTTTTCGAATTAGAACCTGATCTTCGTGGAAAATAAGTAACACTGTTTTTTCTTCTATACGACGGGCCTTTTGGGCAGTTTTCCTTGGAAATTCTACCCAAGACCCATTTTTCGCTGCTTTACAGAAACTTTTCAACGGGCATATTTCGCATTTCGGAGCACCATTTGGTACACACACCGTGGCTCCAAGTTCCATCATCGCCTGATTAAAATCGCCGCTTTTTCCAACCGGCATCAAAGGGGCCAATTCCTGTTCAATCTCTGTTTTTGTCCTTGCTCTACTGATATCACGTTCATCCTCATGATAGCGGGTGTAGACACGCAATACGTTTCCGTCCACCGCAGCCACCGGCTCTTCAAATGCCTGGGAAGCAATGGCTGATGCTGTATAGCTTCCGATGCCGTTAATTTTCAACAACTCTTCTTTTCTTCGCGGGAGCTGCCCATCATACATTTCAACGACTTTTTGTGCTCCCTTTTTTAAGTTCCGGGCGCGGCTATAATAGCCCAGCCCCTCCCAAAGCTTTAAAAGTTTATCCTCCGGACAATTCGCCAATGTCTCAATATTCGGAAGCTCTTTTAAAAATCGTTTATAATATTCTATAACTGCTTCTACACGGGTTTGCTGAAGCATAATTTCAGAAATCCAAATCTCATATGCATTTCTGTTTTCCCGCCACGGAAGTGTTCTTTTATTTATTTCAAACCACTCCAACAACAAATCTACCTGTTTTTCTTTCATTTTTCTCTCCACGAGGTCACTTTTCTCTGTTATTTTTTCTTTATAAGTGCTATTATCATTATAGCATAAATTAATGATTTTTTAAACTTAGGAGGTTATATTATGAATAATGTAATTTTTACCAAAGAACAGGGAATTGCCAAAGTGCTCATCAATCGTCCGAAGGCGTTAAATGCGCTTAATTCCGAAACATTAAAAGAATTGCGCGAAATATTCCTTGAAATAAAAGAGGATTCTTCTGTAAAAGTTGTTATTCTTTCCGGCGAAGGGGAAAAAGCTTTCGTTGCAGGCGCTGACATCTCCGAAATGGCCCAATTATCCGCAAGCGAAGGAAAAGTTTTCGGCGAATTAGGCAACGAAGTATTCTCTCTCATTGAAAACATTCCTCAGCCAACCATCGCTGCAGTTAACGGTTTTGCCTTAGGCGGCGGATGCGAATTGTCTATGGCCTGCGACATCCGTATTGCATCCGAAAATGCTTTGTTTGGCCAACCGGAAGTTGGTCTTGGCATCACACCGGGCTTCGGCGGAACCCAGAGACTTCCTCGTCTGATTGGTGAAGGTCGTGCCAAAGAACTCATTTTCTTAGGTGGAAAAATTGATGCAAACGAGGCTTATCGCATCGGTCTGGTAAATAAAGTTGTTGCCTTGGAAGAATTAATGCCGACCTGTGAAAAAATGGCTGAAAAACTTCTCCGCAACAGTATGTTTGCAATTGCTTGTTCCAAAGAAGCCATCCACAAAGGACTTGATATGGACTTAAAGAACGGCTTGGCAATGGAATCTGCTTTATTTGGAATGACCTTCTCTCACGAAGATCAGACGGAAGGTATGACCGCTTTCTTAGAAAAAAGAAAGCCGGAATTTCATTCCTAAACAGAAACAATCAGGAGGTTTTTTATGAACTTATCCACTACCTACGGCTTTATCGGATGTGGCAACATGGGCGGAGCCATCATAAAAGGTATGCTTCAATCCGGATTTGCCACCAAAAATCAGATTCTGGCATCTACAAGCACGCCGGAACATATTCCCATGCGTGAAGAATCACTTGGCATTCCGGTAACCACAGATAACGAATCTATTATCAAAGAAGCTGACGTACTGGTATTGGCCATCAAGCCATATCAATTTGAAAAAGTATTACGTCCGATTTGTCACTTGTCAAAACCGGGGCAGCTCATTATTTCCCTTGCTGCCGGCGTTTCTTTATCTTATATAGAAAAAGAATTTTTTCAAAATGCTAAAATCATCCGTTGTATGCCAAATACACCGGTTCAGGTATTAGAAGGAATGACTTCCCTTTCGCCAAATACCAATGTAACATCGGAAGATTTAGTTCTTGCGAAAGCGTTATTTGAAAGCTGCGGAAAATGTGAAGTGGTTGAAGAACACCTCATCGAAACAGTCATCGGTGTCAGCGGTTCCTCGCCTGCTTATATCTACATGGTCATTGAAGCTATGGCCGATGCTGCTGTCAGTGACGGTATGCCGCGTGCCAAAGCTTATAAATTTGCAGCTCAGGCAGTTTTAGGCGCTGCAAAAATGGTACTTGAAACCGGTATTCACCCGGGCCAGTTAAAAGATAATGTCTGCTCGCCGGGCGGTACAACCATTGCAGCGGTCGCAAAATTAGAAGAAACCGGCTTACGTAACAGCATTATTACTTCACAAAAAACTTGTGTACAACGAGCAAAGGATATGCTAGAATAAAAAAGCTACATAATTTTATAAACGGGAACAATCCCAATAATTTTTTAAGGAGTGTGAATGTATATGGACCCCAGCGTCGCGATTCAATTAGGTATTTTAGTAGTTTTACTTGCTTGTTCTGCATTTTTCTCCTCTTCGGAAACAGCTTTAACAACAGCTAACATTTTCCGAATCAAGAATTTAGCAGAATCCGGTAACCGCCGTGCAAAAAAAATGTTAAAGGTGACAGATGATAAAGGAAAGATGTTAAGTGCCATCTTGATTGGAAATAACATTGTAAACATCGGTGCATCCTCTCTTGCAACCACCTTAGCAATTGACTTTTTTGGCAGCATAGGTGCCGGTATAGCAACCGGTGTAATGACAGTATTAGTTTTAATCTTTGGTGAAATTTCACCTAAAACCTTAGCAACAAAAAAAGCTGACTCTTTATCTTTAATCGTTGCACCGATTATTTGGTTTTTAATGAGACTGTTAACACCGATTATACTTGTAATCAACGCTTTATCCGGTTTATTTTTACGTTTGTTCGGTGTGGACTCCAAAAATGTCCACGATGTTATAACCGAAGATGAAATTCGTACGATCATCAACGAAAGTCACGAAAGCGGAGAAATCAACGCCGATTCTCATGAAGTTATCAATAATATTTTTGATTTTCATGATGCACAGGCAAAAGAAATCATGGTGCCTCGTATTGATATGACTGTAGCTAATATCAATTGTACCTATGACGAACTGCTTGAGATTTACAGCGAAGATAAATTGACACGTATTCCGATTTTTGAAGATACACAGGACAACATTGTGGGAATCGTCAATATGAAAGATCTGCTTTTAGTCAAAGACAAAGAGAAATTTTCCATCAAAAAAATCATGCGTGAACCGTTCTTTACATACGAACACAAAAACACTGCTGAGTTGTTTGTAAAAATGCGTGATGAATCCATCAGCATGGCCATCGTATTAGACGAATACGGTGCAGTTGCCGGATTGCTTACTTTGGAAGACTTAATCGAAGAAATTGTCGGCGAAATTTATGATGAATATGACGAAGAAGAAGTCGAAATCCAGTCAATCGGAGAAAGAGAATATGAAGTACTCGGTTCTGTCAGCATCGATGATGTAGCCGATGAACTGGATATTCCAATTGAGTCTGAAGACTATGACTCTATCGCAGGATATGTATTCGGCTTATTAGACCGCTTACCTGCTGTTGGAAATGATGTCATGGATGAACATGGCGTTTACTTTAAAGTTCTTGATATGGACAAAAATCGTATTACCCGATTATTTATCCGTATTCCGGAGCCAACTCTTGATGAAGAAGAGGACGACTAAATTATGAAGATAAGAAAAGGGAGTGTATACGCACTCTCTTTTTTGTTTTTAATAGTTACCAAATTTTATAGGAGAGCCATATTTTCTTTGGTTTTGAAAAAGGCGGTATTTCCCAACGCTTCGCACGGACTATAATTTTATGTTTTTCCACCGAGTACACAAGTCGCCCGATTTGTCCGCGGTTTAAAAACGCCGATTGTCATCGCCTAAGCTACTCTAAGCGGATACGCTCATATGTTGTATCCCATGCGGGCGAAAAAACTCGACCGAAAAAAAGCGTTTCGGCCTCAGACAGTTTTCGCCGCATGCACATTTATTCGCTTTATCCGCTAAGAGTAGCTAAGACTCTTCCCAAGGCGTTTTTATAATCCGCGAACAAATGCGGCCGAGCTTGTGTACTCTTGGAAAAATATAAATCATCAAAATGTTCGTGCGAAGTGTTGTGGAAATCCCAGTCCTTTTTTTACAAAAAGAAAATATGGCTCTCCTATAAAATTCTGCAATTTAAAACATAAAAAAAGGAGCGCTTGCACGCTCCTAATTTTTATCTTACAATTTTGTCGTCCACTTCGTGCAATCCCAAACTTGGGTCGCCAACCCTTCATAGAAGTCCGGCTCATGACAAACCATTAATATACTTCCTTTGTATGCCTTCAATGCTCGTTTTAATTCTGTCTTGGCATCCACATCTAAATGGTTGGTCGGCTCGTCAAGTACTAACAAATTACTTTCCCTATTGATTAGCTTACACAAACGAACCTTCGCCTGTTCCCCACCACTTAAAACGCGCACAAGACTTTCAATATGCTTTGTTGTTAAACCGCATTTTGCCAAAGCAGAACGAACTTCATACTGTGATAAAGCAGGGAATTCTTTCCAGATTTCTTCAATACAAGTAGTCTGAATATCCTGACTCATCTCCTGTTCAAAATATCCGATTTCAAGATAATCTCCTAATTCTACCTTTCCTTCCAACGCGGGAATCAATCCTAAAATACTCTTCAAAAGAGTGGTTTTTCCGATACCATTTGCTCCGGTCAGTACAACCTTTTCTCCTCTTTCCATAGAAATATTTAATGCAGAGGATAACGGCTCATTATATCCGATAATCAAATCCTGTGTCTGGAACAAGAAACGACTCGGTGTTCTTGCTTCTTTGAAATTAAATTCCGGCTTCGGTTTCTCTGCTGCCAACTCGATAACATCCATCTTGTCCAACTTTTTCTGTCTGGACATCGCCATATTTCTAGTTGCAACCCTTGCCTTGTTACGTGCAACGAAGTCCTTCAAGTCCGCAATTTCCTTCTGTTGTTTATTATACGCAGCCTCTAACTGACTCTTCTTTACCGCATATACTCTTTGGAAATCATCATAATTACCCACATATCGGTTTAACTCCTGATTATCCATATGATAAATAAGATTTACCACTTCATTCAAAAACGGTATATCATGGGAAATCAAAATGAATGCGTTTTCATATTCCGTCAGATATCTCTTTAACCAATCAATATGTTCTTTATCCAAATAGTTGGTCGGCTCGTCCAAAAGTAAAATGTCCGGTTTTTCCAACAACAACTTCCCTAATAAAACCTTCGTTCTCTGACCACCGGAAAGTTCCGATACATCACGGTCTAAGCCCATATCAAGTAAGCCCAATGCTCTGGCTACTTCTTCTACCTTAGAATCAATCAGGTAAAAATCATGCACCGTTAACATATCCTGAATTTCAGCCAATTCTTCCATCATTGCATTTAAGGCATCCTCGTCCGCATCGCCCATATGTTCACAGATTTCGTTCATCTTCTGTTCCTGCTCATATAACCAGGAAAAAGCATCCGCCAACACATCTCCGATTGTCATTCCGGCCTTTAAGGCTGTATGCTGGTCCAAATATCCTACATGCACATTTTTTGCCCACTCAATATTACCTTCGTCCGGCATCAGTTTTCCGGTAATAATATTCATAAAGGTTGATTTTCCCTCGCCATTTGCGCCAACTAAACCAATGTGTTCTCCCTTCAGCAATCGGAAAGACACATCCTGAAAGATTGCGCGGTCTCCAAAACCATGGGAAAGATGTTCAACATTCAATATACTCATAATTCGGCTCCTTTTTCTATCTCTACATTTCAAAACCGACTTATTATAGCATATTACATTTGTATTTGCCAACCGTAAGGCGTCTTTTTCCACCGGATTCCTGTTTCTTTTTGCAAACACTGCTCTAAAATCCCATGATAATCCGAGTCTGTAACCCATATGGAGTCTTCCGGTAACAAGTCCAGATACTCCTCTCCGATAAAACGCAGAGACTTCTTTTCATCTCCTAACCTTTCCGGCCAAACTTCCATCACATAAAATCTTCCCCATTTTTCCGTACAGTTTCCTACCGAATCGTAAACATGCACGCAATAGGTGACCCATCCCTCCGTTATATTGCATATCTCGGCCTTAAGATCCGTCTGAAATATCACATTTTCTGTCGCTTGTATCTCTCCTGCCACATCTTCTGCATCCGACATTTTACAGTACGAAAAAATGTATCGCCCAATGTCTTTTTTTCTAAGCAAATCAACCTTTGAAAAATATAAATCCGGCAAGACAACTTCCGGTGGAAAATCCCAAACAGCATACAAATCCATAATGACATCGGAATTTTTTAAGTCAAAGATAAGCTCATCCCCGTCACAATAGATAGCCTCTTTATCTGCCTCCGATATACTCCATCCTAAAAATGTAGCAGTATCCATGGAAAATACGCTGCTTAATGTCAGACTTTCTTCCGGAAAAAAACACATCACCTCTTCTACCTTGCCACTTCCTTCGTTTGCATGAAATCGAAGAAGCGCTTTATATGGTTCCAGATAAATGCAGATTTCATTCTCCTGCAAAACGGTATATGAAAGGTCTTTTTCTTCCTTTTTTGTTCCGTTCACCCTGATTTCTTTTGTAAAAAAACCTTCTTTTTGTGCAATGTCAACGAAAAACTCCGTTTCCTCTTCCGCTTCCGTTACACTCTTAAGGTCCAAAACCTCTGTTTCCTCACCGGTTCTTGGATCCCGGATGAAATAACGCACAGTCTGCTTATAGCTATCCTTTACCGGGTTCGGATTTGGGCGCAAATCTTCTATCTTAATCCAGCATTTAATAAACCGATAGTTTTGCGTCTGATCCATAACCACTTTCCCATTTTCTAACTGCACTTTTTTAATATCTGTAGGATTTTTCAATTCCGGCGTTCCGTCCAGCTGATTATAAAAAGCCTGTTCCCATGACCACATACCACCGTACTTCTCCCACAAGTCTGCATACTCGCTTCGTACCGTACCGTCTCGCACCAAATCAACGGCGCACAGTGCCACATAAGAACCATTGGACTTAACGAATCGGTAATAGCCGGGGGTAAGCATTCCGGAAGGGGTTCCCCCATAAGAACTTTGGTACGTTGCACACCCGTCCATATAGATGACGTCGTTAAAAATCCATCCCTTTGCCTCATGATAATAGATCGAGATTCCCATTGGAACAACTGTCTCTTCCTTCAAAAGCGGGATTTCATCCTCTACCTCCTGGGTTGTCAGAACAAAATCCGATTCGCTTTTCCCTTCCGCTTCCAACCAAAAAATATTATGAACGATACAACATACGAAAAACACTCCCATTCCCATCATTCTAAATTTTTTCATTTTCTTCGCCTCCCCCCTCATAAATTAGTGTCCGATCCACTGTCACGCTTCCTTTTTGCCCCGTTATGTAAGAAAAATCCAGAGTCACCCTAACACGTAAAAGTCCTCTTTTCACATCGCAATGTATCACTTCTACCGTCAGTTCTCCTTTATTTCCCAACTCAGCATCCAAAAATTCACAAAAGACTTTACCGGCTGCCAATTGATTGGTACCATTTTTCATACATTCCTTCAATGCCTCTTCCATTGCGCAACCGGTCGCATGATACAGTTCTTCTTCTTTCAGCGGTTTTGTCCGTATAACCATAAATAACAGAAAAAATCCGGTTACTATTGCAAACATGCTAATCCCGTAAACTACGTGTTTCATCCCTCATCCTCCACCACGTTCACCGGTACCCGAATCAAATATATGGCATCTCCGCATCGGACATAAATCCTATAAATTCCGCTTCGGGGAAAATAATATTTGCCGTTTTCATATGGCACACGATTCCCGCTCTTTTCTTCAAAAACAGATACGATTGATAATACAAAGGAAGCCGTCTGATTGCCGTTTACATGAAAAAACCTATCCAACGACAAGTCCGTAATTTGTGGAATTGCTCCTTGATAAACCCATTCCAACTGCACATCATTTGATACCATACTCTCTATATAAGCAGCATCTATGACATATTGATAAAGGCTCTCATCCGATTGTATTCGCTTATTTCTGCTAAAGCTTGATGCGCTGTAGCAAACCATACTCCAAACCAGACCGCCGATTATAACCGCTAAAAAACCTTTTCCCACAAAATAAATCACTTCTTTCACGTTATCCTCCAAAGATACTTCTTCTTACAACGTTGCCACGTAATAAATAACCTGTTGGGAAATTTTATCAAAAAATAATCCGCAAGCGATACCGATAACCGCCAAAGACCCTACCATGGCTAACAATACTTCTCCGTATTCTTCAATAATTTCTTTCATACTTTACTCCTTATAAATTACATATTGTATGGATTGCAACGGTTATCGTAACCATAATACTGCTGCCAACAAGCATATAAATCATACTCATTCCTGTCTCTTCCAGCATTTTTTTCATAATCTCTTCCCTCTTTTCCTTTACAAAACAATACCTGTCGTATCCAACTGCTTAACCACTCCTAAAAAAGGAATTTCAAATGTATATCGTACCGCCACCTTTCCCCCGGTTATATAACATCCTTCCGGATTCTTTACGGATGAATTTTGATAAGTTTGTATTCTTCCATTGGAATAATACAAACGCAACACAAGAGAAAATCCCCGTTCTTTTGCCGCACGAAAGCAGGCATTTATAACATCCGCATCGTAATTACATTCCTCTATCTTCTCCATGATTTCCACTTTAAAGGCTTGCGCTTCGCTGGCAGTTGTCATTGCTCCGGCGATTTCAATCCCGGTAAAAACCAAAAGAACCAAAAAAAATAAACTCATCATTCCTTCTACTACCTGCTGCATATATCCTCCTACAATCTAAGGTTTCCTACAAAACCAATTAATAATAATGACATCGTTAGAATCATGCACCCGGCACCTAATAAGGAAGGCAAAAAACTACAACCGTACATCACAGATCTTTTTTTCTCCATACGTTGTGCTCCAATCAGACTCTCCATCTGATAATTTCTCTCAATCAGTTCTTTGATGTGGTCTTTTCCGTCCAATACTTTTCCTTTTGAAATGCCATACAACAACTTCATGGAGGTTGTAACCTCTACATTATGCAAATCCGATGCAAATGCAAAATACGGCTCTGCCTGACCGGGATAAGTTTTCAAATCCGCCAACAATGTTCCCAGATATGGCCGGATGATTGCAGGTGCGTTGGTATAACTTTCTTGCAGTGCAACTTCCACATTTTTACTTTCTATGCGTAGCGCAACTTCTAACATCCATTCCGGAAATGCCTTTGCCAGTTCCTGACACAGAATTTTCTTACGTGTTTGATAGCCGATTCTATGATGAAGCGTCTCTTTTTTATGTCTTAGTAGTTTATTTTGGATTTCCTCCGGAGAATAGGTCTCTTTTTCTTCAAACCAATCCATTCTTCCCCAGATTTGTCCCAGCACACACACGCCCATACAACCACACCAAAAAACAACCATTCCAATCTGATAAACAAGACCATTCGTTATGTCAATCTTATTTCCTGATAAAGATGTCACATAGCCACACAACAACACAGTCAGCAATGTCGCCACATAGATTTTTCTTTTATCTGCTGCCAGTTCCTCATAAAACATCAGCTGTCTTTTCTTCCACAATTCCAAATCCCGCAGCAGAATCCGAATACCGTTTTGATACCTTCCCCCGATTTTGGAAGCCATCAGCATATAATGATGGAAAAGTCGCAATTTCTTACAACTATAATGCTCTTCGATGTATGAAAAAGCCCTTTCTCCGGCTTTTCCGTCATAACTTTCCTCCATCCGCCTTATGGCTTCTTGCAAAATCAACCGAATCTTGCTTTTTTCAAACAAAGACATGGTTTCCGTAAGTGCCGGGTATTCTGTTCCGGATATCAAAAAAGACATTCCCATACTTTGCATATATTCTGTTATTTCCAGAAAGTCTCTTCGTTTCTCCGCCTCCCTTTTCACCATACGGCTCCAACAAAAAGCCAAGAAAAAAGTTATACCTTCCAGACACACGATACCCGGTATATGGATATGGAAAAAACATCCAAACACAAATGCACTAATGCATCCTATCACGATATGCTTCATTTCATTTACTCCCCCATTGCCCATGGTTCTTCTATACCATAACGCTTCATTCTTCGAATTATTTCCTTAGGTAGTTCTTCCGTTACCGGAAAACCTTCTTCCCATACTTTATGACAGATATTTTTCCCATTCTCCCTGTAAAAAAAAGCAATCTGGTCTATTTGTCGCACCAAAACGTCTTGCTTTTTCCGATTGACCAGCAAAATCCCCACATCAATATGCTGATAAACCTCGCCCTCCAATCTTGGAGAATCGTTATATTCACCCATCATAAATAAAATTCTCTCCGGAATCTTTCCCACATCATCCGTATGAATGGTTGTAATCCCACTCACTCCCGTGGACCATGCATTGATTAACTGTCTGGCCTCACTGCCCCGGGCCTCTGATACCATCAGCCAGCGCGGATTCATTCGAAGGGCTGCTTTAATTCCTTCCTTATAGGAAAAACGCCCGCTTTCCTCCGGCTGCACCTTCATCTCTACCACATCTGCGGCAGGATGAATCTGTTTCAAATGCCACTCCGGATTATCTTCAATGGTCACGATTCTCTCTGTTCCCGGTATCTGACTGGCAAAAAATTTTGCACACTCCGTCTTCCCAACTCCCGGTTCTCCACAAAAAACAAGGTTCATATGTGCCTTCACGCAATTACTTAACAGATGATATATTTTCTCACTCATAAGTCCTGCACAAATCGCCTCATTTCCTGTGTACCGTAACTTTGGTAAGGATTTTCGAATGCTGATGGTTCTGCCTCCCGTCGCAATACTTTCATGCAAAATACTAATGCGATAACGGTCTGTTTCAGCCTCTAGCAGCGGTTCTGACGGGTTAAAACTTTTTTGTTGCTTATTTGCTATCTGTTGTGTAAATCCATCAATAAATTCCCGGGTCAAAAGAATCGCTTCTCTCTTTCTCACCCCATTTTCATAGGTAATCCAAAGCTGAGATCCGTTATAATCAATATCTGTAACTTCTTCCTTCATAAGATAAGGCCACAACACTCCGAAAATCTCTTTTTCTGTTGCACTCAATCTTATGCCCTCCTACACGATTGCCGTGCCGAACTTGGAAATCAAATCAGACATTGCCTTATAAATCAGACTGTCTTCACCACTTCCCACAAGGGCCGTCGTAACACCAACAAGCGCCATAATTGCAACTACCGTTACAATGGCTCCGCCATACTGTTCAAAAATTTCCTTCATAACATTTTCCTCCCTGTACTATAAAATGAATATTTTCCCAACTCTCAGGATCAAAAAAAGTGATGTAGTTTTACTCTTCCCCTCCCCCTTATTTATTTTTTAATTTTGGAAAATTCGGCTTTGATCAAAGCCTGTTGATTTTGTTTTCAGAAATAGAAATCATCCTGAAAGTTAAGATGAGACTATCTTAACCACCAGGATGAAATTTGTAAATAGATTTTCTTCACTTTATTTTTTTTTAAGAATTTAAGCAATTTTTTCCTTCCCGTGTGACCAAACGCATTCTATCTCCATCTGCGGTTTTCGGATTCCTTTCAACCTCTCGTAATCCGCCCCCCCTTTATCTTGGCAGCGTTACAATTAAAGTATCGAACCCGGCCCTTTTTAATGCGGCTTCCAATCGTGATGCACTTTCAAGGCTCTCACCGTCCACCACCCGGACTGCATAATACGGTGCAGAATAACTGATTTCAGCATCAAATCCTGCATCCCTTGCCAATTCTGCCTGATAATCCGCATTGGACTCATACCGGAATAAACCAATCTGTACTGCATATCGCTCCCGCGGTCTTCCAGGCATTGGTCTGGTCTGACTTCCCGGATTTGGCGGGGTTGGTTTGATTAAATCCCCCGGATTTGGCAGACTTGGCTGTATCTGCTCTCCCGGAAGTGGTGGTGTTGGTTTAATCAAATCTCCCGGTCGGATTGGCCAATTATTTCCTCCCGGCATATCTTCCCGATAAGAAATTCCTTCCTCAATACCCGTCGCAATTGCCTGGGCAATCTCAGGAAATCTTTCATCAAAAATCTCATTGTCTCTGTCGGAGTTGATAAATCCCGTTTCTATCAACACCGCAGGCATATTGGTTCTTCTCAATACAACCAGATTTGGGCGGGCATCCACTCCGATATTACGAAAGCCCAACCCCTCCAGATTTTCGTTGATATTTTTTGCAATTGTATTGCTCTCATCACCATCCTCAGAAAAAACAAGGCTTTGTGCCCCCTGATAAGTATTCGGAATCGGTGACGAATTTCTGTGAAAAGAAATAAAATAATCCCCGTTGTTTCGGTTTGCAATCTGTGCTCTTTCAAATGGCGAGATATAATTATCTTCCGTTCTGGTATATTTTACATCATATCCCTGGTTTCTTAAAATCTCCCCTACCCGCATCGCCAGACGCAGATTGTCGTCTTTTTCAGCTCTTCCTTTGTAGGTCGCTCCATTGTCGTATCCGCCATGTCCGGCGTCAATAATAATTGAAGTTGCCATATTCCCCTCAAAAACTTAGTTACTGTATATATATGCACAAAAAAAGAAAAAGTCCCGAATTTCGAGACTTTTTCCATATTCTTATTCTACTTCAATTAATTCGTAAGTTCTGCTTCCATATCCAAGCTCTGCTGCCGCTTCGATGGTATGCACACCATTTCTGCTTTCGATTCGCTCTAAAAGATGCGCCTGTCCCGGATCATCTTTTGCTGCATATACCAGATCGAGGCATGCCTGATCGATTGCAATTGGATCTGTGGAGCATAAAATACCAATATCTTCCATACACGGGTCTTCCGCTACTGCACAGCAGTCACAGTCAACCGACATATTTTTCATAACATTGATATAAACGATTTCGCCATTGAATAAATCAATTACGGAACCTGCAGCATCTGCCATGGATTCCAAAAAGGAATTATGTTCTGCCGTCCAGATTTTTTCCGGTTCACCGGCCCCATGAATGTACGCCTTTCCGAAAGAAGATGCTACACCGATGGAAAGCTGTTTTAAAGCTCCACCATATCCGCCCATCGGATGTCCCTTAAAATGGGATAATACCAACATGGAATCATAATTTTTAATGTTTTTACCAACGAAGTTTTTCTGAATACGCTTTCCATTAGGAATGGCAAGCTCTAAATCCGGCCCTTCTGCGTCCAGTAAATCAAATTTAAAATATTTATTCCATCCGTGAAGCTCAATTGCTTTAAAATGCTTCTCTGTGGTATTTCGCTCACCCTTATATGCGGTGTTACTTTCTGTTACCGTTCCGTTCACATAGTCAACCACCGGTTTCCAGAATGGCGGACGCAAAAAGTTCTGGTTTCCAACTTCGCCGGAATGAACTTTAACAGCCACGTTACCTTTTAATTCTTTTCCGGTCATTTTGTATAATTCCAACACTTTTTCCGGTGTAATGGTTCTTGAAAAATAAACCTTCGCTTTCACTGCGTTCCCTCCCAAATAAAAATACTATTCAACGACAACCACGCCGTCTTCTTTTAATGTAATGGTCATACCGTCTTTTACATACTCTAAGAATTCATCACCAAGACAGTCGATAACCGGCATCGATACGTCATCTAGCCATACATCCGCTAAAATCGCTCCGGCTGCTGCCAAAGAGTCAATATGGTTTGCAAAAAGCATACAAGCCGGCTGACGGTTCATCGCACATGCACAGTATAATACCAAACCACCGGTGGTAGAACCGATTGTCTGCGGAAGGCATAATGCTTTTCCTGCCAATGGTTTACCATACAATTCCTGGTTGCTCTGATCGCCACATTTTGCAGCCTTATCGCCAAACTGTAATGCACTCTGAAGTGAAGCAAGTGTATTGAATCCTTCATGTGTAACGACTGCTTCCGCCTTTGTTGTTCCCGGAGCAATCACACGTCCTTTAAATTCTCTCATATCTATTTGCCTCCCTTCGTAATCTGTGCAAGGATTTCGTCATCTGTATAATAACGGGATGTTGTATATGTACGCAATTTGTTAGAAGATGTAATGACAGGCATTTTCTTACATAACGGGTTGTTCATATACATCAACGGACAAATGTAAGAAGTAATAACGCCGGTAGCCTTCAATCTTTCTGCGTATTCTGTCTTTTCGAATTCCTTTAACACACCAGGAGAAGCGGTAAATACAGTAGGAATCACAACTTTGGAGTTGCCTGCTTCTTTTAATCCTGCTTCCACACGGTCTGTCCAGTCCTTCATCTGCTGTAAACTCATATGCGGACATCCTAAGAAGCAAAGCTTTGGAGTCGCATCTTTGTCCTTCCAGATAACCGGATAACTATTTTTTACACGTTCTAATTCTGCATCGTCGATGACATAAACTTTTGCGCCTTCAACGATTAAGTCTTCACCCATTTCTTTTGCTTCCGGTGTAAGGTTTTCGATATGATATAAACCAACCGCACCGTTTGATGCTGTTGCAGCACCAAAGTCTTTCAAATACGTGCAAGCTGCATCATTTAATTCGGTACCGATCCATTTATCCAGTCCTTTTACATATGGAACATCTTCCATAACCTTAAGTCCGATAGCAGAGCCAAGTAACTGTGCCTCCGGTTTCTTTTCTGTTTTGACTTCGATGATCCAGGTTGCTTTACGTCCTTCGTCTGTTAAAAGTCCGAAATACGGAACATAACCAAGTACAGAACCCATGATATCCATAATACCGGAGTTACGGTTACAACGAGCTCCCAAAACAGAATTTGCATAAACAACAGCAGAAGATTCTGCCCAGCTTAATACATCACCCTTTTTCGGAAGATTGCCTACTTCATCCATATAACAGGTACAGGTAAATGCTTCCTCGTTCATAAGGCCAAGTTTTTTCAACTGCTCTTCATAGAAGTCCTGTTTGCTATACATAAATTTATTAAAAATTAATTTCTGTAAAAAGTTTGCCGGCACATTTTTATCAATTGGACGAGGGTCAACAGAGAATTTCTGCTTTGAAGGTGCATCTGCCTCTAATAATTTATCCATTAAATCGTATACCGGTGCAAGTAATTTTAAACCAAAGGATGTAACCAGGTGATTGTATTCAGAAGTAATCGGAACCATTTTTTTTGCGCCGAAAGCTTCACCATACATTACCTGGGTTTTCATAACCTTTGCCATGGTTTCGCCATGAGCACCATCTAATATCGCCTGCTGTTCAGGAGTTAAATTCATCATATTTTTCTATTCCTTTCCTAGCCTATTCAGAGGCGGAGTTTTTATTTCCGCCTCAAAAATATCGATTTATAATTTCATTGCTACGTCCCAAGCGCCCCAAATAACGGTACGTAAGTTGCCAACTTTGTTTGCATCACCGATGATATGTACATGTTTTGCTTTTTCAGCAATCGGTGTTGGGTTATAACCAACAGACATAATCACGTTGTCGGCTTCAATCTTAAAGGTCTTACCTTCTTTATCTGTTACCATAACGCCGTCTTCCATAACTTCGTTTAATCTGGTTTCCAAATGTACCGGAACCTTATTGGTTTCGAAACAGTCACGAAGGAAACTGGTGTTTGCAAGACAGATACCCTTGGTTACAATCAAGTCATCCATCATTTCAACGATGGTTGGCTTCTTGCCCTGTAAGTATAAATCATAAGCAATTTCACATCCGGTCAAACCACCACCGATAATAACAACCTTATCACCAACGGTCTTTTCACCTAATAAGAATTCGGTTGCCTGGATGGTATGTTCTACACCCTTAACCGGGATTCTCTTAGCCTTAGCACCTGTTGCGATGATTACTTCATCTGCATTTAAGGTCTTAATGTCAGTAACTTCTGTATTTAATTTCACTTCGATAGGCTGTCTTGCAACTTCGCGCTCATACCACTTAATTAAATCACGGTCTTTTTCCTTAAAAGTCGGAGCTGCTGCTGCAATAAATACACCACCGAGTTTATCGGATTTTTCATATAAGGTAACTTCGTGTCCGCGTTTTGCACAAACGATAGCCGCTTCCATACCGCCGATACCACCACCGACAACTGCAATTTTCTTTACTTTCTTAGCCGGTTCAAGTTTATATTTCTTGGACTGCATGGTCTTTGGATTAAGTGCACAACGTGCAAGACCCATTGTATCGGATAAATCCTGTGTATTTGCGTGACCCTTAGAGGATGAGAAATTGAAACATCCGCTGTGACAGCAAATACATGGTTTAATATCTTCAATACGATCTTCAATAAGCTTTGTAATCCATTCAGGGTCTGTTAAGAACTGTCTTGCAACACCCATACCATCGATTCTGCCTTCAGCAATTGCTGCTGCCGCAACGTCCGGTTCCATTCTACCTGCACAAACAACAGGGATGTCTACGAACTTCTTAATATGAGCAACGTCATCAAGGTTACAGTTCTGTGGCATATACATTGGTGGATGTGCCCAATACCAGGAGTCATAGGTTCCGTTGTCCGCATTAAGCATATCGTAACCTGCATCCTGTAAGTACTTCGCTGCCTTTTCAGACTCTTCCATATCACGTCCTACTTCTTCGTAGTCTTCTCCAGGCATAGCGCCCTTACAGAAACCTTTTAACTTAGATTCTACGGAGTAACGCAAAGAAACAGGGAAATCATCTCCACATTCTTTCTTAATGGCCTGAACGACTTCTACTGCAAAACGATAACGGTTTTCAAAGCTTCCGCCGTATTCATCATCACGTTTATTAAAGAAAGAAATCGCAAACTGATCTAATAAATATCCTTCGTGAACCGCATGAACTTCTACGCCATCAACACCGGCATCTTTACAAAGCTTTGCAGTCTTTGCAAATGCTTCAATAATCTCATGAATCTGCTCAACGGTCATCTGCGGACATTCAATATCGTGTGCCCAACGATTTGGCTGTGGGCTTGGACATGCCAATTCATGAGAGGTATCAATAACCGGTTTGATTAATGCTCTGGTAAATTTGTTCTTATGCAACGGCGCAATCAACTCTGTAATCGCCCAAGAACGACCCATACCTGCAGTTAACTGTACGAATAATTTCGCATCTGTTTTATGAATTTCCTTCATAAACTCTCTTAAATCGTCGAACATTTTCGGGTTCTGCCATAACCATTTACCCCAGAAAGTATCTCTTAGTGGTGCGATACCCGGAATAATTAATCCGACATTGTTTTTTGCTCTCTCTAAGAATAAGTTTGCAGCTTCCTTGTCAAAATGACATCCGCCAAGCTCAAACCAACCGAAAAGAGAAGTTCCACCCATTGGACACATAACGATACGGTTCTTAATTTCAACATTACCGACCTTCCAAGGGGTAAAAAGCGGTGAATATTTCTGATCCATCTTTTCCATTGTGAATACTCCTTTCAAAGTTATTCTTCATCGCATTTTTTGCTCCTATATATTGTATCATTCTTTGATAAAAAAATCACGCACTTTAGAACTTTTGTAGGCGAATACATCAATAATTCATACTTTCTGCATAGTTCCAAGTCTGTTGTTGGATAATCTGAGTAGAATAAAACAAAAAAGCGGCACCGCCAATTGGCAGTGCCGCAATTCATTTTCATATACGCGTTAAATTTGTTTCGAAATCGCTGATTAAACGATACCCTGAGCGAACATAGCGTCAGCAACTTTCTGGAAGCCTGCTAAGTTAGCACCAGCTACGTAGTTGCCTGGGCAACCATATCTTTCAGCTGCATTCTTACAGTTGTGGAAGATACCTCTCATGATCTGGTTTAATCTTGCATCAACTTCTTCAAGTGTCCAAGATAAGTGTTCAGCGTTCTGGCTCATTTCTAAGGAAGAACAAGCAACACCACCAGCGTTTACAGCTTTAGAAGCCTGTAATGTGATACCTTTTTCCATTAAGTAAGCCATAGCTTCGTTTGTACATGGCATGTTAGCTACTTCGATAACGTCTTTAGCTGTTCCTTCAGCAACGATTCTTTCAGCATCTTCGATGCGGATATCGTTCTGAGTTGCACATGGCATATAAACATCAGCTTTTACACGGCCCCATGGTTTTTCGCCTGGGAAGAACTGGCAGCCAAATTTGTCTGCGTAGTCTTTTACCATATCTCTACAAGATGCTCTCATCTCTAATAAGAAATCAATCTTTTCATCTGTAATGATTCCGTCTGGATCATAGATGTATCCGTCAGGACCGGATAATGTGATTGGCTTACCACCAAACTCAGCAAGTTTCTTACATACGCCCCAAGATACGTTACCAAATCCGGATACAGCAAAGGTCTTTCCTTTGATTTCCTGTCCGATGGATTTGAAGTATTCATCAGCATAGTAAACTGCGCCGTAACCTGTTGCTTCAGGACGTCCGATAGAACCACCGTAAGATAATCCTTTACCGGATAAAGCACCAGCTTCGTATCTACCGGTAATTCTCTTGAACTGACCGTAAAGATATCCGATTTCTCTAGCGCCTACACCGATGTCACCTGCAGGACAGTCAACATCGATACCGATATATCTGTATAATTCTGTCATAAAGGACTGGCAGAATCTCATAACTTCCATGTCAGACTTTCCTCTTGCATCGAAGTCAGAACCACCTTTACCACCACCGATTGGTAAGCCGGTTAAGGAGTTTTTAAATGTCTGTTCAAATCCTAAGAATTTGATGATGCTTAAGGTAACGGATGGATGGAATCTTAATCCTCCCTTGTATGGTCCAATAGCGCTATTGAACTGTACACGGTATCCTCTGTTAACCTGTACTTTACCCTGGTCATCTACCCAAGGTACTCTGAATTCGATTACTCTTTCTGGTTCAACCATTCTTTCAAGAATAGCTGCAGCTTCGTATTTTGGATCGTTGTCAACGATTGGGCGAAGAGAGTTTAATACTTCTTCTACAGTCTGAATAAATTCAGGCTCATTTGCATTTTTAGCTTTTGTAGCTTCCAAGACTCTGTCTACATATGACATATTCAATGTCCCCCTTCAAAGTTTGTTCTTGTTTTATTTGTTTCCCCTGTAAACAATATCTCCTAAAAAATAAGGTTTGCAGTGTAATTTTGTATGCGATGGGCATACAAAACCTATCGACGTATAAATTATAAAGTAATGTTTCTCTTTTTGCAACCCCATTTTATGGTATTTTATGTGAAGTTTTCGGCAACTTTTTGTATTATTTTTAAAACGTCTTTTTCGCTCTGTCAACTGTCCGTCTCGCACGGACTTCCCCTGAATTAACGCAACCAAAAAACGTCATCGTTTATCTTCTGTGCCTGCTCAAAAATACTTTCGCAATGCTCTTTCATATAAAATTCCAATGCCTTACATTCTTCTAACGTAAAACCGATTGATTTTTCTATCAGACAGTCCGGCAAAAGGCCTTCGGCAAACTCGATTTTTCCATCCGCTTCTCTTTCGAAACGAACATGCACCACCTTTTGCTTTCCCTTTCGCATGACGCTTGAATACGTCATACGCATTTCTTCATTTTTATTCTGATTTTCCATACCTGCTCTCACCTTTCTGTATTTCGGCCTTTCCTTGTTCCTTACTGCATTTCTTCCTCCTTCTCATTATAATTATTTTTTTAAAAAAAGAAAGTATTTAACACAATTGTTTCACACCCATTTTTTATAATCAAAAAAAACAACTAACCCAAAAGGGTATTTTAGGAGATTATCCATGAGAGATTATTGCTTAGTCGTAGGATCCAGTGCAAACTTTCCAATGTCTTATTATAAACAGCGAGGTATCATCTGTTTTGATGTGCCATATACTGTGGACGGAGAAGTTTTTGACCGTCACAACCCGCTTTCCTATGCGGAGTTTTATGCACGTCTGCGCGCCGGCCAGACAGCCTCTACACCGGCTCCGTCCTTAGTTGATGCAGAAGAATTTTTACGCAAAATCATCATCGAAAAAAAAGAGGATATCATCTTTATTACCATCTCCTCAAAACTTGGTTATATCAACGATGTCATGCATCGGGCAGCCCGCAATGTTTCGCAAGAATATCCGGACTATAAAATTACGATCATCGATTCGTTATGTGCTTCTTTCGGGGAAGGTATTTTAGTCCACATGGCAGCACATTTTAAGCAAAAAGGCTTTAGCTATGAAGAAACCATTCGCTGGATTGAAGAATTAAAGCACCACGTTATTCACTTCTTCTTTACGGAAGATTTAAATGCCTTACAGCGCAATCACAAAATATCAAAATTCGCTGCTTTTTTAGGAATCATCGCTGACGTGAAAGTTTTATTTCATCTTGACAAAAACGGTTCCATCACACCGTTTAAACTGATTTCTTCCAGAAAAAGCACGATGAAAACTATGGTGGAAGACATTCGACCTCGCTTAGAAAAAAACAACTATAAGAAAAAAAATAAGACCATCTACATTTGTCATGGCGATTGCGAAAAAGATGCACTTGCCTTGGCTGAGATGATCAAAAAAGAATATCAATATACGGATTTTGTAATCGAACCACTCTCCCCGATTCTGGGCGGATATACGGGTCCAGGCACATTGGCCATATTCTTTATCGGAGAATATCGTTAACGATCTGCCGTTCTTCTGTGGTTTTTGGATTACGGGATTGATTTGTTAAAATTTTGTGAACAAAACGTCTTTTTGGCGTTTTGTTCTTTTTTATATTTATACAAAAAAATAAAGAATCCGCAAAGCAGATTCCTTATTTTCTAGGATATATAAAGGGAAAAACGTAATTAGCTATCGATTACTTAATTTGAGTATAGTGCATAATCTTTCATTTGTCAACAAAAAGTGTACAATTTGTTAATTTTTTTCAAATACTTTGTTCAGAACTTTTTTGAACGGCATGATTTGTACAAAAGATCCTTTTTTACATCGGGAAATCAATATAATATTTTGAAAATAAAAAACGGGAAACCCTGTAAAATCAAGGTTTCCCATCATTTTCATTAAGTACGGGCAACAGGACTTGAACCTGCACGGTCTCCCACCAGAACCTAAATCTGGCGCGTCTGCCAATTCCGCCATGCCCGCAAGCACTATGAACTATATCATAATTTTGCGAGCATTTCAAGAACGGATTGGCTTTTTATGAAAATGTTTTTCAATTTCCCAAGTTACTTCTCCTATAGCCTAGTCGCAATAATGTTTCACCAAAACATCGCCGGAGACCGTACCGGCATATAATTTTGCGGAACGATCGCCGTAACAAAAAGCTCCGTTTACATATGGGATTTCCACATCACTTCGAATTCTCACATTTCCGCAGCCATGACCGGCAAATGGTTTTCCACTATTCATTCCTTTTGTCTCTAATACAAAACCGGTACACTCTTTTTCTATGGTAATTCGAACATCGCCGCTGGTTGTCTTAACCTCCCCCTGACATGCGTCTCGAACAACTACCTGTACATCGCCACTTACGGATTTTAACTGAACCTTGGAATCTTTTGCAATTTCGTCCACATGGACATCACCACTGACAGATTCCATTTCTCCTCTAAAATATGTGGTCCCTTCCAGGTTCAGATCGCCACTCATAGATTTACAACTTAAATGCTCTGCCGCGTGGTTGCGAACTTCCACATCGCCGCTCATACTTTCACAATGTAATTCCTTCACTGTTCCGCCGTGTACATGCACATCACCACTCATCGTCTTGGCCGTAAATTTTTCAAGTCCCACAATATTTTGAAGTACAATGTCTCCCGACTTACCGCGAACCCGGATACTTTCACATTCCGTCGGAATCCCAATTATAAGCTTCGACTCGCAGCTCGCTGCAATTCCCATTCTATTGCAGGATTCCTCCTTTGCATAAAATGTGTCTCCATCCTGGTGACCGGTAAAGATTAATTTTCCTTTGCTCCAAATCTTTGAATCGTTTTTGTATTCCATCTTCATATTATTTCCATCTGACATACGAAATACAGCATCTGCGCAGATTAGTTCCAGGTCGATGTGTTTCGGTGCTTTATGGGCTTTTTCTTTATCGCCGGTCGTGAATGCATTTTCCATTGCAGCAGAAATTCCCCCAAAGATGCCTTGTTCCTTCTTTACAGGTTCTTCCTTTTTACTTTCCTTATTATCCAACGAGTAATAACGCAGCTCAGCAATCAACTCATCAATATCACCGAGTTCTTCAACAATCATTTCCTCACTCTTGCCGTCTGCTATACCGGCCTGAAAATGATTTTCATAATCTTCTAAAAGCTCTGCCTTTTCGGAAAAACGAATTTTTTCCAGTTCTTCTTTTAATGCCTGCATATATTCTTTCTTTGTCATAATACCCTCCTATGTTGTCAAACGACTGACAGCCTCTACAAATTCCTGCCATTCTTTCAATAATTTTTCCTGATATTCGACGCCTTTTTCCGTCAAATGATAGTATTTTCGCGCAGGTCCCGATTCCGACTCTACCAAGTATGTTGTTACATACGCTTCATCCTTCATACGCTTCAAAATCAAGTATAATGTTCCTGTGGCAATCTCCATTTCCTTCGATACATTCTCCGTCAATTCATAGCCATAACAGTCCCCCTTTACCAGCTGGGACATTACACACAGTTCTAATGCACCTTTCTTAAATTGGGCATTCATTTGCTCACCTCTTTCTGTCTATGTCAAATTCTAAAATTATATCCGGACTTTCATTTTTCTTTTGATGTCTGTATCATATCACACACTATTCTATAATGCAATATAGTATTTATAAAAAAATATTCTTTTTTCAAAAAATCCCCCTTAACACAAGAACACACCGTTTTTATAAAACACTTTGTATCCTTATATTAAGGGGGATTCTATCTCTTTTATTAGGTTTCGACCGGATAATTAACAACCTTCTTTGCCTGCCAAATGATCTTCAATGGAGCAAGCCATAACCGGTGCTTCGCTTTTCAAACCTGCATCTTCCGGTTCAAAAGAAATGCGTCCATCTTCCCAAACGAAACATGGAATTCCGGCATAACCACCTTCTCGCACTTCCCGGAATTCCTCTCTGTTATCCCGAAGTTTCAAAAATTCTTTCAACAATCTTACATGACTGCCGAT
This sequence comes from Lachnospiraceae bacterium, assembly GCA_045593085.1. Lineage (GTDB taxonomy): Bacteria > Bacillota > Clostridia > Lachnospirales > Lachnospiraceae > XBB1006. The sequence continues at coordinate 24,769 of JAZNWA010000029.1, read as the reverse complement.
ATCAATGTATTCAAATTCACTTTCACGTCCGACAAGCTGTGGTTTTACTGCCTGACATCCCGGACAAGTTTCCATTCCATATACCTTAATCATGGTTTGCCTCCTCCTTTTTGATTGTCAAATTCTGAGCATATGCGCTAGCGAAGGGCATGTCTTACTCAAGTGTCAAGTGTCCCAATGAAATTTCTGCCCACAGTTCTTCATTTAATTGAAATCCGTATTTCACCTTTATGGTTTTAAAATAATAACTATTAATTCCATAACGGGCAGACAAAACAGCTTCAGAAATAGTCACTTTGTCTTTCTTGGCCATCAAAAGTACCCATTCATCCGCCAGTTTATTATTATATAACGCCTGATAAATGTCATCCTCTGTCATTCCTAAATCCAACTGTTTTTGCGTTAAGCCGTTATAAATCTCTTTGGCCTTCAGCTCTAAATCAGCGATTACCTCTTCGCTGAGTCTGAGTTCATTTTCTCTGGCTACTTGTGCGTACAAAATGTCCCTGACACAATAATTCAAAGCAGTTTCCTTTGCCTTATCTTTTACGAATCCTTCGTTTAGATGCAATCCCCAATAGGCATTTGTGTTCAGCGGATCATACGCCTGGGCTGCTTGATTAACCGCTTCTTCTTCTACCATAATATAATAGGTTACTGCACGCAATTCTACTTCCTTATCAGAGTAGATAAACAAGGTTTCATCCAGACATTTTTCATAGGAAAACCGGTTATTCCAGCGATTAATGCTGAAAATGGATATGCCGATTATCACTACAACTGCAATCGCAATGGCGGTAATGGCAAGTCTTTTTTCTTCCCGTTTCGCAGCCGCTTTTTTCTTATCTGCAGCTGACATCGGTCTCCTTGCTGCCACTGCCTTATTGCGTGTCTTTTCTTTTCTTACCCTGTCTTTTTTATCGTTAATTAAAATTTTTATGTTTTGTACGACCGTACGAATGAATTCTTTTACTTTTCCCATACTTTATACTGCTGCTGCGGAAACTACGATAGACATATATTTTTCATCCGCAGAAGATCCTCTTGATGTTAATACGATTGGACATTTTGCACCAACAATAAAGCCTGCCATTCTTGCGCCAACAGTGATTGTAAGCATCTTACCCATAATGTTACCTGCATGAATGTTTGGAGCAACGAGAACGTCTGCATCTCCGGCAACCTCGCTCTTAAATCCTTTTAACTCAGCAACTTCTTTGCTCATTGCGCAGTCATAAGAAATCGGTCCTTCAACCACACATCCGGTAAGTTCTCCGTTTAAATTCATCTGCTTTAACGCGTCAGCTTCTACTGTTTCCGGCATTTTCGGGTTGATTTTTTCAACACAAGCAAGCACGCCTACCTTTGGATTCTCATAACCAAATGCATGAAGTACTCCAACTGTATTTTCAATAATTGCCTTCTTCTGTTCCAATGTTGGATATGTAACCATACCGCCGTCAACTGCAACTAAGATCTTTTCTGCTCCCGGAACTTCGAACATGGTAAAGTGGCTCATAACGCCGCCTTTACCCAAACCATTTTCTTTGTTAACAACGGCCTTTAATAATACGCTGGTATCAAGGTATCCTTTCATTAAGAAATCGCCCTTTCCTTCGCGGATTAAAGCTACGGATTTTTCTGCTGCTTCCACCACATCCGGAACATCATAAATGTCTTCTTCCGGAACGCTTTCTCCTAATTTTGCCAAGATTTCTACAATCTTTGCTTTATCGCCAACCAATACCGGCGTTACAATTCCTTCTTTTCTAGCATGAAGTGCAGCTTCCAAAGTATGTTCTTCACCCGCTGCAGCAACTACCATACGCTTTGCCTGCGGATATCCTTTTACTTTACTGATTAATTCTTCAAAATTTTTTACTACCATAATATTTTCCTCTCTGTTGTTTCTCTTGTATTTTCATATTGCACAACTTTTTTTCAAGTTCTGCATAAACTCCGTCTTTTTCCTTTACATCTTTTATGCTCGCAAAAAAAGACTACACACCATTAATTTACCACCAATGTATAGTCCTTTTCAAGCCTTATTTCATATATTTCTCGTATCTTGTATCAAACTCTTTAAAAAAATCTTCTGCGCGATATCCTTGCATGTAAAACTCCTGCAACAGTCCCATACTAATTGCTTTCATCTCTGCCTCAGAGCCATCTTTTTCCACAATTTCGGCAACCTGTTCACGTAACTGCACAATCAGCTTATGCCATTTTAATATGTAGGCATCATACTGCTCCAAATTTGGAGTATCCAACCATTTTTTTACCTTAACTTTGGTTCGGTTCTGCTTTGTACATTCGCTGGTTTGCAAAAAATAGGAAAAAGAATCTTCCTCATAAATTCTACCCAACGGAAACAATCGGCAAATCCCCGGACGGTACGGATGTACGCTACATCTGCCTTCTTTATTTAAAAAAGTACATGCCTCCTCCGGCCCTTTCATTGCCAAACACGGTAAGATAAGTCCGTCCACCACTGTAAGTTCAAATGCCTCGCCAATCAAACGTTCAAATGTGCAATTCAAATGCTCTGTCAGTCGATATACATCGTAAGGATCAAGCACGATTGAATTCCCCATTCCTTTGCAACAATCAGAACATCCTTTACAATCGTTACATCCTAATTTTGCCATGTCATTATTTTTGTATAATTGTCCATCGGATATTTCCTTGATGTCCATATCTCTTAACATATCTGCTCCTTCTTCCCCTGACTATGCATACTTCTTTTCATAGAATGCTTTTATATATTTGTCAACTGTCACGTCCAGCTCTAATATTCCGCTTTTTGCATCTGCTAAAGTAGCTCTCTCCGCCTCCCGCAACACGTCAACATACTCGCTTAATTTTTCATCTATCGGAATCTGTAGGCTTTCATATGCTTTTCCAAACACATACGGATTCTCCATATTACAGGAAAAACTTAAATCCCCATTTGGTCTCACCGCAACAAATCCATAATTCAAAGAGTATAATTCCTCTTCCTGATAATCTTTCATTCCACTACTTATTTCTTCATAATTCTGTATGTTACATGCTTCTATCCTGTCAGAATATTTTTCCCGTAACAACGATGCCCGTTTATGAAAATATTCAAACTCTTCCTCCGGCAATACAAGTGCCTTTTGTTCCAAAGTTGCAGATTGCTCCTGAACACCCAAGGTCCCAATTGGCGTGAACTTTACAAAGCAGTTTTCAAATGACATTAAAGACTCTGCAATTTGTTCCATATCATCTATATATTCCTTTGCCAATGTTACTTGAACATAGGTAGGAATCTTTTTTTCCGAAAAGAATCTTAAGGCCTCAAACACTTTATCATAACTATCTTTTTCCGTAATATACCGGTGCTTTTCCTTGTCTCCTCCAAGAAGACTTGTAAAATAAAGTGCAAGATGCTTATATGTTGCTAACTTTTCCAGCCGCTCCCGGGTCATTGCCAAGCTATTTGAGGCGAAACTAAAGGATAATTCTAACTCTTCTGCATAATCTAACAGTTCCCATATATCCTTTCGCATGATAGGTTCTCCTCCTGTAAGAATCAGGTAGGTTCCACCTTGTTTCTTAAATTCCCTAAATATGTTTTTTATCTGTTCTGTACTCATTTCTGCTACAGTATTATGCAATCCGCCATTTAAATAACAATGCTTGCATTGCTGATTACATGCATGCGTCAATTCTATATAAAGCGTTTTTAATTGCAAAAAGCTCATTTATCATCTCTCCCTGCTTTGTTTCATTTTGAACTGTATTTTTGCTTTCTGGCATATGTTTTTGTCAAACCTTCTCTTAGCAACCCCTTAAATGCTCCTGACTATTTTCTTTCAAAAGATATTTCATATCATTTTTGATAATCCACTCATGTAACCCGGTATCTCCTGTGACGAATACTACACCATCCTCAATTGGTAATTTCAAAAGGGCATGAAACAATTGATTGATCATTCCTCCATGGGATACTACAAGTACCGTAATTTCTTTTTTATCTTGCGATAACGCTTCTTCCTCTTTTTGGGCCTCAGAAATTATCTTAGAAATCGCCACCTCTGCTCTATGGCGGAATTCTAATTTTGACTCCTGTTCATATACCGCTTCATGAATTGGAAGATCCGGAACATACGGATATTTCTCATCCGCTTCTTCTCTGGTAAGTCCTGCAATTAACCCATTATTAAATTCCATTAATAAATCTTCCTGTATAATAGATACACCGATTTCCTCACTAATATGCTGTGCCGTCTCGTACGCACGTTTCAGTGGACTGGCATAGATTCTATCCACTTCATAATTCTCTTTCACATATTTTGCCAAGGCGCTAGCCTGTATATGTCCACGCTCTGTTAAATGGAAATCCGCTCTTCCCTCATGCACATTTAATATATCCGCTTCTGATTCTCCATGTCTTATTATAACAAGCCGCATTTTCTACCTCCCGATACTATCAAAACGATTGAATACAAAGATACACTCATAAACAATTGAAATGTGGTTCCTCCTTTCAATATACCTTTTTTTACACCGTTTTTCAACCTCTACCTCCAGCCCTAAACAATCCTTCCCACATTACACGGTGATAAAACATTCATCATAAAACAAGGAATGTGCTTTCTATTTTGGTTTGATAATTTGGGAAATTGGGCATATGGTACTTCAAAAAAATATATACCCTATCAAACAACGAAAAAGCCCTTATAATTTGTGTTTTTGGACATATATGGAAGCAAAATTTTATATGCCCACGGATTATAGCCAATTCATGGGTATATAAAAAAATGTAAATGTATATAACCAAATTCACAAGAAAAACTCCTTTTATGGTCCCCAAATTGGACATATATGAAAATGATGTTGTATATGCCCAATAAAAAAATCTCAAACTCTGAAAACCTCGTAAAATCAAGGGTTCTCAAAATTTGAGAAAAGAAAAGCTCCTAGGAAAACCCTAGAAGCCTTAATGAGACACCGGGGACTCGTCTACGTTTCACTCCGGTCCGCGCAAAACCGAGGTCCACCGGACCTCGTGCTTCTCCGTTTCACTCCGGTCGGTGCTAAGCGAACGTCCCCCGGACGTTCAGCACCCCCGTACAACTACGTTGTCCGGGTTTCTTTTCTTGCGGCATTTGATTACAAAAAAAGCTACCACTTACGTGATAGCTTTTTTGTAATGAGACACCGGGGACTCGAACCCCGGACAACTTGATTAAAAGTCAAGTGCTCTACCACCTGAGCTAGTATCCCATTTTATTTAATTGACCGCAACTGCAGTGAAACTGGGCTGGCCAGATTCGAACTGGCGACTGCAGGAGTCAAAGTCCTGTGCCTTACCGCTTGGCGACAGCCCATTCTTCTTTGACACTGTATTGCCATTGGCACAGTCCCAAGGGTGGATAGAGGGATTCGAACCCTCGGCCTCCAGAGCCACAATCTGGCGCGCTAACCAACTGCGCTATACCCACCATATTAAATTTGGTAAAAAAAAACGTGCTCGAAGGGATTCGAACCCCCGACCCACGGCTTAGAAGGCCGTTGCTCTATCCAGCTGAGCTACGAACACGTAAGCGGGTGATGGGAATCGAACCCACGTATCCAGCTTGGAAGGCTGGTGTTCTACCATTGAACTACACCCGCATAACATATCGGGGTGACAGGATTCGAACCTGCGACCTCCTGGTCCCAAACCAGGCGCTCTAGCCAAGCTGAGCCACACCCCGTTATTCTTTTTTACGTCCTTATCTGTGACGCAAGGTTTATTATATTATAGGGTTCGTAAAATGTCAACTGATTTTTTTATTTTTTTAAACAATTTGATAAATTTCCCCTCACAATACGCCTGAAATCCATTTATCGCACGTTATCTGCCATTCGTAAAATCAAATCTTCCGTTTTATCCCATCCTAAACATGGATCCGTAATAGACTGGCCATAAACATTTCCTCCCGGCTGCTGGGCACCGTCTACCAAATAACTTTCGATCATAAATCCCTTAACCAGACGATTCAAATCCGGGTTCTTTCTGCAACTTTCCAATACATCAAAGGCAATCTCTCCCTGTCTTAAGTAGTCCTTGTTGGAATTTGCGTGATTCGTATCAATAATTACGCTGGGATTTGTCAACCCATTCTTCATATATTCCTGATACACCTGCATCAAATCTTCGTATTGATAATTGCCCTTAACCTGACCTCTGGAATTTACACTTCCGCGCAAAATAGCATGTGCATATGGATTTCCCTTGCTTTCCACTTCCCAACCACGATAAATGAATGTATGAGACTGTTGCGCCGCCTTCAATGCATTAAACAACACATGTCTGTCTCCGCTGGTGGGATTTTTCATTCCAACCGGAACATCCAATGCACTTGCCGTCAAACGATGCTGCTGATCCTCTACCGAACGCGCTCCCACCGCTGCATACCCTAGCAAATCTGAAAAATAACGATAATTCTCCGGATAAAGCATTTCATCCGCACAGGTAAAGCCCGTTTCGCTAAATACACGCAAATGAAGCTGTCTGGTCTTAATAAGCCCCTCTAACACATCCTCCTTTTGGGTCGGATCCGGTTGATGCAACATCCCTTTATAGCCTGCACCTGTAGTTCTTGGTTTATTCGAGTACACTCGCGGTACCACAAAAAAATCCTGATCCACCTTTTCCTGCAAGCGTCTTAATCGCTCTGCATATTCTAATACGGAGTCTTCATTATCCGCTGAACATGGGCCTATAATCAAGATTCTGCGCACATCCTCGCCGCGCAAAATAGCCTTTATAATCGCATCCCTTTCAAGGCGGAGTTTTGTCAACTCCTCCGTAATCGGAAATCTCTGTTTTATCTCCATAGGAATCGGCAATTTTCTTTTAAAATCGCAATTCATTCCCTATTCCTCCTATACCTAATCGTTTCTTATCTTCAGCCCACAGGCCTTTAAATCCTCAAAATATGTGGGAAAGCTCTTTTCAACCGCTAAAAATCCTTTGAGTTCTCCTCCAACCGCTGAAAGCATAAACGTTAAAGCCATCACGATTCGATGGTCATTATGACCGAATACCCACTCCGTCGGTTTCTTAACACATCCCCGGTTAGCCACCCTGCCTTCGTCTTCCTGTATTTGTTCTGTCCCATTTACTTCAATGGAATCCTCATGTACCATTACCCGAACCCCAAACTTCTCCATTTCCTTTGCCATTACATATCCACGATTGCTTTCCTTGATTGCCAGTCTTTTTGTACCGGTAAACACTGCTCCTGAAAAAAATGCAGCAAGCGCCATCGCAATCGGAACCAAATCCGGGGTCTGACTCATGTCAATCGTCGGATGGCTTTCCGTTGCAAGTATATCAAAAATGTTTACAAATGCCCGATCACCCTGCACACTTTTATCCAAAGATGCCTTCCCTATATTTCCAAACTCCAATCGGTTTCCAATCCAATTATAGGCATACAAATATGCAGCATTAGAATAATCTTTTTCAACGAATGCCTCTGCTCCACGAATCTGCTGCCCTCCAGTAACATAGATATTGTTATCTTTGCGTAAAACCTTCACTCCCCATTCTAAGAGCGTCTGAATCGTCATATCAATATATGGCAAACTCTCTACCGGCGGAATCAAAGATATTTCGCTGTCACCCTTCAAAAATGGTAGCACAAATAACAGACCCGTCACAAACTGACTGCTAACATCTCCTGCAAATTCAAATTTGCCGCTTTTCAGCTTGCCGGCAACTGTAATCTTACCATCTTTTTTTTCGTAAAAAATCCCTTGTTCCTTGCATATTTCATCATAAACCCACATCGGTCGGTTCATTAAACTCTCTTCCCCGTAAAAAACGAATTTTTCACCACTAAGAAAAGCCAACGGCAGTAAAAATCGTAAACTGCTGCCGCTTTCATTGCAATAAATTTCTCTGTCCCTAATCTTTTTCAAAAAATTTCTTCCGTCTATGAGGATGTCACGTTCCTTCGCATTTGCACACAGAACCTCTATCTCAGCTCCCATATTTTCCAACGCATCCAGCGTAGTTTCTATATCTTTACTTTTTCCGACCCCCAGCAATACTGCTTCTTTTCCGGACAAAGCAGCCATTATCAAATGTCTGTGAGAATAGCTTTTGGATGGTGGCACATCTATCTTTCCGCTCAAATGTAAGGATGGTTCTATCACCATTCCCTCTTCTAAAAACTGTCCCATCTTTTCAAAAACTTCATCCATCATGGTATCTGAAAACTGTTTTTTCATAAAATGTTCCGCTGCGCCCACAGCTTGTCCTACCAGCATATAAAGGCCGCCTTCGGCCTTGATACCACGCTTTTTTGCTTCTTTTACAAACTCTGTCTCTATCGGTCGGTAAACCACATCTATGCATAGTTTGGCATTTTTGTAAAAAGCATCGCGATATTGCTCTATAATACAATGTCCCCCCTGCGGATACATTCCCACCGGGGTTGTATTAATTAAGATTTCAGCTCCCAGCTTAGAAGCTTCCTCCATAGACAAAATATCCTCACCGACCGGTTTTCGGCTTACTTTGTAAATATTTGCAACACCCAGGTCCTTTAACACCGCAGCAACCGTTTTTGATGTTCCTCCGGTGCCAAAAATCACCGCTTTTTGTCCCTTTAATTCTTCTTTATCTACATGACGCTTAAGCAGTTCTAAAAAACCATAATAGTCCGTATTATAGCCAACAAGACCGGCATTTTCATTGATAATCGTATTTACCGCACCAATTTCTCTTGCCTTTTCATCCAATTTATCTAAAAACGGAATCACTTTTTCCTTGTACGGCAATGTCACATTCAATCCGATAAAATCCTTGCTCTGCAAAAAAGGGCATACTTCATCTTCTGTTAAATCCACAATTTCATAATCATCATTGCCAAGCATCTTATGAATCATTTTCGAAAAACTATGCCCCACCGGGTGCCCGATTAAACCGAATTTCATGTCAACCTCTGTCTTTATTCCTGATATAACCATTCTGTACCATAACGGCTACATAATAAATCCGCAATACAGAATGCAATAACACTGTCAACAACCGCTCTGGCTCTTGCAAAAATAGCCGGGTCGTGACGCCCTTTTCCTTCTACCAACACCGGCTGACCGGTAACCAAATCGATACTCTCCTGTACCTGTCCAATCGTCGCTGTCGGTTTCATAGCTGTATTGATAATGATAGGCATACCATTGGATATTCCACCATTTACACCGCCATTATTATTTGTTCTTGTCTTAATTTTTCCATCTTCAATATAAAAATTGTCGTTTACTTCGCTTCCAAGCATACTGGAAAAAGCAAAACCTCTTCCGAAAGAAACTCCTTTCACACCCGGAACGGAAAAAATTCCATGTGCAATCATTCCTTCCAATGTATCAAACCACGGTTCACCTATACCCGGTTCCAATCCGATAACGGCAGTCTCTAAAATACCGCCGGCACTGTCCTTTTCTTCCTTTACACTACGGACATAATCAATCATCAACTGTCTTAAATCTGCATCTAACACAGGGAAAAAGTCTTGATTTACCTGTTCAATTTCCCGTTTCAATTTTTCTTCCGACGATGAAAAAGCAGGCTCTGCCAAGGTTCCGCAAGCTACAATATGGCTTCCGATTAAAATGCCCTTTTTCTCAAGGATACTCTGTACAAGTGCCGCAGCGGCAACAAGCGGAGCAGTCAAACGACCGGAGCTGTGTCCGCCACCACGATAATCATTGCTGCCATGATATTTAATGTAATTCGTATAATCACTGTGTCCCGGTCTTGGACGATCCTTAAACAGGATATAATCCGAGCTCTTGACATCCTTATTCTCTAATATAAAAGTAATTGGTGATCCGGTGGTCTTACCCTCAAACACACCACTTACAATCTTCACATCGTCCGGTTCTTTGCGTTCCGTACTCCAGGATTGGGAAGACTTACGAAGTGCAATTTTCTGACGGATATAATCCATATCGACCACAATTCCTCCCGGAACACCATCAAGAACTGCTCCGATTAACTCTCCATGGCTCTCACCAAAAATTGTTATACTTATGTTTTCTCCAAATGTATTCTTCATAGTTTAAACCCATCCACTTTCTCTAACACGTGTTTCATTGTTACTTTTTCTACTTCACAACTTCCTATTTCTTTTACGACAACCATATTACAGCCGTCTTTATCCCCCTTCTTATCGTGAAGAATGGCTTCTTTTACTTTTGTTAGCTGTTCTGAAGTCCCTTGTCCGATAACCTGTTTCAAACGTTCCATCAATCCCAGGTTATCAAGTGCCGCGTTCAGTCTTTCTTTCACTTTCCCTTCCGCAACAGCTAACATACCGCATGCAACGGCTTCGCCGTGGAGTAACTCACCCATAAATGCACTTTCATATCCATGACCAATGGTGTGACCGTAATTTAAGATTCTTCGCAAAGACTGTTCTTTTTCATCCTCTTCCACCACTCGGATTTTCAGTGCAATACTTTTGGCAACCAGCGTATCCAAATGTTCCTTATAATCCCTTCCGGAAACAGCATCCACCAACGTTTCATCTAAAATCATCCCCATCTTTAAGACTTCCACCAAACCATTCGTAATGTGTCGCTGCGGAAGGCTGTTTAGGAGTTCTGTATCGATTAACACTGCTTTTGGCTGCCAAAACATACCTACAATGTTTTTTATACCGGACAAATTAATCGCCGTTTTTCCCCCGACAGAGGCATCCACCTGCGCCAACAGGGTTGTAGGAATATTATACCAGTCAATTCCTCTCATAAAAAGACCGGCTGCTAATCCTGACAAATCCCCTACAACGCCTCCTCCCAGTGCAATCACCGCATCTGTTCTGGTAAAATTATGCTCTAACATGCAATTCAGTACTTCTTGTAACGTTTCAAACGATTTGCTTTGTTCCCCTTGTCTGGCAACATACAAAACGGCTTTTTTGCACTGATTAACCAAATCGCTGACATATTTCTTCGGTACTCCGTCATCTGCAACAATCAGAACTTTTCTGTCCAAATCAAAATACTCTTTTGCACGATTCAAACCGCCTCTGACTTGATAAATGGTTTGGGAAATATTCATAAAAATCTCCTTATTCTAAGTCGTTAACCGCTACCCACAATGTACGATACAAATCTTCCGTATCAATCGGCTTCGGAATATGACCACTCATACCTGCCGACATCGCTGCCGTAATATCTTCTCTGGAAGAATTTGCTGTCATTGCCACAATCGGAATTTTTTTCGCATGCGGATGTTCTGATTTACGAATAACTTTTGAAGCCTCGTAACCATTCATCTTAGGCATTTGGATATCCATTAAGATTGTGCGGTAATACCCCGGTTCTGATGCTAAAAATCTCTCAACAGCTTCTTCTCCGTCCTTTACAACATCCACTTCCAGATTTAACATATTTAATAAATCGACTGCAATTTCAGCATTTAACTCGTTATCTTCTGCTAATAAAATTCGCATTCCGGTAAAATCGATATCGTCCAATGAGATTTCATCCAAATCGACTGCACCGGGAATTTCGTCCATATCCAACTCTTCAAATGGAAGATCTACCATAAAGATCGTTCCTTGTCCCAATGTACTTTCTACGGAAATCTGTCCGCCCATCATATCAACAAGATTCTTTGTAATCGGCATTCCGAGGCCACTTCCCCCATGGGTTTTTGCCGTAGAAGGGCTTTCTTGTTCAAACGGTACAAATAATCGTCCCAACATATCCTGACTCATACCCGCACCTGTATCAGAAACCACAAAACGGACATTTGTCGTCTCATAAGCGGTTCCCAATCGGTATGCTTCCAATTTGATTTCTCCGCCCGCAGATGTAAATTTATATGCATTGGAAACCAGGTTCAATAATATTTGCTTGATTCTAAGTTCATCGCCTTTGAAGCGCGCATCTTCCAATTCAGACACAATCACGAAGTCAATTCCCTTGTTTTTACACTGCATCTCATAAATATTACGAACTCCATCTAAAATCTTTTGAATTTCAAATGGTTCAGATGTAATCTTCATCTTTGCATTTTCAATCGCAGAAATATCTAAAATATCATTTACAATACTTAACAGAAGTTTCGATGAGGTTTCAATCTTCTCTAAAGATTCTTTCATCTTTTCTCCGTTATCAACCGATTTTTTTGCAATCTCTGAAATACCTACAATTGCATTTATCGGTGTACGCAATTCGTGACTGACTCTTGCAAAAAAATCGCTCTTTGATTCATTTGCTTTAAGCGCCTGATCCACCGCTTCACGCAACTGATAATTCTTTGTCTGTAACAAAGTATTGTGTCTTTGTTTTAGCCAAAATAAAACTACAAATAAAGAAATACAAACAATTAACAAACTAAAAATAACAATAATCTGTGTCTGATACTTATCCCAGACATCTTCCAAACTATAGTCATATGGAACCGCAGTCGTATGTTGAATCACGATGCGGTTAAAATCCTCTTTTGAAAAATAATCGATTGCTTTATTTAAAATAGAAACTAATCGAGGATCTGCATCGACTGACACGACAAAAGCGTTTCCGGACAAAACCGTTGATGTCGGAATCAACTGCAATATTTCGAAACGTGGTTTTTGTAACAGATAGTTGATGACGTATACATTCTGCATCATAATGTCAGCTTCTCCGTCAAGAACTGCCTGCAAACACTCTTCATCTGTTTCATATAACAACAACTCGCATTGTGGCATTTTCTCTTTAATAAAATCATGCAAAGATACAAAACGGTCATTTACAGCTATTTTAAAAGAATCTTCCAATCGATAAACCGAATCCGGTCTTCCAACCATACCAATGGAAGACTCCATGAAGTTATTTGTAAGAATAATGCTTTCATTTTGAATCGTTTTATCGTCCACAGCCGTCATAGTCAAATCATACTTTTTCTCTATACCCACGGTATCGATTGGGTTTTCATCCGGGCCCATAAGAACTTTTTCCAAATTCAATCCGCTGATTTCTGCCAAACAATCCAAAATAGAAGCATAAATACCAACCGGCTCTCCCGTCTCTTCATCTGCATAAGCAAGCGGGTATAAACCCGGCAAAATACCTACCGTAATATGTGGGTTTTCCTGTATGTACTCCATCTCTTCCCTGGTAAAACACAAAGCATGCTTTCTGTTGGCTTCTCCATAATATTTGTTGTATAAATAAGCCTCATATTCATAGCTATCAGTATAAATGGTCATCATGGCTTCATCGATATCTGCCATGAAATCATTTCCCTGATAAGACATTAGGTAATATAATCTGCTGCCATACACACCAATCAATTTAAGGTCTTCATGAATGCTCATCTGTTCCGTTCCGATAGCAATAATTTCACCATTGTAAAGCGCTTCGTTCATGGCTTCCTCTGAGTCATAAAGTACCGGCTCAAACGAAAAGTCATGTTTTTTGGCATATTCCTGACAGATGGAAATATTAAGACTTCCCTTTATAAATCCGATTTTCTGACCGTCTAATTTTTCAAAATCTTCATAATAGACGTCTTCATTATCTTCTGTTGTATATAGTACACAACGAACTCTACCAAAGTTTTGATTGGAAAAAGCAAACTCTACTGCTCTTTCATCCGAGTAAAATGCCGTACAAACCAAATCCAGTTCATGATTCTTAATCTTTTCCAGACTCTCTTCCCATGCACACTGAACAAACTCAAACTTAATATTTGCCTTTTTCCCGATGGTCTCTAAATACTCTACTGCATATCCTACCATTTCCCCATCTTCGTTTTCAAAGATAAAGCCCTCATAATCCACGTAGCCTACACGCAACACTCTGGTTGTATCACGATTCTGCGCCGTAACCGGCACCTTCATCATTACAGCTCCCATTACCATCAAAAGCGCTAACATTCCTGCGAATATTTTTCTCATCGTCGTTCCATATCTTTTTTTCATATGCTTTTCCTCTCACTTAACCGAATCTTGGTAAAATAGCATCTTATACCGTTGTCCTACTTTAACAACTTCTCTTTTATCATTCGGAGTCCCATTCCCCGGTGACTTCTTGCATTTTTCTCCTCCGGGCTTAACTGTGCAGATGTGCAATTGCATTCCGGCACAAAGAATATCGGGTCATAACCAAAACCATTTTCTCCCATAATCTCATGTGCAATTTCCCCTTCAAAGGTACCGCGCACAACATATTCTTTTTTTGTTCCGTCTGCCTGCGGTACGACTGCTGCTATTGCGCAGACGAAACGGGCACTTCGCTCTTTTCCCGAAACACCTTCCATTCTTTCTAAAATCACTTTGTTTTTATAATCATATGAAGTCTCTTCACCCAAATATCTTGCAGAATAAATCCCCGGCTCCCCGTTTAAATAATCAATCTCCAACCCGGAATCATCCGCCAGTACAATTTCTTCTGTATGTTCTGCAATAGCACGGGCTTTTATCAATGCATTTTCTTCGAAACTGCTGCCGTTTTCCTCCACATCAACCACGATTCCCGCCTCTTTCATAGATACAATTTCGGCCTGCAAATCTCCCAGAATCTCTCGCACTTCCCTCATTTTATCCCCATTACCTGTCGCAAAAATAATCTTCATTAAAAGCCTCCCTCCAAAGCTCTTACAATGGCGTTACAAAGAGCTTCTGCCAATTTTTGCTGATATTCTCCCGAAATCAAATTATTTAACTCTTCCGCATTTGACATAAAACCGCATTCAACCAACGCAACCGGCACTTTTGACTCTCGCACAATGTGAAGATTGTTATTATCTCTCAACCCTTTATCATTACAACCTGTTGCTTTTATAATTTCTTCTTTGCAAATCATCGCTAACGCATAACTGTTTGTAGGAGAGTCCTCGGCATTAATATCATAAAAAACCTGTACTCCGTGGGTATCAGCCGCTCCGTAAGGTATAGAATTCTGATGAACGCTGATAAAAAGATTTGCCTCACTTTCTCTGGCCAAAGTAGCCCTTTCCTGCAGTTCTACATTCACATCCGTTAATCTTGTATAATAAACCCTGACATTATCCATCGTATCTAAAATTTCTTTCATCCTTAGCACAATCTCAAGGTTAATATCCTTCTCTTCATAGCCACTTTTTACAGCACCCGGCTGGCTCCCCCCATGTCCGGCATCAATAACAATGACATAATCATACAACTCCTGTGGCTTATAAAACTTTATGTAACAATAATCTTTATCTCCTGTTAGTCTTGGTTCCACAACCACATCTGTCCAAAACGTTACATGGAGCCCATCCTCTTCTTCCCACACGCTCATATCCGCAATATATTTACTGCTGCCAACAATCGGATGCTTATCCAAATCTGACATTTTAGAATCCGGCACTACAAAATCAATTCGTTTTTTCACCGGATTAAAGGTAATCTCCACCTGATCTTTCGTTACATCAAACGGCAAATACATTCGAATTTCTTCATCCAGTTTTTTTCCGCTTTCGCTCTCCTCAATCTCCGTATTATATGTAAGCAGTTCCAAAGCAGTCATTTCTTCTCTGTCTTTGAATGCCGCATACATTTTTCGAAGTTCTGTCATTTTTGCATCCACATAGGAAGAAAAAGATGGCAGATAAAACAATATGCACCCAATAAGAATGGATACAACTACTACTTGAATCGCCAAATGACGCACTGCTTTATCTTCCATCTGTTTTACTCCTTATCGTTTTTTTGTATAGGCTTTTAAGCAAACATTACAGTCCTTATTATCTTCCGTACGTTCCCATGTTACGCCTGAAGCACTGATATAGGATTCTCCATCGGATAAATCGATTGCCACTGCTCCACTGGGATCGCTGTATTCCACTGCTAACGGCAATTTTGAATTCGGTGTGTTAATCTTAACAATTACCGCATATTTTGTTCCGGCCGTTAACTCTAATTGTTCATCCAATTCAATGGTATAATATCCCGCTTCGCTCTTTGTTCCTTTTGCCAGAAGCACTCCGTTTTTCAAGTCGGATACATCATCAAACTGTGCGACACCATACACTTCGTAGCTGGTATTAACATCGGTTGCATAAAAACCGATTGCTTCCAAATATTCATTATTCTCTGCCGTATATACGCTTGCGGCATAAATCTCCGACTGGCCATATCCAAGCTGTGCTGTCCAACCGCACAAATCACTCTGATAAATCGCATCATAATTATCATGATTTTCAACTACTGTATAGGAAATCCCTCTGCTTCCAATATGAACATCTTCATAGGAAATCCAAAATGCCCCGTGATCTCCAAACTCCGTTCCCCAGCTGTTTAAGCACAGAAACGCACCATCTTTTTCCGGGGTAATCGTAAAGTTTTCTTTGCTGTAATTATCATCCCATCCAATAATGAGAATGTCGTGATTTACATCCTGTTTTCCATTATAATAATACGCATATTCCTCTGCATCGTAATAGGTAGACGTATGCACTTTGGACCATAAATTCATATAAACAGAACTTTGAACCGCTCCATATTTAAATACCGCTTCTTTAATCGCTTCATAGTCCTTCGGCTGTAAAATCTGAATTTCCTGTACATGCTTTGTCGCTGTTAACCCATCCGGAGAAACGCCGTCACCATATGCATCGTCCGATTCTAAGACCGGTCCCTGCCATGCCAAAAGATACGCCATTCCCATAGAATATTCCCCTCCGGCGTCGAGCCCGCTGTCGAAGCTGTTTTTTAGCGCCATATGTTCCGGTGACAAGTGTAACGTATCCATCGGTAATAACGTGGATTCGATTGCACTTAAGGATGCAAATGCCCAACAAGTTCCATATGCTCCCTGATCCTTAGTTGCTCCCACGCGTCCTTTTTCTCTCAAATCATATGAAGAAGGCAAGTAAGCCCCTTCTAATATCGTCGTTCCTACAGCCGTATTCGTATTGACATCCCACGTCAATATAAAACTTAAGTAATTTTGCAACTGCTGCAACGGAACATAAGCCGTTCCATCACGAATTACCATGACATCACTGACTTTAACCGCTTCCCCGTTGACTAAAATCGTATCCGATTCATGGCTCATATAGATTTCATTTTCATTTTGTTCAATCAGCAACGTATCATCGTTATATAAATGAGTAGCACAATGAAGCCCCTCCATTAAAAGCGGCGCCGGAATCATAATGCTCAATTTATCACTCATATATATGCCATCTTTTTGTGTATAAATCTGACCATTCAAGTTTGCAATCAAACCCGTCTTATTTACGCTCTGAGCAATTAACGGATTGAAAACTTCCTTATGGATGTTCGCTCCTCGAAATGTATCCACTTCCTCAAAACTATCTGTGTCTAAGTTGAACTTAAGTAACACTGCTGCAATGACTAAAATTGTCAGAATTATAAATCGTTTACGATTCTTCATCTATTTTTTTGCCTCTCTCTATTTTTGGCTATTTTTATATATTCATTCTTTAAAAACTATTTATTTCCATCTCTTTTAGGTGGTTTTGGTCCCATAAACTGATAAAAATTCGTTCTCAACATACCGTTATAAATCTTTCTGGTCTTATCCGCTTTAAGCCCCATATCTTCCGGTGCTTTTTCATAAGAAGTAATTAAATATGCAGACCAGGAATCTAACTGTTTGTAAACTTTTCCAATTGTTTTATATAATTCCGGCAAAGCTTCCTTTTCTTCCAAACGCTCACCATACGGCGGATTTGTAATGATAAAACCGTACTTCTTCGGATGACGTAAGTCCTTAACATCTCTTTGCTGAAAATGAATCAGGTGGTCAACCCCTGCTCGTTTTGCATTTTCCCGGGCTCCCTTTAGTATTTCACTATCCAAGTCATAGCCCTGAATATCGGTATGTACATCAAGGTCAATTCCTTCTTCCGCTTCCTGTCTGATCTCTTTCCACAATTTCGGTTCAATCAAATTCGTCCAACTCTCTGACAAAAAGGATCTCTTATACCCCGGAGCGATGTTTGCAGCAATCATGGCTGCCTCAATCGGAAAGGTTCCGCTTCCGCAAAACGGGTCCAACAAAATTCTGTCTTTATGCCATGGTGTCAACATCAAAAGTGCTGCTGCTAACGTCTCTGAAATCGGAGCTTTTGATGTTGCCAAACGATATCCTCTTTTATGTAAAGACTCACCTGTTGTATCAAGCCCCACAATAACTTCATCTTTCATCAATGAGATTCTCAGCGGATAGCTTGCTCCTGTTTC
The DNA here is from genome assembly GCA_045593085.1 of Lachnospiraceae bacterium. GTDB lineage: Bacteria > Bacillota > Clostridia > Lachnospirales > Lachnospiraceae > XBB1006. Next base: position 6,572 of record JAZNWA010000029.1, on the reverse strand, counting down.
TTCAAACCAATCTACCTTGTATCGCGTTTTCAGTCTCTCTACCATTGCTTTTTTTACAATAGACTGAATATCCGTCGGGCTGAAAAGTTTGCTCTTTACAGAAGTTGCTTTTGCCACCCAAAATTTACCGTCAACCGGAATATAATTTTCCCATGGTAATGCTTTAATCCCTTCAAACAACTCATCATAAGTTGTCGCTTTAAAACGGGCTACTTCCAACAAAATTCTTTCCGTAGTACGTAAAAAAATATTACCTCGGCAAATTGCTTCTGCATCTCCCTCAAAGGTTACTTTTCCATCTTCTACGGCCACAATTTCATATCCCAAATCATAAATTTCTCTTTTCAAAACTGCCTCCAGCCCAAAATGACACGGAGCAATCAAATGATATGTACTCATAATTCACCATCCTACTTTCCTACATTCTATAATAATTTTAAAACTCGCAAGTGTCAATAGATTTCACACTGCTTACATGCTCTCTTCTTTCGATTAAATAACATGGGCCAAAGTTTCCTTCAGCCCATGTTTCTTCTCATTAATAACGATCCGTTCCCTTGCAATCTGTACCGGAATTGTATGCGTTTGTTCCTTTGTCAGATGCATTTTTGTTCTGATTCTTGTCCGTTGATTTATTTGTGTTTTTATTCATGTTCTTGTTTGTATTCTTATCACTTGTTGAATTGTTGCTGTTTTTGTTCTGATTATTTGTCATTTTCCCAAATCTCCCTTCACTTTTTCGCAAACGTATTGCATTTATAGTTTTAGGAAATTCATACTTTTTTATTCTTCTTTCCGCTTCCATATCGTTCCAAAACAATCGAAAATTTTTATAATTTTAATGAAAGAAAAAAAGCTTTCGGTACCTTTCGATACCAAAAGCCTTTTCGTTATATGCTTTAAACTATTTGAAATAAAAATCCATATTTTCCTGCAATTCAGGAGTGATTTCTCCACCGGCCTTTTCCAGTTTTTGATACAACGTCTCCAATCGCTTTACCTTTCTGGTTGTTGCGATCTCATATCGTCTTACCAAATCCACAAACATCGGCGTATCCTTTACCCCTGCACGAAGTGCCGCTGAGAACGGACAATATGTAAACAACAACCCTCTGGCCACACGGTTTAAACGGAAGCTTCCTTTTGCCTCAAACTTAATCCAGTTCTCATAATCTTTAACAAATACTTCTCTGAAATTATTTCTTGCTCGAAGCAATGCATTCGCCACTTTCTCTTTTGCTTCCGGTGACAACTCTGCATTCTTTTTATAATATTGAATGTAGTCGTTATACTCCGATGTAAGAGACGGTGTTGTAATATCATTCCATCTGCTGCCCTGCACCTTACGGCACATTTCCCAACGGAACCTTCCGCAGTTTTCGATAATCATATCTTCAACTTCGGTAGACGTTAAAATCGGAAGCATAATACGACCTGCAGTGTTATTACGCACACCTTCCGTCACTTGCCACATCATACCTCTGCTACCGGAAATCGGGAACAAAATAACATCCGGCAGAATTTCCTTATTAATATATTCTCTTGCCAGTCCGTGTGCCTCATCCGAATACATAACCTCTCGATAAAACAGGCTGTAATCAATTTCACGCACATTATTAAATGCCTGTGTAACCTGCTCAGCAGTTACTAACATACGCTCCGGCGAAGAAAGAATATCATCATCCTTTAAAACCGGACAAAAGGTTGTAATTTTTCCACTAATGGTCTTGCTTAATGACTGGAACATATTGTCCAATTCATATTCAACCCTCATCCAATTGTTATTCTTATTTTTTTCAGCCTCATCAGCAGTCATATTGCCATTTTTTACACAGTCCTTAAGATATGCAAAATAGTCCATGTCCAACTCGCTGATAGACGGCTCATGCTCACCTAAATAAATGCTCTCAAGCCATGTAAAAAATGTATATACCTTCTCGCTCTTACACCGCCACAAATGATCCAGCAGTTTCTCCAACTGAATTGCTTTTTCTTCCCCTAAAACCGTAACATCCATATAGCCGAAATTAAGGAACATATCAACAATTCGTGTTGTTTCGCCTCTTACTAACACTCTCTTTACACAGTTTTTGTATATACGATAAAAAGCATTTGAGATATTCTTTCTTAATCGACGCACACTTTCATCCGTAGAATATGGGTCATTCAAATCACGCAACTCCGCAATTTTTTCCCTGAAATCCAGCATATTTTCCGGGCTTTCTTCCGCAAAACGTAAAATCTGTTCCAAACTGTTACCCAAATGAACGGCATTACCATCTCCTAAATCAGTCACTGCATTTTCACTTTCAATTACTGCATCAACATCTTTTATATTCGCAAAATCGTAATTCTTATACTCTTCTTTTCTCTCTTCCAATTCTGAAGCGCTATAAATATTGCTTTCCTGTGCGAATGCAATAATCTTCGCTATGCTTTCCGCTACTTCCTGACGATTTTTTCCGATTAATGCAGTTTTTACCTCCAAATCAAACAGTAACTGGAATAAGTCATTTCTGTTTGTCGAAAGCAACAAGGTCTTATAAATCTCAACAAAAGAAACAATTTCATCCATTGATCCAAGGATTTCTTTCATCATATTACCGGCTTGAAAAATTGTGCCTACACACAATTCTCTCGTGGTAAACAATCCCTTTAAATCTTCCAACTGAAACTTTGAAAACTGTGCATAATACTCAAATTTCCACTGCTCAATCAGCTTACTTTCTTCCAATGGTGCCAAAAAATCAAGTCTGGAAAATATCTGCTCCGGAATTCCATACTTGCTACACAAGTATTTATATACACGACTGGATTCTGTAATTGTTATATATAACTTCTTAGCAACTTCATATGTTTTTGCATACTCTTCCAAAAACAATCGTGTCTGCTTTAATGCCGCCAAAATAAATACGCTTCCATATTCCTGCTGTTTTGATAAAATAGCAGTCATATCTTTTGTACTCTTATACGGGAACTCATAAATTGTTACATCATCCTGTGCAAAATAATTGGCCGCATATACGCATTCATCGCACCCAGCCAATCCGATTAAATGACCGGTTTCGAGAATGACAGAAGACTCCTTCGTATCCTGTCGCACAGTTCCCTTGACAATTAAGCCAAGTTCGTTCATGCTTTCTCCTGCCTGGTAAATCAGGGTATCTTTTTTATAATTTTTTGTGTTCATAAAAAGACCTCCTACCTTCTACGGCCTATCATCCGTACAACAATTATCAACAACAGAATCGGAATTAAGAACGGAGCTACCAGTGCAAAAATTTGTCCCACAAGTAACAAAATTCCCAAAACCACTAGAATTACTACCGCCACAATCCCCCATAATAAGAATCTCGCCCTATTTCCGGTAACCGTTCTGCCATATCCGAAATCTTCGTGCCGCCGGTCCTTTTCGTCTTCCGTTCGTGTTTCTTTATAGGCCTGTGTGTCCATCTTAGATGTGTCAATAATGGTCTGCGCCAAAATTCTGGGATTTCCCAATTCTTGCAAAACTTCCCGTTCCGTTTTATCTTTTCTCATTTCCTGCAAAATATAAGTCTCATAAAAATTTAAATTATCCCGGATTACTTCCGGACCGACCTTTCCCCGCAAGGCCTCTTGTAACTGTTTCAAAAATTCTTCTTTATTCATAATAGCCTTTCCTTATAATTCTTCCTACTCACACACCACAAAAATGCCGACGCTCCCCCACTTTTATCATTCATATTTTGTATTATAACACATACAATCAAAAATAGTACCTATTTTAGGGCTTTTCACCAATTTCTCATTATTCGATTTCTGTTGTTTCACAAATAGCCTCTCTTTTAGACAAAAAAAGACCTGCACCATAATCGATACAGGTCTACACGTGCGTGAGAAGATTCGAACTCCCGACACCTTGGTCCGTAGCCAAGTGCTCTATCCAGCTGAGCTACACACACATATTTATTTGTTACATCAGTTGTAACTAGATTATAATACTATATATTTTTTACTTTGTCAACATCTTTTTAAAAGAGATTCTATGTTTCCATAGAATCTCTTTAATTCTTATTTTCAAACTCAATTGTTATTTAATAACAACACCTGTAACGTCACCGCTAATGCATCCGGCATTTGCTTCATCCGTGTCAATATGCATAGCTAATGCATAAGTATCATTTACACGAACAACAACATCACCAAATGTAATTGCACGATCACCACATTTTACTTCAACGCTAACAACATCTTTATCCTGAACTCCAAATTCAGCAGCATCTGCTGTTGTCATATGAATATGTCTCTTTGCAACGATTACACCTTTATCTAACTGAATTTCAGCTAAATCTGTTTTCAAAATAACTCCAGGAGTACCGTCAATAACACCTGATTCACGAACCGGTGCATCTTTAATTCCGATTGAGAAGCAATCTGTCAAAGATAATTCTACCTGTCCTTCTTTTCTTGCAGGTCCTAAAACACCAACGCGTTCCATTGTTTTCTTTGGTCCAACGATTGTTACACGTTCTTCACTTAAAAACTGACCCGGCTGTGATAACATCTTTAATGGTGTTAACTGATGTCCCTTTCCAAATAAAATATCAATCTGTTCCTGTGATAAATGTACGTGTCTAGCTGACACTTCTACTGGTACTGTATTTTTCATTTTTCATCTTCCTTTATATTTTTTCTAGGATAACCCTCTAACATAGTATCATAATATACCAAAAGTTCAAGCACTTTGCTACAAACTTTTTGTTTTTTTACAAAATCACTACTAATACCACATTGTATCTTTTATAACTCGTAGTACATTTTTATAGGCAATTTTTTCAATCTCGCTTTCAGAAAAACCTGCTTTTTTCATTGCCACAAACAATTTATCATATTCACTGCAATCCGAAATTTCTAAATTACCACTCATTCCATCAAAATCACTTCCAAGCGCAGCAACTTCTACTCCACCCACAGATACCATATGTTTTAAATGCTTAATCATAACATCTATTCTTCCATGAGCATCCGTCGGATCGCAATTCAAAAACGCCGGATAAAAATTTAATCCCATAACTCCACCGTTATTGCCTAAGGCACGGATCATATCATCTGTTAAATTTCTCGTATGAGGACATAATTCCCTACAATTTGAGTGCGTTGCTGCAACTGGCTGTTTTGATAATTTCATAACATCCCAAAACCCACCATCAGATAAATGCGACACATCAATTAACATACCAAGTTCATTCATGTAATCAATAGCTTCTTTTCCAAATCCAGTAAGTCCTTTCATCATTTCTTCAGGCTTACTAGAATGTGGAAAACCAAAACAATTTGCATCATTCCATGTAAGAGTTAATGCTCTGACACCTAAATCATACAAATCTTCTAACTTATCAAAATCATTGTTAATCATTCTTCCGTCTTCTATGGTCAAAAAGGCCGATATTTTACCCTTTTTTGAATTTGCTTCTATGTCTTTAAAACAATGTGCAGGCAAAATAATATCAGAATGTTCCTTAAGATTCTTGAGGTATACTTCAAACAGAGCATTAAAATAATCCTCATCTTTCATTGGCTCAACATTTAAAAAACGATATGTGTTATCGTCAGGCATAAAAATTGCAAAAAATTGTGCTAATGCTCCCCCTTTTTCCAGTTTTTTAAAATCAACGCTCAATCCATCCGACGAAAAAATATTTTGCTTCTTATCTCTTAATGTGGCCAACATCAGCGAATCGCAATGCATATCGATAAATTTCATTCGATAATCCTCCTAAATCAAAATCAAAACTTATAGCAAGTTCATTTTACAATGATAACCATTTCTAGTCAAAACATATTATATATTCTAACAAGGTATGCCGAATATACAACCCACAAACAGCAAAAAAGAACATCGAATAATCAATGTTCTTTCTCTACTGCCGGCGACCGGAATCGAACCGGTACTGTGTTGCCACAACAGGATTTTAAGTCCTGCGCGTCTGCCAGTTCCGCCACGCCGGCATAAATATTAAATTTAAGTGGGACCTACAGGGCTCGAACCTGTGACCCTCTGCTTGTAAGGCAGATGCTCTCCCAGCTGAGCTAAGATCCCAGAAACACGACCCAGAAGAGACTCGAACTCTCGACCTCCGCCGTGACAGGGCGGCGCTCTAACCAACTGAGCCACTGGGCCAAACAAAAAAATAAATGGACCTTCGGGGACTCGAACCCGGGACCGACCGGTTATGAGCCGGTTGCTCTAACCAACTGAGCTAAAGGTCCAGAATCACCTTCAAGAAAATGACTCCTACGGGAATCGAACCCGTGTTACCGCCGTGAAAGGGCGATGTCTTAACCGCTTGACCAAGGAGCCAAATATAAAAAAACTCCCCAAGTAGGGTTTGAACCTACGACATCCCGGTTAACAGCCGGACGCTCTACCGCAGAGCTATTGAGGAAAATATATAGTATACCTTGAAAATCACATACAGATCATTTTCTTCCAAACCTTTGGCTTGCTTTGGTCAAGCCCTCGACCGATTAGTAACAGTCAGCTCCGTACATTACTGCACTTCCACCTCTGCCCTATCTACCTTGTACTC
>JAZNWA010000028.1:0-84857 GCA_045593085.1 Lachnospiraceae bacterium | reverse complement strand
TTAAGCACGCCGCCAGCGTTCATCCTGAGCCAGGATCGAACTCTCTAATAAAAGTTTTCTCCTAACAATTACTTGCTAGCTAACAAGCTGTTGCTTGCGTTAAGACTTTCGTCTTTACTGTGTTTCTGGGATTTCATTTTTTAATGAAAACCGTTCTTAAAATAATTCTCTTTGAATCTTTCAAGGTTATTTCACTGTTCAGTTATCAAGGTTCTTTGTTTTTGTTGCTCCGCGAGTCGCAACTAGTTAATAATAACACCCTTGCAATCGTTTGTCAACAACTTTTTTAACAAAATTTTTCCACCGCACATTTTCCCGCGGTGGAATTTCATATTAACACGATATTATAGCTGTGTCAACAAATTTTTTTATTTTTTTATACATTTCTGAAAACTCTTGTGGTTGTCATTTTTGACCACACAAGATATCGTATTTTTGTCCAAAACAGATTATAAAACACACTATTTAAGGACAGAAAATTTATCCAAAGAAAAGAGAAACAATATACACAATTCCATTTTGTTCGTACATAAATTTCAAAAAAGAATTTTCATAAACCAGAGACACAAGATACATTCCAACCTCTGTCGTACATACAGATGACAATATTAATCCAGCCAACCACACATTAATTACACCCTGGATTGAACCAAGCACAAGTCCCAACCACTTGTTTGCACCTTTTATGATTGGTAGTTTTGTTGCAAGATTCAAAACATTACCCAAAACCTTAAGTGCGATTATGACTACAATATACGTTATAACAAAGGAAATAATCAAAACAACCCACTGTGCCACTTTTTCGCCGGCCTGTTGGATAGCTGTCAATTCACCCGATTCTTTGATCTCGATTTTATCTATAAGCTTCAACACCCCGTCCGGAAGCCCGGCCTCTTTCATAACATCAGAAATATTATTGCTCGCCTCTTCAATCGTTTCATTCATTTTTTCTTGAATTCTTGTAGTGCAGATTTCTACAGTTTTATCATAAATAGGCGTTTTTTCTATTAATAGCGTTTGAACATGTGGCGATAAGATTGCCACCAACACTAAGGCAATGATGGACGATGCCAAAGAATATGCGATTTTTACAAAACCTCTATAATAGCCCCACACCGCTGACACAACCAAAAAAGCAATTGTCGCCAAAAATAACCAGTTCATTTGTTTCTCCTTACCTTAATCTGTTTCTTCTATATTAAGTTACGTTATTTCGATATTTTCTGCAGCCCTACATATGGCTACTTCAATCGAATAGACGTGATTTCCCCTTGCAAAAAAAACGTATACTCCCGCATTCCGGATTCTTTGATGATGTACAATATATTATTCCCCAGTTCACCTTGAAAACGTTTTACTCCATTAAACGTATATATAATACAGTAATTGTCTCGAACAATCGCAATTTCATCACCATTTAATAATTGTACCGAGTCATACTTCATGGAAAATTGTTGACGGAAAACTTCTTTTCCGGACAAATCATACACCGCCAACTCATGAATTGTTTTTGTTTCATTTTCTTCCGAAACATCCACATCATAAGTCACTCCCCAATATTGTTCATTGTAAAAAATCGTTTTTATTTGTTTATCGATATAAATATTTGCTATTTCCTTTGGACGCTCTTCACCTTCAAACAAGATTACTCTGTCTGTACCATAAGCCACCATTACGTCGTTGGCAAGATATTCCATCTGTGGAACAACCACTCCTTCGTATTCGTACTTTTCGACCAAGTTATCAATTTCATTCTGCCCAACAGAACCGAAATTATAAAATTGTATTTTTGTGCCGGCTTTTCCATCTTTGATGCTAACAAAGGAAACGCCAAGTTTTTTTCCGTCTGCAGAAAGGGCTATTGAAATTGGATACCCTGTGTTCTCTAATCGGAACTCTCCCTGTGCCAAAAGATTGGACTTCTTATCATAAAGCACTATTTTATAGGAAGCTTCTCCCTCCGTCAGAACAGCAACCGTTCCTTTTTCCGAAACCTCGATTATGCGAATCGGAAGTTCCGTTCGGATTTCTCCTTGTTTTGCATTCTTATTTAATATGTAGATTTTGTTTTCTTTAACACTTCCGATTGCTACATAATCATTGCACACATCCACCATCGGCTGACTCATCTCATAGGTCTGGTTCCAAATTTGATTCCCGCGTTTATCGGTATATGTTGCTCCATCCCGGTTTATTTTTATGACTCCTCCGGAAAAAGGCACATACTGCGCTTCGCTCAATGTGGCGATGGGCTGCGATTTTATGACGGTGTACTCCGTATATTCTTTGTTCCTGTAATGGAAGTATATACCGACAATGATAGCGGCAATTACGAGCAAAATCAAACAACAAATTTTTATCAACTTTATTCTATGCAGGCGGATTTTTTGCTTATAATCTTTTTCCGGTTTTTTTACTGCATAAAAACGTTTTTTTAAGCCTTCATTCATGCGCAAAAATGACTCCTTCGTATCTTTCCTCCATATTATAACTCATTTTAACAAGAATGGCTATGAAACTATTTTGAAAAATCGCTCATCAAATTATTACGGAAGATAAATAATTTGGCCGGGATAAATCGTGTTTGGGTCTTCTATATTGTTTTTCTCACAAATTTCCTCCAGTTTCGAATCATCACCGTAGAGTTTGCAACAAATCTGACTCAACCCCTCTCCTTGCCGAACAACATAGTATCCTTGAGCTAAAGACATCGCTATGATGGTTGCTTCTTCATCGACCTCTGTGTCAAATTGGGTGTCTTCTATTATAGAAGAATCCTCTTGCGATGCATCTTCTTGATTGTTTGCAGACCCCTGACCATCGTCTTTGTCTTGTGGATTTTCCGGGCTTTGTGCATTCTCCGAGTTTTGTGCATTCTCTTGTTCTTGCGAGCCTTCCTCTTCTTCAGAAGAATTTGTATCCGAGATGATGTTTTCCACGTCATCTGGATCAGCAGGATTTTTTAACTCTATTCCAAATCGTTCTATGACGGTTTGCAACGCCGCTTCCACACGGTTAAGTTTTTTATCTCCTATACCAAATCCAACAATCACCAAAACCACCGCCGCAAGTGCTACTGCCCCAATTATATAAGTAGAAGCCGTCGAGGCGTCTTTTCTTTTTTCCAGTTCTGCATTAAGGAATTCTCTATAGCGTGTGTTCTCTCGGGGCATATCGTGCACTTCTTTAAATAAGTCTGCCTCCAACTGACGTTCCTGACGTAAGGCCAGCATATATTCCCGCATGGCAGTGTTTTTTTCATAAAAAATGTAATAACCTGTCTGCCGTGAAAACACCTGCCCATCCCTTGCAAAAAAAGCATCTTCACCTTGTGCTTGGTCAAGATAGAAAAAGACCTTGTCTGCACCAGGAAAATTTCTTCCATGAAATTCACCTACTGCAACCAAGGTTTTTTCTTCTTCATTTTGCGGAAGGGGCATATACCAACCCACAATTTCCTGATTTGGAAAAAGATGGTCTCTTTCTCGGAAAATATAATTCCATGTACGCTGTGAAAGCTGCATGCCCTCGTCCTGCCAAAAAAGCTGCGGGCAGCAAATAGCACCACGAATATATACACGGATTCCGTTTTCCCCATAGCAGCTTTCCCCGATTAATATTGCCGCTTGTGTATTGTACTCACTTTTCAGATATGTAAAAACATAATCTTCTATATATATAGAAAGATTTCCTCCCGGATTACCCACCTGTCGCAAGTTGTGTGGTACTTTGGCCACGACGCATTCCTCCCCGCTTAAATATAATTTTTCATAACCGGTTTTGCAAATCCGGCAAGAAAAGAATATCAAAAAGCGGGTGCGAAATTTATCAAATCCCGATGGCGAAATCGGCTTTATTATCTTTTTCTTTCGTATCCTTTCACCATTATATACAAGATTTCGTCTTTCTTTCTCTTCATTTGATAATCTATGGCTTCTCTTCCGGCCACGATACATCTATAAAGCCTGTCATCGTTGTTGTGCAAATCTTTTCTGAATACAGCTCTGTATCCAGATTACACGCATATTCTGCATAAAAGGAGAGTCCATTTTCATCAAAAACTCCGAGGAAAAATCCGCACACAGGCATGTAGCGCAAATACACAACTTCATTTTCTCCGGTTAATGGATTATAGTAATAATCCTTCAGTATGTGATCAGAAGATGTCTTTTGATTACCCCCTACAACTAACAACTTTTCCCCGTTATAATCAAACGCATTCGCAGTGTTTAAAAAATCGGTATCTCCGGAAACAGACCATATTTTTGATGGGATATTAAATTCCAATTCATAGGTCCCATTTTCCGCTCTGGAAAGAAGTGCTGCTCCGGCGGTGTCGTAAGGGACTACTATGAAGTTATCATAAATCCAATAACATCCGGATATTCTCTTACCTTTCGCTATTCCGTAACAAATGCTTTGTTTTTCTTCTGCCGTTGTCACATCCAACACCGTCAAAACCTTTTCTTTATCTCCAAACTCATTTCTCTCGGCATGGAAAATCAGAAGATTTTCTCCTTGTTTATCCAGCTCTAAGTCCACATAATCCGATGGTTGCATAGCATAAACCAACTTTAAACTATTCTCGTCTATGGTTTCATTTCCAAATTTGAAACTGTAAATTCCGTATCCTCCCGGAATCAGGCTCGTGTCCACGAGTGTTCCGCAAGTGCTATATGGCAAAAAGGTAAAATAACAGGTATCGTTCGTACGGATGGCTTCAATCTCAAAAAAGAAGTGGTCTGCATCCTTTGGTAACTCTGTTGTACAGTCAATGGTTCCGTTGAATTTCCGAACACCATCCTGCCCATAATAATATGCCGTTGGATTACCGTTGTCATCCTTTTTTATACCAATTTGGTAAACTTCGTTTTCGATAACCGGTATGCGGAAAAACTCATTAAAGCAATCCAAGATTTTTTGTTGTTCTGCTAATTCCTCGCTGGTTTTGAAATCGCTTTTTTCATCCTTCTCTATCCAAGTCCCCCAGTCTTCCATATCAATTTGCAAACCGAAGGCATAATAATCACTATAATCTTGTAGTCGAATAACTTTTTGAGCGGTTTCACCATTCGGAGTCTCTTTTAACAGCTCCAGCAACGCCTTTTTTACACCACTGTCTGTAGCAGTCTCCGAATCCAGCCCATAAAATTCATTTGCATCTATAAACGCCAATATCTCACGTTCAAATTCGTAAGGTTCGGTTTTTTTGTACATATGAAAATCATATTCCGTAAGGGTTTGATCGGGTGTTCCGAGAATGTGGGTAGCGCGCCAGTACATCGCGTCCTCCCATTTAAGGTTTCGATAAATCCTTACGCCTTCTACTTCCGATGGATCTCCGTAAACAACAGTTTCTTCGAACTCCACCTTATCGGTCGGTGCGCTAATCGTTGCACTTGCACAAATAATGGTTGTAACAGAAAGAACCAATAAAGCCGTTAAAACAAAAAGTGTTTTTTTCATAGCCTATTCCTCCTTCTCAAGTTTTTCAATCGCTTCACCCACGCGGTTTGCTCTATAACCATAGGTTTTCTTAATAAAGGAAAGCAAGGTTTCTCCTTGTTCTTCCAGGTCCTCTACACAAACGTCAGCAATAATCTTGCCCTGACGAATAAGAATGGCTCTTCCTATAAAATCGGAGACTTCCTGAATTAAATGGGTGGAAAGCAAAATCGTTTCGTTTGGCTCCAAAATTCCCATTAAAAGTTTATAAAAATCCTCACGGTTAAAAACATCATTACCGGCAAACGGCTCATCCATTAATATATAGTCCGCACCTTGAGAAAGCCCCAAAATAACTTCAAACTGATTTTTTTGTCCCGTGGAAAAACTTTTTAAGGGTTTTTTAGATGGCAACTCAAAAAATTCTAACAGGGAAAAGAAGCGTTTCTCCCTAAACCCCGGAAAATGATCTTTGAAAAAATCAGCATGCTGCATCGGTGTAAAATTTGGAATAAAGGAATGTTCACTGGTGGCAAAGGCGATTCTTGCAATGTTTTTTGACGTGATTTTTTCATCGTCCAAAGTGATTTCACCTTTGTAAGAAAGAAATCCCAAAATACACTTCATAAATGTGGTTTTTCCCGCGCCGTTTTCTCCAAAAAGGCCGATAATTTCTCCTTGCGACAACTCTAAATTTACGTTGTCCAACGCTAGTGTTTTTCCATATGATTTTGATAAATTTTCGATTTTTAACATATTTTCCCTCCCTTTATGACGGTAAGCACTGAACCGGCGTCTGACGGATATAAACTCCGTAATACAACAAAAGGCAAAAGACTCCCGCCACAACAATCGTCAAAAATATACCCACAAGTGGTAAGGTTAAACAGCGTTTATGCATTTCCAAACGGTTTGGGAGACGCTTCATCATATAGACCGATTTGCTTCCTTGTCGATGATATGCATAGTTTAAAATAATAACGACGATCATTGCTGCCGCAAGCAGATAATACAAATTCAATTTTCCGGATAAAAGTTCCTCAAACGGCAACATTTTTGCACCTTCCCGCGGTACCCAGTTGCCATCTTTATCTTTCCAAAGATGAATGGTATACCAAGCCTGACGATAATCCCACATAAATGTCATCCAGCTATAAGAAAAAGCAAACCCCAAACAGCCATAATATATTATGCAGCCACTCCGAATGTTTCGTCCAGGTGGTGCATATTTTTCTAACCAACCTCTCGTTTTTCTCTTATTCAACCTCTTCATCCCCCTTTATTTTTAATCCTGTTATCTCCCTAATGAGCAATGGACATAATGCAATCGCGGCAAAAATAAACATCGGGTCTTTCCTGCTTGCCACTTCCCGCGGAAAATTTGCCGCCATAATGCCCAAAAGAATACCGCATCCTATTAATCCCTTAGATGTTCCTTTTCTTTGAAGTGCACTAAAAAGCGCCAAAAATAACCCTACACCAAGTATCAACGCCAACAAATATAACCACCCCATTGTATCTTTCATTGGTAACAGCGAATGCATCAAACCATTGCTGTAAAAGGCCATAACCTTCGTATGACTTGTAACATCTGTCGCTTTTTCCACATAAATGGAACTAGCCCCCATAAGCACTACAACTTCAACAGCCCAAAGAATAACGAAACAAATGCAGTTATAAAGTGCTTGTAATCCAAAAACCTCTGTTTCCGTAATCTGCAATCGATTAAGTAAATATCCTTGATTGCTACCGCGAAAACCGCCCATTTTTACCAAAAACAAAGAAACCAAGAAAAAGCCAATCGCAAGAGGAATAATCATAAAACTGTCTTTTACCGTTCCGGATAAAGTCCACTTACCAATTCGCTCATAGTTTTGTAGCTTTAGCACAAATAGCATCATTTGTGCTGCTGCCATTAAAAACATTACTATCAAATTTTTGTAAAGTGTAGTTCTCGCAATCATTGCAAAAACAGAACTATATTTTTTCATTCCTTCTCCTCCTTTATACCTCTTCAACTACTTCCGTGTTGGCAACTTCTTCCCAATATCTTTCAATCAATTGATGTGCCTCCTCCTTAGACACTCCCGTCAATTTAAGCGAGTGCACGATTCCTTTCGCGTCTTCATCAAGCAATTCCCGACGTATGGTTAAAAGCAACTGTTCCGTAACCGCAACATAGCTCTTTGCTCCGGCTCTTGATTGAATCAACCCTTCTTCTTCTAACTGTCGATATGCTTTTTGAACAGTATTGGGATTGACGCCTAACAAAGCAGAAAGGACACGACGAGACGGCAATTCATCCCCATCTATAATTACTCCCGCTATGATTCCTCTTTTTATATATAGAAGGATTTGCAAATAAATAGGACTTCCTTCTTTCAAAACAAAATTTTCAAAAGTTATCATGGTCTCTCTCCTCTTGTTTAATCTGCTTCTTATTTCTGTGCTGAAAACGCCAAAACTGTACTATGCTTGTAATACACTTCTTGACTGTATTATATGCATAATACAGTTTTTTTGTCAACACTTTTTATTCGCCGTCCAAATCTTTTTTATTGGACCATAAACAACTCTCTTATTTTTTTTCAAATTTTATCTCGGCTTGGGCTATTTTTATTTCAGATTTTACCTCCACCCAAAAAAATGCTCCCTTTTGGGCTAAATTTTTCTATAAACAAAGTGCCACAAACCAAGACAATCTCTTGATTTGTGGCACATATGTTATGCTATGATTCTTTTTTTAATACACGTTACTTTACAAACGCCGCAACCTTCTTTGCAATACTTGTTGCGTCTAATTCATATTTCTTAATCAACTCAACCGCAGGGCCGGATTCACCATAAACATCGTTTACGCCGATTTTTAACACCTTGGTTGGTGCATTTGCAGAAAGGCAATCACATACTGCACTTCCCAAACCGCCAATTACGGAATGTTCTTCTACCGTAACTACTTTGCCGGTTGTCCGCGCTGCTTTGATGATTAATTCTTCGTCTAATGGTTTAATGGTATGAATGTTAATTACCTGGGCATCAATTCCCTGCTCGGCGAGAATGTCTGCTGCCTGTAAAGATTCACCAACGCAAAGACCGGTGGCGATGATCGTTACATCTTTTCCTTCGCGAAGAACAATTCCTTTTCCTAATTCAAACTTATAGGTTGCTTCATCATTGAATACCGGAATTGCAAGACGTCCAAAACGTAAGTATACCGGTCCCATATGCTCATAAGCTGCTTTTACTGCGGCTCTTGCCTCCACATCGTCACTCGGATTAATAACCACCATTCCCGGAATTGTACGCATCAAGGCAATATCTTCGTTACACTGATGGGTCGCTCCGTCTTCTCCTACAGAAATACCTGCATGAGTAGCGCCGATTTTTACATTTAACTTCGGATAACCGATAGAGTTACGAATCTGTTCAAAGTTTCTTCCTGCCGCAAACATTGCAAAGGAGCTGATAAACGGAACTTTACCTGTCGTTGCAAGACCTGCTGCAATGCCGGTCATATTGGATTCCGCAATACCACAGTCAATATGTCTTTCCGGAAATGCTTTCTGGAAAGTAGATGTCTTTGTTGCGCCTGCAAGGTCAGCATCTAAAACCACTAATTCTTTATATTTATTTCCTAATTCCACTAAAGCGTTACCATAGCTGTCGCGGGTTGCAATCTTTTTTACTTCTGACATAACGCTTCACCTACTTTCTCTAAGTCACTTAATGCAATTGCAAGCTCTTCATCATTCGGAGCTTTACCATGCCAGCCGGCTTTATTTTCCATGAAAGAAACATTTTTACCCTTTACAGTCTTGGCAACAATTGCAGTCGGCTGACCCTTTACTTCTCTTGCTTCTTTAAATGCAGCTGCGATTTCATCGAAATTGTTACCATCAATGTTAATTACATGGAAGTTAAATGCTTCAAACTTTTTATCAATCGGATATGGAGAGCAAACATCTGCAACATCACCGTCAATCTGTAATCCGTTATTATCTACGATTAATACCAGATTGTCGATGTTTTTTGCTCCGGCAAACATTGCTGCTTCCCAAATCTGTCCTTCCTGAATTTCCCCGTCGCCTGCTACACAGTATACGCGGTAGTCTGCATTATCCAATTTTGCAGACAAAGCCATACCTACCGCTACAGAAAAACCTTGTCCCAAAGAACCGCTGGACATATCCACGCCAGGAATGTGTTTCATGTCCGGATGACCTTGTAAATAGGAACCAACCTTTCTTAATGTCATAAGGTCTTCCACCGGGAAAAATCCCCTGTGTGCTAATGTTGAGTAAAGTGCCGGTGCACAATGACCTTTTGATAAAACAAAACGGTCACGGTCTTCTTTTTTTGGATTCTTCGGATCTACATTCATCTCTTCAAAATAGAGATATGTCATCACATCTGCGATGGAAAGAGATCCGCCCGGATGTCCGGATTTCGCTGCATGAACTGCTGTCACAATACCTTTTCGAATCTCATTCGCCTGAATTTTCAGTTCTTGGTTTGTCATACCTGTTTCCTTCCTTTTCGTTTTTGAAGTCTTATAATTGAGTGCGGCCCTCCAGGGCTCGTAATAATGTCACTTCATCAATATATTCCAAATCTCCGCCTACCGGAACGCCACTGGCAATACGGCTTACTTTAATGCCTGTTGGCTTAATCAGTTTGCTGATATACATTGCCGTGGTTTCCCCTTCTAAACTGGAGTTGGTTGCAATGATTACCTCTTCCACATCTTTTTGTAATCGTTGCATCAATTCTTTTAACTTAATATCACCCGGTCCAATTCCAAGCATCGGAGAAATAGCTCCATGTAACACATGATAAATACCCTCATATTTTCCGGTCTTTTCATAAGCAATCATGTCTCTGGTCGTTTCCACAACCATAATCGTTTTGTGATCTCTGGCCGGATTTTTACAGATTGGACAAATGTCAGAATCGGTTAACGTGAAGCATTCTGTACAGTAGCGTACATTTTGCTTTGCCGACAACAACGTTTCTGACAAGCGCACCACGGAATCCTGCGGCATATTTAAAATATGAAATGCCAATCTTTGCGCGGACTTTGCTCCGATTCCCGGTAATTTAGACAATTCATCAATTAAATCTCTGATTTGTTTACTATAATAATCCATGATAAACCTCCCGGTTAATCAAAGAAAAATGCTCTGCATTTTCTTTGTTCTATATACTAGAACGGGAATCCTCCCATGCCACCGGTAATCTTACCCATAGATTGCTCACTCATTTCATCAATCTTACGAAGACCTTCATTGGTTGCAGCCACGATTAAATCTTCTAACATTTCGATATCGTCCGGATCAACAACTTCCGGAGACAATTTGATTTTTACGATTTCTTTTTTTCCGGAAACGGTTACTTCAACAGCTCCGCCACCAGCTGTCGTTGTTACTTCAGCCTCTTCCATTGCTTTGGAAGCTTCTTCCATCTGACGCTGCATTCTTTGCGCCTGTTTCATTAAATTATTCATGTTTCCAGGCATTCCACCCGGGTATCCGCCTCTTTTTGCCATTTTGCGGTTCCTCCTTTATTCTTCATCAATTGTTATTTCCATATTCAACAAGCTCTCCAAATCCACGAAAGATTCGTTATAGTCTCTGCCGGTTTTGTTATAGGTCATTTCAATATGAACCTCTCTTCCTTCCCGTTCAGAAACCATCTGTTCTAATTGCTCTAATAAATTTTCCTGTAAAAAATACTGATATCCCATGTCGGTAGCAAATACAATCTGAACATTTTCGCCGCTTAAGCTAAAATGCGCATCCTGCATATAGGCATTCACCAGTCCGTTTGATAATTCCGAAACAGCCTCACGTACACGTCGCGGTAAATTCTTTACATCCTTTGGAATGGACTTTGGAATCTCTTTCATCGGTGACGGCATCGGAGCTGCATCTAAAATCGCTTTTACCGCTTCCGGTCCTTGTTTTTGCGCATCGGATACAAATCCGCCGTTGGCAATGGCATCTTCAATAATATTTAAGCGATGCACCAGACTGGCCATATTCTGTTCCATCTGCGGACGACACATCTTTATAAATGCAACCTCTATCATAATACGTTTTTGTCCGGAATAACGAATCTGATTCGACAACTCCGACAAGATACGAATGTATTCAATAATACGCATAGAGCTTACGTTTTGTGCCACATCGCGCATCCGCTTAATGGTATCCTTTGACATTTCTAATGCTTCTTCCATGCCATCTGCATTTTTAAGCAAAAGAAGATTTCTCATATACCAGGTGAAATCCGATATAAACTGGTTTAACTCTCGCCCTTGCATAACAATACGTTCTACAATCTCAAGCACCGAAGAAACATTGTGTTTTTCAATCTCGGAAAAAAGCTGTGCAAACACTTCTGTATCAACTGCGCCCAAAACCTCCAACACATTGTCCAATGTGATTTCTTTGTCCATGTAAAAGGCCATACATTGATCCAACAAGCTCAAAGAATCTCGTACCGAACCGTCGGCTGTTTTTGCAATATAGCTAAGGGCTTCGTCATCAACCTTTGCACCTTCAATATCCAAAAGCTCACGCATGCGGGCTTTTAATGTTTCAATATCTACTCTATGAAAATCATATTCCTGACAACGGGATAATACGGTAATCGGAATCTTATTCACTTCCGTTGTTGCCAAAATAAATATCACATAAGACGGCGGCTCTTCTAAAGTCTTTAATAAGGCATTGAAGGCTGCCGTTGAAAGCATATGCACTTCGTCGATGATAAAGACTTTGTATTTTCCTTCCGTCGGGGAATAAGATACCTGTTCAATGATATCGCGGACATTATCCACCCCATTGTTGGATGCGGCATCGATTTCCACCACGTTCATACTGCTGCCCATAGAAATGGATTTGCAAAGTGCACATTCACCACACGGTTCCCCATCTATCGGATGCTCACAGTTTACGGCCTTTGCAAAGATCTTCGCCACGGTGGTTTTTCCCGTTCCTCTGGTTCCGCAAAAAAGATAAGCATGTCCGATACGGTCTGACTGTATTTGGTTTTTTAAAGTTCGTACAATGTGGTCCTGCCCCTTTACGTCGGCAAACACCTGCGGACGAAACTTTCTGTAGAGTGCTGTATAAGACATATTGACTCCTTTTATATCTTTTATCTGTACAAATGAAACTGTTTTTTCTTTTCATTAAAAAGCACATTTTGACACTTTATTATACCTTATTTTTTTCTTTCAATCAATAAAAGATGCAGTATTTTCATAAAGAAGAAACAGCTTTTTATAATCTGTATAATTGGGGCTTGTTTTTCTTGCGAAATCAGCAAAAATAAGCTATACTAACTCTGTTATAAATTTTTGGAGACGTATCGAAGTGGTCATAACGGGGCTGACTCGAAATCAGTTGGCCGGGCAACCGGCACGCGGGTTCGAATCCCGCCGTCTCCGTAAAGAAAGAGGTTTGTTACGCAAGAATGCCGCAAACCTCTTTTTTATGCAACAAACATAGCATCATAATACAAATGGAATTCTCAAATAGCCCGTTTGGACATATACAGAAAACGAAGCCTCTTACTATCCAAAATTTAGCCCTAAAAATCATAACTGTCCGCCAATGAACGACATTATGAAGATAACGTGTTTCATGCACGGAAAAATCAGTGGCAAACAATGCTTTTAAATGCATTCTCTCATTTTTTTGGATAGTTGGGAAAGTGAAAATCTACATATGTCCAAATCGAGGGGTATATATTCAAGGCATAGAGCGTTATTGCCATTACCGAGCGGAAAATTGGCTTTCTCGTCATTTCAACCTAAAAAAAGCCCAAAATCAAGAAAGCTCAATGATTTTCTATGATTTTAGGCTTTTTTATTTAATATCCTCTACTGAATTTCTTTTCCCTTAAAAAACGGACAATCGCTCTGCAAGCACTGGTCATTATATTTTTGGAAAGAACATTTTATAACGGATGGCTTTTCCATCTGAATCCCAAAGTTTTCACTGACATAATCAATAGCATTTAATACCGCAGTAAAAGAATTTCTCTTACAGCAGCGGGGACCTCCTATGGTGCCAACTGCATTTAATACGCGGGCTGTCATTAAATTGGAATGCCCCCATGGCTCCTTACTTAACGGCGATGCCTCTGTGATAATGCTCATGAAAATTCCGGTGCTCACTGCGGCTCCACAACTTCCCCAGAAACCACACACGCCACCCGGGACTTGGCTTCCTCTGCGCTTCATTTCTTTTAATGCCGCTTCAAGCTCTAATTTTCCGCCGGCATTTTTATACGCTGCCAAAAGAGACGCTCCTACTAAAACATGATGCTCCGGCCCGTGCATATGAACAAATGGTTGTTGCATAAGCCCCCACATAATTTCTATCGGATTCTTACTTTTTGTGTGGCGACAGGTTTCTATTATAATATCTATACCATTTTTTGAATGACAATTGTCACAGATAAAATGTCCTTCTGCACAACTTGCCGTTGTTTCAAACTCTTCATGACAAATCACGCATTCCATCTTTTTTGCTTCCGGAAAATACACAATTTCTGCTCCGCAAATCATACAATTATTTTTATGTCCACTCATTTTGGCCTCCTACACGCTTAACATCAAATATTTTACTGTGTCCATTATAGCATAGTATGACCACTTACACCACCGTCTATAATCGTTAGCCAGCTTCGTGAACCGAAAAGCAGTTATTTATGTATATGTACAAACCTTTTTATTCCATTTGCGAAGCGATAATCCGCGTAATTTCTAATAAATCTACTCCCAACGCAAATGCCAACTCACTATGTAGATGACTTTCTGCCTGTTTAAAATAACGTTCATCCAGAGCGGTACTTTTTTTGCCCTCTTCTTGACGCTTTTGTCTGCGTAGGTATATGGTTTTAATAATGCTGACCAGACGTTTCGGATCCCGACTGGCCAACGCTTCCCGAAAGATTCTTTCCCTTTCTTTCTCATTCTCTACATAGGTTTCTTCCACCGTTTTGATGCTCTTGATGATATCCCACGCCTCATTTTTGCTCATTGCAAGTCGCATTTTATTTTCGGCCGAATCAACGGAAATATACACTTTAACGGTCGGTTCCTGAAGCGGAACAATAACGTAATACTCTTTTTCCTGCCCGGAAACTTTCTCGAAGGTCCTATCTGTTATTTCACATATTCCGTTATTAGCGTTTACAACAAAATCACCTTTTTTGAACATTTTTCACCTCAAAAATTGAAATTTTATATTAAAATCTTAACATTTTTAAAATTTTTTCGTAAGCAAAATTTTCAATCCGTCAGGTATTTTCCCATAAAAAAACTACCATCCCTTATGGATAGCAGTCTCTTTGGGTATATCTTTTTTAAAAAAACTCCGACAACGATTGTCTTCATCAGGCGACCTTGCGGCACACGGGAAGGACCCCTTAGTGCTGCTTTGTTCCCAACCTGACACGGTTCGAGGATCCCGTTGCGCAAGACCCAATGAAGACAATCCTTGCCGGAGCAACTACGCTTGGTTAGTATACTTTATTTAATAAAGAAAGTCAATGTTTCTTTTTTTCTCTCAGTTCCTTAAAAAACTGACTTAACATGGAAGAACACTCTTCTTCCATAACACCTTGCGTGATCTTCACCTGATGATTAAAGGCCTTCATATCCAATAAATTGATCACCGAGCCCGCACTTCCCGCTTTCGCATTCATACAGCCGATAACAACCTCATCCATCCGTGCCTGCACAATGGCTCCGGCACACATTTGACACGGCTCTAAGGTGACGTACATGGTGCATCCTTCCAGTCGCCAGTCCCCTAACTTTTTACTGGCTTTTTTTATCGCCATGAGCTCTGCGTGAGCAAGGGTCAGCTTGTCTGTATTGCGACGATTATACCCGCGGGCAATAATTTTCCCGTCATATACAATGACACATCCTATCGGCACTTCGTCTAACGCGTAGGCTTTTTTTGCTTCCCGTAGGGCAGCTTTCATATATTTGTGAGCTTGTTCCATATAATATGCTCCTATCTACTGATTTTATTCTTTCCATTATAAAAGAAACTTCTTAGAAACACCTTCTAATACACATAGTTTACCATAAATAATTTTCTTTTTCCTCAAAAAAATATAAATCCGACCCACCGTCCCACATCTCCTGTAAAATTCCATTACCACCGTGGCAAAAAATGTGGCAATTTTGTGTAAAATAGGGTATTATTAGGGATAGATATTTTCACGAAAAGAGGAATCCCATGGAACATTTTGTAAACGAGAAAAAAGTAATGCAGTTTTTCTTAGAAGAAATCGCTGCAGATAATATTGCATACTTAAAAGGAAAAGATTCTGTAAAGAAAGATTTAACCGAATCCATTGAACAAATGATTCAGGCCAATACCATGAACGATAAAATTCAGGTTGCCATTGTCTTGTGGAAACAATTGTTTAGTGCGGCTATGTCCCATATTGATACCAACAGAACCGGTTATGATAAGCTTTTTTCCTATTTTGATGAATACGTGGAATTTGAGGAATTGATTTTTGCTTCCGACTCATTTTATCGCGACCACACTCTTCATTGCTTGTGGGTTTACTTCTTAGGCGAGTATCTTTCCCGTCAGGAGAAATTTGCACCACTTTTTGATCGCAATAAAAGAGATGAATGGTTAGTCGAATCCGTTTCCAAAATATTGGACGACCCGATATTCTTAGAGGACCCGAAATATGCTATGATCTATCGCCGTGTCAATGCATATAAAGATGTATTCCAATATTCCGACGCATGTTTTTGCGTTGCGGCGTTAACCCATGACTTAGGCTATCCGCTGAAAAAGATTGAAAAGATAAATAAAGCCATCAAAAAGGTTCTTCCATACTACTCCATTTATGACTTTAGTGATTTTTCCTTTAGTTATGATAGTATTCAGAATAACTTTGTTTCCAAGTTCTTGGATTTGCTGGGACGCAAGATGACAATTAACTTTGGCCGTGATGTTAACACGGGAAAATTAAATGAGATTACTGCGATGATGAGCAAATTTTCCACCTGGGAAAAGGACAAAAACGGAGAAATTATCGGCTCTTTGGCAAAACATCCTAGCGAAGTAGAGGAACTAACCCAAGAAGAAAAACTTCTATTTAAAGAGGAATTTGCAGCGGAAGTTACCTTTGCATTAGACTATGCCGACTATCAGGCGATGCAAAATGACTTTGAGTCCTATCAGCACGGAATAATGAGTGCCTTTTTGCTAGTGAAGAATCTGGAGGCTTTTCAGAATATGCACTATTCTATTGACTCTATTCAACCGGCAGACACCGTGCGTAATTTCGGAAGTTTTACAAACAAACAGGAAATTCTTAAAAGTATTTCCAATCATACAAGAGATTCTTTTAAAATCAGAACCATCGACCGTAGTGAAACGTTATTGACTTTCGTAGATGAGTTGGAAGAATTCTCCCGTATTTCCAGAGCCAGCCAAAATCGTGAATACGTAGAAGAATTCTGTTCTACCCGCCTTTATATGGAAGATGAATTCTTCTGTATCGATTTTATTTTTGAAAATGAGGATTTAGAAAGCTTAGACCCGGAAAAAGCCTTTAAGGGTCGTTGCAAACGTTTCTTAAAATTGTTCGACATTCAAAACTTGTGTCCGGAACTAAAGATTCGTCTTCGTTGCATTGGAAAAATGGAAAGAAATCAACATGTTTATGAATTACAAATCGGACAACAGCTTGCAGACATTCTTATTGATGGAGAAAGCCAGAACATTCCGAAGTACTTAAAGTCTAATCAGTTCTATACCAAGGAAGAATATGCGACATTATAAAATATAAGACACTGACTTAAGCTCAGCACTTAACCTTAGGAGATTATTTATGGAAATTCACGGATTTGCGAAAACTACATTATTAGATTACCCAACTCACGTGGCGGCTACCGTTTTTACGGGCAGCTGCAATTTCCGTTGCCCATTTTGCCATAACGGTGACTTGGTAATGACTCCGGGACAGGTTCCGATTGTTCCGGAAGATGAAGTTTTGGCGTACCTAAAAAAACGCCAAGGGATTTTAGAAGGTGTATGCATCACCGGTGGCGAACCAACCCTACAGCCGGATTTAGAATCCTTTATACGAAAAATCAGAGACCTTGGCTATCTTGTAAAATTGGACACGAATGGCTATCGTCCGGAAATTCTTTCTTCTTTATTAGAAAAAGGGTTACTTGATTATGTAGCAATGGATATCAAAAACAGCAAAGATAAATACGCCTTGACTGTAGGAAAAGCTAATTTTGATTTACAGAAAATTGAAACTTCCGTGTCTTTACTTATGAATGGCAGTATTCCTTATGAATTCCGCACAACCATTGTAAAAGAACTTCACACGCCGGCGGACCTTAGACAAATCGGTGAATGGATTACCGGTGCGAAGGGATATTTTTTACAGGATTATCGAGATTCAGAAAAAGTAATCTCCCCGGGATTTACAGGGTATAGCAAAGAAGATTTGTTTGCTATGCGTGATTTGTTGCGCACCTATATTCCAAATACACAGGTGAGGGGAGTGGACAACATATGATTATTTATCAGGATACAAACTTTCAAAAAGTCTACGAAACGCAGCGCCTTCAATTGCGCATTTTAGACGAATCCGATGCCTTATTGGTGTTAACCTTTTTAAATCAAGGTGCTGATGTATTCGATGAATACGAAAGCAACAAACCTTCCGATTTTTATACCAGGGATATGCAAAGAAGACTTCTTCGCTTGGAGTCCGATATGGTAATGCAAAAACGCGGCGTTCGATTTTATGTATTTAGAAAAGAAAATCCGCACCGCATCATCGGAACGATTTCTGTTTCGGCACTCCGCCCCCATCCATTTGACAGCGGTATGGTCGGCTATAAGTTTCACCCACTTTATTGGGGAAATGGATATGCGACGGAAGCCTTGGAAAAAGTAACCCGGTTGGTCGGCCCAATCCTTGGACTTCGCAGATTAGAAGCCTTCGTTTTGCCGGAAAACACTGCCAGCTGCAAACTATTAGACCGCGTCGGCTTTGAATTAGAGGGAACAGCACACTCTGCACTGGATGTAAAAGGCGAACGAAAAGATCACTTACAATATGGATATGTTGTGCCTTATTAGAGGGATACCCAATCATTTTTCGTTTAAATGACTGTGGTAGCCCTCTTTTTTACATCATTAATAAGATATTCTTTCTCGATTCTGGCACAAAAATTTTTTTAAAAATTTTTCAAAAAACCATTGACATTTTCCAAAAAATACTTTAAATTAAAATAGTAATCATTACTATTATCAAAAACGAAAGCGAGGTGATTCTGTGGTTAAGCACAGTAAGCAGCGCGAAGCAATCCGAATGTTTTTAAAAAGCAGAACGGATCATCCTTCAGCAGAAACTGTTTACCAGGAATTAAAAGCCGTCCATCCAAATCTGAGTTTGGGTACCGTATATCGAAATTTAAATTTCTTATCAGAAATCGGTGAGATTCAAAAAGTTCCGGGAACGATTGGCCCTGATCGATTTGATGGTAATCCGGCATTTCACGTTCACTTCTTTTGTACCGATTGTGACCAGATTATTGATTTAGAAACAGAGGAATTGGAAACAATGGTAGAAGATGCGAAAAAACATTTCGCAGGGAAAATCACACACAGTATCACCAATTACTATGGTTTATGCCCTGCATGTTTAGAGAAATCAATTATGTAACGCCAATAAAATTTGTGAAAAGAAAAGGAGAAAAAATTATGGCAAAATATGTATGTAGTGTATGTGGTTATGTTCACGAAGGAGAAGAAGCACCATTAGAATGTCCGGTATGTCACGTAGGTCCGGAAAAATTTACCAAACAGGAAGGCGCTTTAACATGGGCTTGCGAACATGTTGTTGGTGTAGCCAAGGGCGCAAGAGAAGATATCCTTGTTGATTTACGCGCAAACTTCGAAGGTGAATGTACAGAAGTTGGTATGTACCTCGCAATGGCAAGAGTTGCTCATAGAGAAGGTTACCCGGAAATTGGTATGTACTATGAAAAAGCTGCTTGGGAAGAAGCTGAACACGCAGCTAAATTTGCTGAATTACTTGGTGAAGTTGTAACTGACAGCACAAAGAAAAACTTAGAATTACGTGTGGCTGCTGAAAATGGCGCAACCGCAGGTAAATTCGACTTAGCGAAACGTGCGAAAGAATTAAACTTAGATGCTATTCATGACACTGTGCATGAAATGGGACGCGATGAAGCAAGACATGGCAAGGCATTTGAAGGACTTTTGAAGAGATACTTTGCGTAGGCTACAAGCCATGCTAAAAAGTGATAATAACGCCGTGCGAATTTATTCGTAACGGCGTTTATTATTGCTTTTTTTAGGGCAACACCCCGACGCAACAAATCATTGCTTGTATTTTTCAACCCCTTAGAGTACAGTTGTATCGAGGTGATAAATATGAAACTTGTAGGCGACAATATTAAAAAACTACGAAAAGAAAAAAACATGACACAAGACCAGTTAGCAGAAGCGTTAAACGTAACTCGTCAAGCAGTATCTAATTGGGAAAGAAATCAGACACAACCTGATCTTGAA
Organism: Lachnospiraceae bacterium; assembly: GCA_045593085.1. Taxonomy (GTDB): domain Bacteria; phylum Bacillota; class Clostridia; order Lachnospirales; family Lachnospiraceae; genus XBB1006. The sequence continues at coordinate 64,800 of JAZNWA010000028.1, read as the reverse complement.
ACATTAGAACAGATTGCAAAGGTATTTGACGTATCCACAGAAAAAGTGATTTACGGGAAAACCCAAAGCAAATGGAGCATTTCCATTGGCCCTACCCAAACCAGCAGTGCAGGCATCGGATTTGGTGCCGCATTGGCGATGATTATCTCTTATACTCATTGGCATTCTATTGGATGGGCAATTCTACACGGCATGTTAAACTGGGTCTATGTTCTTTATTACATTATTAAATACTAATCCACAAAAAAGGGAGTGTTAACTCCCTTTTTATCATTTAGTGTCCTTTTCAAAAAACCACCAAATTTCCACAACTTGTTTATTGTTAAGACAATATGTTTTGTTAGAATTTTCTTACGAGTTATTTCGTTTTGACCAAATTGTCGAAACATTTTAGAAGGAGGACCTACTATGGCAAAAACAAACGGAGCTCAAACTATTAAAACTATCCTTGGAAGAAAAATTATTCTTTCCACCGGTGTTGGAAAAACAAATATCGATGAACTTAAATGGCTCACAGAAAATGTTCTTAAAGATGCCGCAGCTTGGAAAAACACCGGTTGGGCATACATTGCAGACTGTTCTGAAATGAGCCCTGTATCCCCTGCAGAAGGCGGAGAACTGGTTACCATGACTCAGAAATTTGTAGAAGCCGGATGTAAAGTATTTGCTTTCGCTGAAGGAAAATCCATCATGTTGAAAGTTCAAGCACAGAAAAACACCGAACGTTCGAATACCGGTATTCCGGAAGGTCACTTTGCAACCGTTGATGAATGCTTGGATTGGCTGAAAAAAGAATTTAATATTTAAGGCATAAATTTTTCCCCTCTTTATCATAGTTCCAATAAAGAGGGGATTTCTTATACTATTAATCCATCTTTCTCAAGGTAATGCTACTAATTTGATCTTGCGTTGTGGATATCAACAACACATTATTTCCAACTCGGAAGGTGTAGTCATAGGAAACGTATGATCCATCCGCAGCAGAATTGTCTACGATTTCATCCGGTGTACCAAACAGTTCAATTGCCTGTTCTAAGGTTAATTCCTGATATACCTGTATCTCTCCGGGGAAAGTAAAGGTTGGAGCACCAAAATCCATGTCATAAATGTCCTGCATCACTTCAACAACTAGGCAATCTGTCGCCAATATCGCTTCTTCTGTTGAATTATAAACCAAAACCGTCATAGCATGTTGTCTATATTCCTCACCATAGTCAAAATTCGGATCATATAAATTAACATATTCTGTAGCGCCCGGATCTATCATAAGTTCTGCATCTTCGGCGACTATTAATAATCCGGTGACATCACAAATTGTTTCAAAGGAACACGGTAATGCGAAGGAATTAACACCTGCAACAAGTTCTATTTGCGTCCATTCTATGCTGCCTTCCACTCTCTCTGTGTCAGGTTCTTCTGTCGAAGAGTCGCCATCAGATGCATTTTCACCGGAAGAGTCGCCATCAGATGCGTTTCCATCGGAAGCGTCGCCACCGGAAGTATCTTCATTAGAAGTATCCTCTGTGTCAGGTTCTTCTATTGTAGAGTCTCCTGTAGAATCTCCGTCGGAATCATTTTCATCGGTAGTGTCTTCAATATCGGTATCTTCCTCTGTAGAGGAAGATACATCAGAGGAATCTTCGGTGGAAGTATTCTCTTCGGATTCGTTTTCACCAGAGAAGTCTTCGCCGGTCGTATCATCTGCTACATCTCCCTGTTCATAGTCCGGAATATCCGAACCATCTCTGTTAGATGTGTAATCCTCAATTTCAATTTCGCGTTCTTCGATTACGTCCCAAATCTCTTCCGTTGAGATGTACATTTCATGTCCATTCGCAGATGCCACATACATATCTACGATATCTGCATCCGGAATCTCTTCAAAAGAAAGAACGGCTACGTTTTCTTTTCCGTCTGCTTCTTCTACCTGATATACCGTATCTTCATCGTTCATATAAACTTTTGTCTTGTATCCGGCTTCAATTAAAACACTTTCATCCACAACCTCACCGTTTGGAAGGACTCTTTTACACTCAACCGCGCCCCCATAGGTAAATATATCTACGCTCACAGTTCCATCTGCAGCCACATCAACTGCAACACGGAAAAATGTTCCTTTAATTGCCAAAATGGTATTTGGGGTATTAATAATGTATTCTTCTCCCTCGCCTAATGCAGTTGCGGCTTCATTTGTAATCGCCCCGTATTCCAAGCGGATTGCTGTTTTGCCGCTTCCCTCTTTGCCCAGCGTTTCAAAAGTAATCTTACTGTCTTCTTCTACTCGGATATATTTATCCTCATCCAACACCATGCGGACAAAGCTTTCTGCACCGGTGATAAGGTCATGGCCTTCTTCCAGTTTCATATCTTTGTATGCTGCGTATTCTTTCTCTTCGAAAGTCACCGTTGCAGTTCCTACAATCTCAGATACTCGCACACTTCGGAAGCCTTTGGAATTATTTCCGCCCAAAACCGCAATCAGTATAACTGCAAGAATTGCAACAACTACAATTGCACCGGCTCCGAAAATAATTTTTTCTTTTTTTGTTTCAAGCAATTTCGTCATACTTTATCCTCTTTTGACTGTCTATTCATAATAGGTATATTCAATAACACCGAAAACTTCATCATCCGTTTGGTCACATTCTTTGATTAGATCACCATTCTCGTTATATTCAAAGGTGGTGTAATAATTAACATGACCTCTTTGGTTCAAAAATGTTATCTTCACTAATTTTCCGGTTTCGTCATATTCATGCTCTAATGTACAGTAAACAGAGCCTTCTCTATCACTAATTGTCTGCTGCGTTACTAATTTTCCTTCTTCATTGTAGGTATATTTGTACTCTTGATGACTTCCTTCTTCATCGTTATATTCTTTTTCAGATACAAGATAACCTTCCTTGCTGTATTCCCATTCCTGAACATTATTATTTACATTTATACGTATTTCTCTGCCACTTTCGTCATAATCTATCGTACGAATAGAAGTATAACCGCCCTTATAACACTGTCTTTCAATACTCTGTTTTATCTTACCATTTTCATGGTAAGTCCACTCAAATTCGCGATTTGAATTACCCTTTTCATCTTTTTCAAGGGCGTACGTCCTATAACCATTTTCATCATATGTAATTTCCGTTGTATATGTAACAGAAGATGATCCTTCTATTGTTGTTTTTGAAATAACATTATTATGTTCATCATAAACATATACGAATTCTCTAAAAGCAGAACCTTTTTGTCCATCTTCAGTAAAATAAAACTGCATTACTAAATTTCCGTACTCATCGTATTCGTAACCGATATGATAATCACTGGAGTGCTGTGAAACAATCGGATTTTCTTCTAAAAGATTTCCGTTTTCATCGTAAACCTTTTCCACATGATTCATAATATTGCCACTTTCTTCATGTGTAGAAATATATTTAATTTCATATCCGTTTTTGTCGTATTCATAATACCGTGTATAGTCCCCGGATCGTCTTTCCGTTTTGGATTTTAAAATTCCCGGTTCTTTCTTTTCTGCTTCTTTGTCGGCCCCATGTTCTGCCTGATTTTGATTGTTAATAGTAACATCTTTGTTCCCGCTACAAGCCGCCATTGACACCGCCATACATCCTAAGATAATAATTGTTAAAAGTTTCTTTTTCATGTTTTTGTCTCCTTATACTCTTATATAAATATTTAAATTACAGGCACGTTCTCTTGCCTTTCTGTATAATAGTTCCTGCAAAAATTGAAAAAGTTTTATTTTTTTAAAAAAATTTTTAAAAAAAACCCACAAGCGACGGCTCATGGGTTTTTATGTAATATACTTTGTTAAATTTTCCTATTAGAACATGCTCATAATTCCGCCAACAACACCTCTTAAAACGATTGTTGAGATGATAGCAAGCACAAATCCGATGATACCACAAACGATGCCGGCTGTAGCCATTCCACTGGTTGAACCTTTGCTCTTTGCAACAACGCCAAAAACAGTTCCTAAAATACCAAGAATAATACCTGCGAAAAAGAATGAACAGATACCACAAACCATACCTGCAATTGCAAATCCGTTACCCGGTTTTGCCGGTGCCTGTGTTGGTGCTGCCTGTGTTGGTGCTGCCTGTGGCTGAGCCTGATTATTTGGTGTTTCTACAGTTGGCTGAACCGGTGTGCTTTCAACGATTGCTCCACAATTTGTACAGAAACGTGTTCCTTCCGGTAAATTTGTTCCACAATGCTTACAAAACATAATAAAACTCCTTTCAAACTAAACTTAAATTTAGTATATCTTTCCCTTAAAACTTTGTCAATATATGGCTTTTTTTATCACAAATCATTTCCATCATACAAACAATAATAAACTGAATGCCATTAATATCATTCCTGCTACCATACCATAAATCGACAAATGATGCTCTCCGTATTCTCGGGATGCAGGCAACAATTCATCAATCGAAATAAATACCATAATTCCTGCAACCGCCGCAAAAATCACGCCAAAGACCACGTCTGTCATTATCGGCATCAAAATCAGCCAGCCAATCAGCGCTCCTACCGGTTCCGCTAAACCGGATAAGAACGAATACAAAAACGCCTTTTTCCGGGAATTCGTTGCTTGATAAATCGGGACCGAAACCGCAATTCCCTCCGGAATGTTATGTATTGCAATTGCAACCACAATCGGAATTGCCACTTTTGGATCTTGAAATGCAGATACGAAAGTAGCCAACCCTTCCGGAAAATTATGAATAGCTATGGCAACAGCTGTAAAAACTCCCGTACGTAATAGTTTCTTTGAATCCGGCGAATCCTTTATGTCCGCAAGTACACTCTTAGCCTCGTGAGGGTTTTCTTCTGACGGAAGAATTTTATCAATAATTGCAATTAAAAACATCCCTCCAAAAAATGCAGCTGCCGTTACCCACGATCCCGTTTTTTCACCCAATTCCAAGGTTAATGCTCCTTTTGCTTTTGAGAAAATCTCTATCATTGAAACATATATCATAACCCCGGCGGAAAAACCAAGGCTAAGAGATAAGAACTTTTTATTTGTTTTTTTGGCTACAAACGCAATTAATCCACCTATACCGGTACTTAAACCTGCAATTAACGTCAAAGAAAATGCAAACATGATTTCTCTCATTTTTTCAGCCTCCGTTTCTTAAATTATATGTGCTTCTTATTCTGATAATATCTTAAATTTCTTTAGTTAGCCCTTGCTAACCCTATTGTACAATATTTGCTCTCGTTCCGCAAGATTGTTTCGTTCGTTTTTCTATTTACTTTAGATTTTTTTAAGAAAAATGTCCTAGTAAAATAAATATTATTATTATATAACGAACACAAGAATTTCACAAATGAAAGGAAACTGTTATGAACGTAACGAATTATATTGATTTTCGAAACAAAGTAGTAGAAAATTGCTCAAAAGTTATTTTAGGAAAAGAAGATGTGATTGAAAAAGTTGCCATCACCTTTTTATGCTCCGGACATGTTTTGTTGGAAGACTTACCTGGTACAGGTAAAACCATGCTCATCCGTGCATTTGCAAAGACCATCTCTGGTAACTTTAAACGTATCCAGTTTACACCGGACGTTATGCCTTCCGATGTAACCGGCATCAATTTTTACAATATGAAATCCGGCGAATTTGAAATGAGAAAAGGCCCGATTTTTACAGATATGCTCCTTGCAGACGAAATCAACCGTGCCACACCTCGTGCTCAGTCCAGTTTATTAGAGGCTATGGCGGAACGTCAGGTATCCATCGATGGACAGACTTATCCTTTGGCGGATAATTTCATGGTGGCTGCAACTCAGAACCCATTGGAGTCTCACGGAACCTTCCCGTTACCGGAAGCACAGATGGACCGTTTCTTTATGAGATTGTCATTGGGTTATATGACAAAAGAACAAGAATTAAATGTTATGGCGCGTAAAAATACACTTGACATCTTAGAACAGTTAACCGGCATAGTTGGCGAAGATGAAATCACTGCTTTAAAGAATGACTATCATCAAGTAACTGTTAGTGATGTTGTTGCAGACTATATGATGGCCATCATTGAAATGACCAGAATACACGGCGATATCTCCATTGGTGCATCTACCCGTGGTGCTACTGCACTTTATCAGGCATCTCAGGTATTGGCTGCATTTAGAGGTCGTGACTACGTTATTCCGGAAGATGTAAAAGAACTTGCTCCTGCTATTTTGGCTCATCGTTTGACTTATCGTGGTGTTTTTGGCCTTCAGGAATGCCAGCACGTATTTGAAAAAATATTAAATGAGGTAGCAGTTCCAACGGAGGAAAAATAAAACATGGTAATTATTTTATTTATTGTAATTGCCGTAGGATTGATAGTGCAGTTATTTTCCCTTCGTTTTCCGATACATGAAATCCACTATCGTATAGAACCTTCCAAGCGAAGTGTGGAGCAAGGCGAAGAATTCACATTAACCACCACTATCGACAATGCCTCCAAAAGACGCATTCCTTTTTTACTTGCAGAAGAACAGATTCCGAATGCGGTGTCTTTAAAAAACGCCGAAAACATGGAACTAAAACCTTTAAGCGACTCCAATATACATATAAGTACCATGTTTATCAAAAAGAAGCAAAAAGTTTCACGTAGTATAACGGGAACTATTTACAAAAGAGGAATTTATCATTTCCGTTATGCAGTGCTTCATGTGGGAGATTTTCTTGGTCTTAAAGAAATATCTGCAAACTTTAAACAAGAGCGAAGCATTGTTGCATATCCGATGCGATTACATGACAAAAAATTAGATATGGTTATCAGTGATATTCTTGGCGAGATATCCGTAAGAAGTTTTTTGCATCAAGATCCTATGCTAGTTATGGGATATCGCGATTATACCGGATGCGAACCCCTAAAAAGCATCAGCTTTCCGGTAAGTGCAAAGAGAAACATATTGACGGTAAAAGAATTCGATCACACGAGAGAAGAATTGGTAGATATTATTTTTGACGTTAGTTATAAGGGAAATTTCAACCACTATATTGATCAATTAGAAGCTATGTTCTGCGTGGTTCGAACTATTTGCGAATCGTTTGAACAAAAAGGCGTCAGCTACCGTCTAATTACTAATGCATTCTATGCATCCATGGAAGTTCGAGGCGTTAATATCATTCGTAGTGGCGGAAGTAATGGTAATAGTTTCCATAAAATACTGGAAATGCTTGGTATGGCATCCAACGCAGCAATGTGTAAAACAGAGGAACTTTTAACAACCGTTTTCCGAAGTTTTGACCAGGAAAAAGACTTTGTATATGTTTCACAGATGAGAAATGATGAAACCGCCGCTTTAATTAAACAGTTAGAGAGGCGCTATGCTGTAAATGTCCATACCATCTTCGGTGAAGATTTTGAAGAGGTTTATATCGAAAACAGGGAGGAAAACGCATGTTAGAATTAGCTTATTTATTTATTTTCTACATAAGTGCTTTTTACTCTCTAGTAACATATTTTCTGGCTTTCTTTATGAACTATAGTCTTAGTCCGATACCATTTGGTGTTTTAATCGCCATCGTTTTTTAAGTTGCTTTGTTGTAAAACAGGAAAATTACCGCACAAACGCCAAAGCCTTTAAAAGCGCTTCTGTCAAGTTAATGCTTGGCCTCTTCGTTCCTTTTTTAGCGCTGACCTTTTTATATAAACCGGAAAACGCTCTACCGGCATTGTCTGTTGCTACGCCTTATTTGATTGTCTTTTTAACAAGTATGGTTTTACTCCTTCAGGTGCTTCGTCATCAAGCCGGAACAAAGGATAAAAAAGCATTTGAAAAACACCAGCGCATTCAGGCCCTTTGCTTTTTTGGATTTACTATTGCCGGAACGGTCGGACGCTTATTCGAATTTGTCATGAAACTGATTAATTTCTTCATACTGAAGCCGGTTTTATATGTTGTCACCGGACTAGTCTCCTCCCTCAGTCAGGCCGCTGAAAGCGGGGAAAAAGGCGGGCTTGTTATCAATAATGATTATACTAATATACTCCAACAAGAAAAAGAAGAAGCCAACTTTGAGGGTGTTTATTGGAGAGACGTTATTAACAGTATATTAAGAAAAGAACCTGAAGTCACACAGGAACCTTCGAAACTTATTAAAATACTATCTGTCATTATTGTTGTAATAATTGCTGTTGTTATTATTTTTCTCTTTATTTTAATCTTGAAAGGTCTCTCAAAAGATCGCAAGAAAACCTTAGACATTCAAGAGCAGCGGGAAGACAGTGTCGAAGAGTATGCCACCAAGGAACGTTTGAAAAAGCATTTCGCTCCAGCCGATATTCAGATTCGATATTATTATAAAGAGTTTATGAAGAAATCGGATACCAATAATGCCCATCTCCAAGAATCGGATACTACAAAAGACATTATGGGTAAATATATTCGCAAGCACACCATTAACAACGAACTGAACGAACCATCTTCTAAACAAAAAGAAGTATGTACGGACTTAACAGATATTTACCGCAAGGCCAGGTACAGCACCCAAATCGTAACAAAAGAAGATGCTGCAAAAATGAAAAAATTGATAAAATCATGTTAAATAATAACTAGGGGGTATCTACACATACCCCCTTTGTTTTTTAAGCTCATTATCGCTCCCTCTTGGATTGCTTACTATTCCTATTCTGAAAAATCAAGATAAGACAACGGATTAACCGGCTCATCATTACGCTCTAAACGAAGATATAAATGACTTCCTTCCATTGTAAAATATTTTGTTGGCTGCGCAACACTTGCGAACTCTTGTCCGCGATTAACATGATCGCCCACTTTAAGATTACAGTCTTTCAACTGACCATAATAAATCACATATTCGCTACCGATTCGCATTCCGATCGTAAGTCCTGTATCCGGTTCGCTTGTGACACTTACCACTTCCCCGGTAGCACCGGCCACAACTTTTGTTCCCTCTTGCGCTTCGATACAAATTGCAGGATGATATTTATATGCATCCAGGGTTTCAAAATAAACCATTTTATCCATGCTGAAGTTTATAATCACATTACCTTTTACCGGCCACTGCAGGATAGAACCTGCATGAAACGTATACGTTTTGGCAGAAACATCTACGGACTCTTCGGATTTGTCTGTCTCTGTATCTTCTCCATTATTATCACCCGGGGTTAATCCTCCCGGTTTACCCGGCATATAATCAAGATCTCCCTGATTTGCATCCATAATCGGTTTATTATCGATTGGTACATCTAAAACATCCTTCAGTTCTTCGCCGCCTGCATCTTGCATCGCATTATCACCTGTATTGTTTTGCTGTATATTTTCCTGCTCTGTGCGTTCATTTTCTTGCTCCGCCATCCTTCTGCTATTATTCACAACAGATATTAAACAAGCAGATAAAATCGCAATTGCAATCGCACCCACGCCAATGTATAAATATATTCTCGCATTTCTACGCATCAAACTGCCCTTTCCTTTCCGGATTACTCCTTTATCGTAATATTAGTATGGGCAGACTTGACCTTGTTCATACAATGCCGGACTTAATCCCATAAAAAAGTAATTAAGTATATCCATTGCAGAACTGCCATTTTTTGCTAATTCATTTGCCATATTTAGGCTCATTCCTAATCCGTGTCCATGTCCTTTGATTAAAATACGATATCCGGAATCAATCTCTTCTATAAAAAAACAAGCTGACGGAAGATTATATAACTTGCGAAATTCTTCACCCGTATAAAGGTTGTCTCCCACTGTAATACTCTCGACATAACCACTGGCAAATCGTTTTGTGATTTGCAATTTTCCCGGAAATTCTTTTTTACTGTATTTTCGGACCTGAATATACGAATCCGCCAAAATATCGTTTTTGCAAGATGCGCTTTTTATGTAAGCAAAATCCTGTGACGTAATCTCACCTGTAGCTCTAGTGATTCCGCAACTAATTCCGTGATAAGGCAAAAACACAATCTCTTTGTTATAAACCAAAATCATTCCTTTTGTTTCTTTAATGGCTTGTTTCACTTTTCGATAATCCGATCCGCTATAATCCGTCCGCATAAACGCATCCAACTGCTCAGGGGTCGCCAACTCTACATCGTTTTCAAATCCAACCAAATTGGTTCGGAGTAAAATTGCCCGAGCTTTCAAACACTCCAGCTCCTCACCGTGAACACCTTGCGCAATCATGGCCAAAAAAACTTTTTCATCAATATTGTCTTCTTCTTTATGAAAAAAAATTCCTGTTAACGCAATTATGGTTAACAGGAAAAATAAAATAATATAAATTTTTAAATGCTTCTTCATATCAGGCTCCTGCCTTACACTATATTTAAAGGCGGGATAAAATATTACTCAAGTTTGCAAACTGCTCCAGCGTCAACGCTTCTCCGCGGATAGTAAGTGATAATCCGGCTTCTGTTAACGCATTTTGCAATTGTTCCTTTGAAAAATTCTTTTTGCAAATACCGGCAAGTCCGTTTGACAAGCTATTCATCATTGTTTTTCTTCTCTGATTAAACGATGCGCGAATGAGCGCAAACATCAACGCTTCATCGTCTACCTTGACCGGTGGTTCTTCATATCTTGTCAACTTGATAACTGCAGAACCCACATTTGGTCTTGGGATAAAACAATTTGGCGGCACATTTGCCACAATCTGCGGTTTTGCATAATACTGTACCGCCAGAGATAATGCACCATAGTCCTTGGTTCCCGGTCCAACCTGCATTCGATCTGCCACTTCTTTTTGAACCATAATCGTGATACTCTCAAGCGGAACCTTCTTTTCAAATAGACCCATAATAATCGGTGTTGTAATGTAATATGGAAGATTCGCCACGACTTTAATCGGTCTTCCACCATTTTTCTCTTCTGCAAGCTTTTCCAAGTCCACTTTTAATACATCGTCATTGATGACTTCTACATTATCATATTCACTTAAAGTATCTTCCAAAATCGGAATCAGGTTTTTATCGATTTCAATCGCCACAACTTGTCTGGCATTCTCGCACAAATACTGGGTCATCGTTCCAATGCCCGGACCGATTTCCAATACAAAATCATCCTTGGTGATATTTGCCGCACCAATGATTTTATCCAGCACATGCGTGTCTATTAAAAAGTTCTGTCCGAATTTTTTTTGAAAATTAAAACCATATTTCTGTAATACCGCAATGGTATTTTGTGGAATTCCAAGTGTTGCCATGCTATTCTCCTAAATTACACAATTTAAGGCTTTTGTGATTATTTTTTGTCTGTATTTCTATGATTATATCATACACGCCCAAAAATTCCAGCCTTTTCTCTCCGGAACTGCTGTTCTCTCCCCTGTTTCAGCCCAACTCCTTTCAAAAAAACTACTTTTGTATTTTTGAAAACAGTCTATATGCATTTTCCCTCGTAACCTTAATTACTTCCTCCGTTGAAATACCTTTTAATTCTGCAATCTGCTCAGCAACATATGGCAAATACAAAGAGGAATTTCTCTTGCCGCGGTGTGGTTCCGGTGCCATATATGGACAGTCTGTTTCCACTACAATGTGTTCTAATGGAATCTCGGTTGCAACCTCTTTCAGTACGCGGGCATTTTTAAAGGTTACGACACCACCAATTCCGATATAGTAGCCCATTTTCACAAATTCGCGTGCCATCTCTACTGAATATCCGTAACAATGAATTACGCCACCGATTTCGTTGGCATGTTGAGCTTTCATGATGTCCAAAGTGTCTGCCGCTGCCTCTCTGGAATGAACGATAATCGGTAACTTCACCTTGCGGGCAATCTCCATCTGCCGAATAAATGCTTCTTTTTGTTTATCACGTTTGGACTGTTCTTTTTCCCAATAATAGTCTAATCCGATTTCTCCGATGGAAACAACCTTTGGATGAGATGCGTTTTCTTGTGTCCATTCATAAACAGATTCCTTCAAACAGTCAATTTCGCTTGGGTGGACACCGATAGCCGCATAAACGTGAGGATATTTCTCTGCTAAAGCGATGCTTGTCTTAGAGGTTTCAAATGTTGATCCGACATTAATTACCGTTTCAACTCCGTTGCTCCCAAGTCCTCCCAAGATTTGGTCTCTGTCTTCGTCAAATCTACTGTCTTCAAAATGTGCATGTGTTTCAAATATCATTTTAATTCCTACTTTTATCCTTTACTTTTTGAAAAAAAAGTGCTACAAACACCAAGCATTCATAGCACATTTCGTCTCTTTCATTTATGCAATCTCTGCTCCTGCCGGCATTTTCTTTTCCGGCACCATAATTGCTAATTCACCATTTTCATCTTCCGCACAAAGAATCATTCCTTCAGAAAGAACTCCCGCAAGTTTTGCAGGTTTTAAGTTTACAAGCACCATTACGCGCTTGCCGACCATTTCTTCTGCAGAGTAGTGTGCCTTGATTCCGGATACAATCTGTTTTACCTGGCTACCAATCTGAACCTGAGAACAAAGTAATTTTTTACTCTTCGGAACTTCTTCACATGCAATAATACGTCCCACCTGGAACTGCATCTTCATGAAGTCTTCGTAAGTAATCTCTTCCTTCGGTTCAATATCGATAACAGCTTCTGCTTCTTCGGCTGCTGCCGGTGCTTCTTCCTTCTGACCAAATAATTCTTCTACTTTTGCCAAAACTTCTGCCTCGTCTAAACGAGCGAATAAAATTTCCGGTTTATCTGTTACTTTCTTTCCGCTTTCATATAAACCGAACTGATCAAGCACTGCAAAATCTCTTGCGTTATCATTCAACTGTGCCAAAATCTTTTCCGATGTTTCCGGCATAAAGCTTCTTAAAAGGTTCGCACCAATTGAGATACCTTCTACCAAGTTATAAAGCACAGTTGCTAAACGGGCTTTTGTCGCTTCGTCTTTCGCCAATACCCAAGGTGCTGTCTCGTCAATATATTTGTTACAACGCTTAAAGTGGTTGAAGATTTCTGTTAAAGCATCTGCCACTCTAAGAGTTTCCATTTTCTTTTCAACCAATGCTTTTGTTGCAGTAAGAGTCTTCTTAAAGTCCTCATCCACTTCTTCACATACACCGGTATTTTCTACCACACCACCAAAATATTTGTTGGTCATGGAAATCGTACGGTTCACAAGGTTCCCTAAAGTATTTGCCAAATCGGAGTTGGTTCTTTCTACTACAAGCTCCCATGTAATATTTCCATCGTTGTCATACGGCATTTCATGTAATACAAAGTAACGAACTGCATCTACGCCAAAAAGTTCTACCAACTGGTCTGCGTAAATTACGTTACCTTTGGATTTGCTCATTTTTCCGCCACCCATTAATAACCACGGATGTCCGAAAATCTGCTTCGGCAATGGTAAATCAAGTGCCATTAAAAAGATTGGCCAGTAAATGGTATGGAAACGGATAATGTCCTTACCAATTAAATGTAAGTCTGCCGGCCAGTTCTTATTAAATAACTCTCCGGATTCTCCGTCCGGATTATAACCCAACTTTGTAATATAATTGCTTAACGCATCTAACCATACATATACAACATGCTTGTCATCAAAATCTACAGGAATGCCCCATTTGAAAGAAGAACGGGATACACATAAATCCTGCAAGCCCGGAAGTAAGAAGTTGTTCATCATTTCATTCTTTCTTGCTACCGGCTGAATAAATTCCGGATGATTGTTGATGTGCTCAATTAATCTGTCCGCATATTTGCTCATCTTAAAGAAATATGCTTCTTCCTTAGCTGCAACTACTTCTCTGCCACAATCCGGACATTTTCCGTCTACTAACTGGGATTCTGTAAAAAAGCTTTCGCACGGAGTACAATATAAACCTTCGTAAGCTCCTTTGTAGATATCTCCCTGTTCATATAATTTCTTGAACATCTTCTGTACACATGCCTTGTGATCTGCATCGGTTGTACGTACGAATTTATCATAGGATGTATTCATCATATCCCAGATATTTTTTACGACACCGGCCACTTCATCTACAAACACCTGTGGAGAAACGCCTTTTTCTTCTGCCTTTAATTCAATCTTTTGACCATGCTCGTCGGTTCCGGTCTGGAAATAAACGTCATAGCCTTCCTCTCTTTTAAATCTTGCAATCGCGTCTGCAAGTACAATCTCATAGGTATTACCAATATGTGGCTTACCGGAAGTGTATGCAATCGCGGTTGTAATATAATATTTTTCTTTCTTACATTTTTCGCACATAGGACTACTCCTTTATATGATAAAATTATTGTCTTTACTAAACTAAAAATATAACACAAAAACCCCCCTTCCGTCAAGGAATCCGGGGGTTTTCGTCCTTTTAAAAACGATTCTTTTGTTATCTGATCACAAATTAGCGAATACATGTATACGTAACAAATCCTGCATACATTAATATCATAGTCGCACCTTCCCATCTGTTTATCGTATGATCACGAAGCACAAACAAATAGGAAATTATGCTAACCACTGCTAAGATAATCAAATCAATAACATTTTCCATGGTAACAACCATCGGACTGATGCATGAAGATATACCGATAATCCATAAAACGTTAAAAATATTCGAACCGATTACATTACCAACCGCAATATCTAACTGTTTCTTTCTGGTTGCAACTACTGATGTTACAAGCTCCGGCAAAGATGTTCCCATAGCTACAATCGTTAAACCGATTAAGTTCTGTGACAAACCCAAAAGTGATGCTATTGTTGATGCTGAATCTACAACCATGTCGCTACCATAAATTATTGCTGCTATACCTAAACCAATATATACCACGGCACGGAATAACGGCATTGATTTAATTGTCTCCGTCTCGGCCTCCTGCTCACCGGAATTTTTGCTTTTTAAGGCAACGCGAATCGTATATGCAATAAAAAGCACAAAAAGAATCATTAGGATTATTCCGTCAATACGGCCTAAATTCATATTAATATAGCATAATCCCAGCATAAGAATTCCTGTTAAAATTGCAAATGGAAATTCCTTCTTAATAATTGACTTTTTTACCACCAGCGGTGAAATCACCCCACATAATCCACAGATCAACAGAAGATTAAAAATATTCGAGCCCACAACATTGCTAATCGCAAGTTCGTTTGCTTCTTTAAGCGATGCCGTAAGACTAACTGCAAGTTCCGGCGCGCTCGTTCCCAGTGCCACAATCGTAAGACCAATAATTACGCTTGGAATCTTAAATTTCTTTGCTACAGCTGCACTTCCTTCTACAAAAAAGTCTGCACCTTTGATTAATAAAAGAAATCCAACTACAAGCATTGCGATTGTTTTAAAGTCCATATCTCTTCTCCTCTCAGTTTATAACTTTAATATCCCCAAATGTTCCAATAATATTTTAAGCCCGATGCCAATTAATATAACCCCGCCGGCAATCTGTGCTCCTTTTTCAAATTTACTTCCGAAAATATTCCCGATAACAACCCCGACAAAGGATAAAAGGAATGTAACTACGCCGATAATTGCAATTGCAAGATAGATATTTACATTCAAAAATGCAAATGTAACTCCTACCGCTAAGGCATCAATGCTGGTTGCGATGGCTAATAAAAATAACTCTTTATAGTTAAGCTTTCCGCCATCCTCATCGGCTTTTCCTTCGTCTTCTTTACCGGATTCAAACGCCTCCTTTAACATCTTTCCACCGATGATTGCCAATAATACAAATGCAATCCAGTGATCTACACTTACGATATAATCTTTAAACTGTGTTCCCAATGCCCAGCCTAAAAACGGCATCATTGCCTGAAAAACTCCAAAGAAAAGTGCAATCATAAACGCGTGTCCATAATTGATTTTTTTCATGGATAAACCTTTGCAAACCGCAACTGCAAATGCATCCATTGCAAGACCTACTCCGGTAAGTAAGAGTTCAATAATCCCCATCCTTTTTTCTCCTTTTTCTCGTTGTATGTTTTATTATTTACCTTATGTACAAAGAAAAACACGCTTCGCGAATTTTATTAGTCTTGTATAAAAAAAACTCATGCATACTCCTAAAGTACACATGAGTCTCATTCTTTACGATTTGCCAGGCCCTTTGGCCATGCTGTTGACAAATCACGTCCAAATCTCCGGACGCGAACTACTCCCTCAAGGGTTGTGTTCATTCTATTCCTAAATGAACGATTTGTCAATTAATTTACACATTTTCCTCCATAAACTCAAGATATTCATCTTCCGTAGGGAATAAACGGTACACACCGTCTACATATCCCATATATCCGTTTGCCACATCGTATCCCTTCATAAATAATACCTCCGTATAAACTAATCGTTTGTTTCTTGTTTATACTTGTATTATCCATATTGTAAGTACGATAAATGGGGCTTTGTTAATCCAGCTCTATTTTATAAACCACTTTTTCTTCACTATCATTTAATTGTATACAAAAATAAATATCCTCATCGGACGGCAGTAAATCTACTGTAAAGGTATCGCTTCCGTTGCTTCGTGCAATTTCAAATTCTGTTTTCGCTATAATGCGACCGGTAGATTTCTCAATGAAATACGCATAATCTGCCAATACAAAACACCAATCCTCGCTAATACCTTGAACATGACGAATCATATTCTGTGATAGTTCTGTTTTATCTTCTCGACCGGTCAGAAGATCAATAATTGTAAAATAACCATCTCTATAACTGTATCCGTAATGGGAACCTAACCTATGAACATTCTGTTGCATGTTTGGCAGATTGCACTCTGTCAATTCATTTGTTGCAAAATCATAAATGTAACAATCTCCGAGGTAAAGTCCGTCCGCTATCACCAAAAGTTTTCCATCTTTCATCATAATTGTATATGAATCGAAACTTTTAATTTTTCCATTAAATGGTTCGAGCTCCGTTACCTGCGTACCATCATAGTAATATACCTCTGAATCCGTCATGAACGCAACCTCTGATAAATCCGGTGAAACCCATACCTCATTTACATAATAGTCCTTTTCAACATTATCCGGATATATAGTTAAAATTTCCTTTGTATTTATGTCTAAAACTCTAAAAGAAGCTTGGTCAAAATCCAAACCGAGCCAAAATGACTCCAACAATATCTTATCGTCACTCTGTGGAATTTTGTTTGCATGGTAACCCTGGGACCGGCCGAGGTATAACTTTCCATTTATATAACTCGACGTAATGGTAAACTTTGTATCTTTTTCCCCGGGAATAATTTCTGCACTGTATTCAGAAAACTCAATCTCTTTTACCTCGCCTTTTTCTACATACCACTGCTGCCATGGGGATGAAATCTGCACAACCGTATATGGCTCTTGATAGCTATCCGGTTCTTCCTCAACAACTTCTCCCTCACCTATGATAACACTATCTTCTATCTCTTCCTCTGGCAATTGTTCGCCTTGCGTTTCTTCTATGGAATTTGAATTGTTTACTTCATCCTGATTCTGTTCTTTATTACATCCTACACACAAAACCAAAAATACTAAAATAATGACGGTACTAAAAAATCGGCGCTTCATTTTGCTTTCCTTTCTTCAACGAATGAGATGGATTACTATTTATAGTTTAAGCCATTAGTCTGCCATTGACAAGTCTGTTGTCTTGTATCCGCAAACTTTACACTGTTTATAAGTCGAATACTGTTTAAAACTATGAGAACTTTTACTTGTTACAATTTCTCCACAATCTGAACATACTTTCCAATGATATGAAGAACTATATGTATAACCGGACGCAGGAACACAAATTGTTGACCAAGGTGTTCTCGCCTTAGCATTCGCAAAAAAAGTCGCATCTATTTTCCTGTCTTCACCTATTGAAAGGGTTAATACCTCTATCTGTTTCGAAAAATTCTCCGTATTAGCAATGATATAGCTTGGAATTGCCATAACTAGCGCCAAAAGTACAAGTATAGTTCTTTCAAAAACATTCATTTTTACTTTAACAACTGATGCTACTTAGTACTCTGTAATTGACACCTTTTACCTGTCAATGTATTTAGAGCACATTTTTTAACATCCCCACATGCGTTTGTTGCAGTCATTATAGAGTATTTTTTTACAAAAAAGAATGACGTTTTTGTTGATTTCAAAAAAAATTTTTTCAACAAAAACGTCATTAAAATTTAGTTTTTTTTAGTGTATGGTTAGTAAGAATTAAATTTACCAAAGGAGAAATATCAAATGAAACGTATTAAAAAATTATTAGTTATCCATCCCTCCTGCCTCTATCGGGTACAAAAAATGAGGGAGTTTTGACGTTTTTGTCACAAAACACCAAAAACACCCATGTGCCTACTGTTTAGAAAGCACATGGATAACGCTACCTAGTATATTTATTTCGCTATAAAGAGGTTTTTTCTTCACAACCCCACCCATAAGTGCTATACTTTTTACATAAGAATGAAAATCATTCATTGGAGGTATTAAGACATGAGAGTTTCAGGAAAAAGACAATTTGATTTTCTGAAGAAAATCGGCTATGTCCGTATGGCAGGAACTCCTGAGGAGTTACAAGCTGCAAATACTATTGCAGACGAAGTTCGTGCCATTGGGTTTGAACCGGTTCTTGAAGCATTTGAGATTGACGATGCGAAAGACCCGATTACAACCTTAGAAGTATTAGAACCATATAAGAAGACCTATACCGTTACCGGCTACAAGTGTCAGAAGAGCACTCCGGAAGGTGGCTGGGAAGGCGACTTTATCTATGCGGAAGACGTTCTCGACGTAAACTTAGTTCATGCAAAGGATAAATTCGTAATGGTCAACGGTCGTGTAACCATTGACAAATATAAAAAGTTATTAAAAGCAGGCGTTGCCGGATTTATTACTATGGGCGGCGATATCTTAGATAAAGAATCCGAAACCGACCTTGATGTAATGAAGTCCCGCAAGCTTTTTACGGAACACGGCTTGATTACCGGTTTACATATCCGCATCAAAGATGGCTTGGAAATCGTAAAGAAACGTGCTTCCCGCATCCGTGTTACCATGATTAACGAAAACGAAGTTCGTACTTCCCACAATGTATGCGTAACCGTTCCGGGAACAGAGTTTGCTGACCAGATCATTTCTTTCGGTGCTCATTATGACTCTGTTCGTTTCAGCTCCGGCGTATATGACAACGGAACCGGTACCGTTATTTTGTTAGAGTTACTTCGCTACTTTAAGGAAAATCCTCCAAAGAGAACCTTACAATTTAACTGGTATGGTTCTGAAGAAATCGGCTTAGAGGGAAGTAAGAATTACATTAAGGTACACGAAGAAGAATTAGAAAAACATGTATTAATGATTAACTTAGATATGGCTGGCCCATATTTAGGAAAAGACACCACCTTTGTTACTGCAGAGGAATGTTTGGTTCACTTCACAGACTATTTCATGAAAACCAACGGATATGCAGTGGAAGTTGTTCAGGATATCTATTCTTCCGACAATATGCCATTTGCTGACCAGAAGATTCCTGCCATCAGCTTTACCCGTTTCCCACCGCATGGTGGCGGACATTTCCACAGCAGATACGATATGTTATCCGAGCTTTCTCCGGAGTCCTTGGCTCGCACCACCGAATATGTTATGAAATTCTCTGATATCATGGCAAATGCAGTGGCGTTCCCTGTTCCAAGAACAATGCCTGAAAAGATGGTTGAAAAGATTGATAAATACTTATTTAAGAAAGAGTTCAAGGAATTAGAAGAAAAGAAGGAAAAAGAGAAAGAAAAAGAAGAAAAAGCATCTGAAAAGAAAAAAGATACCAAGAAGAAATAATAGTATTTGTTTTCTAAGATTATCTATGATAAGGGAGTCGCAGTAGCGACTCTCTTTTTTATATTGTTAAAAGAAAGAAGAGTCTTTTTTATTTCATTTGATTTTCCTTGAAAAAGCCTGGTATTTCCTAAGTTCCTTCTCTTGAACAGTTTGATTATTTATATTTTTCCAAAAAACGACAAGTCACCGCATTTGTCCACGGAATGAAAAACACTTTGGGAGTATCCTTAGCTACTCTTAGCGGATGATGCGAATAAATGTGCATACAGGCGAAACTGTTTGAAATCCGGTTCGATAGGACCGGATAAGTTTTTCGCCTGTATGAGATTCACATATGAGCACATCCGCTTAGAGTAGGTTTGGATATGACTATCAGCGTTTTTCAACCGTGGATCAAATACGGTGACTTGTCGTTTTAATGGAAAAACACAAAATTATAGTTCAAGAGAAGGAACTAAGGAAATTTTGCCTTTTTTAAAATCAAATCAATCTGAAATAAAAAAGACTCTTCTTTCCTTAGAGAATCAAAAAAGAGAGTCGCTATTGCGACTCCCTTATCATAAATAATTTTAGAAACGTATTTTTATTTATCCTTGTAATATATAATGTGATTTTCTGTTCTGCCAACTTCTGAAAAACCATATTGAGATAGCACCGCAGCATCTATCGGTGCATCACTTTTAACTACAATAAAGTTGTATCCCTCTTCAACTGCGACTTGTAGTACATACTCAAAATCTGTCGGATTTTTTTCTAATGCCAGATAAACAGATAAGGCTGTTGGCTCCGGATCCCGGATAAAATGCAACCCATGATTTGCTGCGTCTCTGCCATACATCAACGCTATTTCCGGTGCATATTGTCGAATCTCTGTATTAATGTCAGAATGAACGATTGCTCTTGGACTTTCATCTATCGACAACAGAATATCGCTAACCGCAAGAGTTTCCTCCGATAAGCCTTCCCAATTTTTTCTCGGAGAAAAACCGCCTTTTTCAAATACGTTGCTTCCTCTAAAAAGAATAATCACTACTGCTATTCCTAAGATTCCGTACTTAAGCCATGGTTTTTTGACACTCTTCATAAGAATTATAACGGCTGTTACAATCAACAAGGTTCCGGGGAATACCCAGAATAACCGCCAATAAGACATCTCGATGAAAAAATTTTTATACAATATGGGATTTAATACTATAAGCATCATTCCCGCAATTGGCAAAAGAAATTTATAACGCAAGTTTTTCTGTGTTATAAAAAGATACGCAAACGCTACTATTGCAAACAACAAAAAAATTCCGCCGTCATTTTTATAATACTTTTGCAACCACTCAATGATTTCTTGAGCATAATATAAAAAAGCTCTCATACGTTATTTCCTGTCTTTCCTTTATCCTAGTGTCCATACTTCCGGCTGTAGCTCATTGATTATGAAATAAATCACATTTGGTATGCACATCTCCCACAACAAAAGTGTTATCCAAATATTTCTTTTTCGGATTCCATAAATCAGACCGGCTACAAATAACATAATCGCTCCAATAATAATCCCCATCCCGGACATCAAACACATACCAACATTCATAAGAGCGAGCAATACATAGTATCCATAGCTTCTAGTGTGTTCATATATCTTCATAAAAATCAGAAATAGTGCCGGTATTGCAATGGCTGCTACCGCTGCTTTTCCTTGCCAGATTCTGGTAAGAAAAAATGTCTCTGCCGTATATACAGAATGAAATCCATATATGTTCATTAGTAAAACCAAGCTGACAAACAAACATCTGTCTTTGATGTTGTCTTTAAATATAACTTTTGAAAATAGCCAAAACACGCTGATGCCGCATAGAATCAACGCCACCGATAAGACGGAGTGCGCCATGGTTACAACAGATATTCCGGTTATTTTAGCACAGTATGCAATGTATACTGCCCATGGAGATGTTACATCTTTGCTTAATTCTCCGACCCATATCTTAAGTTCTTCTCCTGTGATTACATCCGTCAAATACATGCGGTCTGTGCGTAACATCTCTACCGCATTTACAATAAACCTGGCATCATCGGCATCGGTGTGCTGTAACGATACAATTTTGTAAAACAACCATCCCATTATTGCAACCATGAACAGAACAGCCAGTACATCTGCAATTTTAATATTTCCTATTTGATTTTTCCACGGGCTTTGGCGGAATAGGTCGCCTTTTTTTATTATTGTCTCGTATATGATCGCCCACACCATCACACCTATTACAATAACGCTTATAAGAATAACTACCGTTGAAAATCTCTGTTTTTCCAATATGAGCGGTACCGATACTATTTGAAATAATGC
Organism: Lachnospiraceae bacterium; assembly: GCA_045593085.1. Lineage (GTDB taxonomy): Bacteria > Bacillota > Clostridia > Lachnospirales > Lachnospiraceae > XBB1006. The sequence goes on along the minus strand of JAZNWA010000028.1, from coordinate 42,759 downwards.
CCATATAAAAATGTTTCCTACTAAGTAATTCTTTACTATAGAAGGGTTTATTTTTAGTAACCGATTCACTCCATGACCTACAACAGCGGGTGCGAAAAATAAAAATGCAACTGCACACAATAGCTTTACTACCATTTTTTCTTCCAATCTCTGCTTTGTATTAATATCTTAACTGAATTCCCTGTTCTTCAATCCACTCTTCCAAATCAGTGGTTGCTTTTTCTTCATAATCAAACTTGGCATTTAAATATTTTACCATCAAGTGCTCGTCCTGATATCTGCCATCATCAAGTTTCATGGCGTGCGGGCGCGTGCCGAAGATTTCAAAGCCCATTTTCCTATACACATGGATCGCTCTTTCGTTATCCGTAAATACTTCTAATTCCATCTGTTCATAACCAGCTCTTTGTCCAAGTTCAATTAAAGCCTCTAGCAGGCGGGTACCAATTTGCTGATCCCAATATTGTTTTTCGATGCTAATGCCGATTTCACAACGGTGGAGCACTTTTCTTTTCCCTACACCCGGACAATTAATTCCTGCACAGCCGATTAATCTTCCGTTTACATAAGCACCGATTTGCGCACTGTCATCACTTCCCATTGCGTGCTCTAAATAACGTTCCTCCGCTTCAACAGACGGAAATGTGTCGTCCGGATAGCGAAGCATTCCTAATGATTCTCCGCTGGTTTGTTTCATCAGTCGAAGAAGTTCTCCCGCTTCCTCCGGCTTAATAGAACGGATGCTATAGCTCGTCCCATCTTTCATTTTATAGTCAATATTTCTGAAAAACATCTGTCTCTATCCCCCACTTTAAATGTTGTTTTCATTATAACGCATTTTTGTATATGCGAGCAATCTTTTTACTTCTAAAAAAGGGATTTTATTTCTATTCTTTTTCTTTTTTATAAAAATAAGAGAAGGTCTTGACTTTTTTTCAACAGAAACATATAATCCTAACATATGAAAAAGGCTTTGAAGGGAACAAGTACTTTTTTGCGGAACGAACAGAGAGTTGCCGGTTGGTGAGAGGCGCACGGAAAGCATCTTAGGAATACATCCCCGAGCTGCGCACCGAACGCATTGCGAGATTTTTACGGACAGACTTTTTCTAAAATCTTCTCTTTGACTAGTAGGCTGTGACGGGCACTCCCGTTATAGAGTATGTGTCACGAACACACAGAGGTATCGGCCGCGAGACCGATATAAATGAAGGTGGTAACACGGTATATCCGTCCTTTCTTTCGTATTGAAAGAAGGGACTTTTTTATTGCCGATTCCTTTCTTTCTAACCGCGGGTGTGAAGTTTATTTCCGCATAATATCCAAAAGCATGATAAACACACTAACAACCGCAAAAAAAATAATAGAAAAAGGAGAATAAAACAATGACAATTTATGACGAATTGGTTGCCCGTGGCCTTATTGCCCAGGTAACAGATGAAGAAGAAATCAAAGATATGATTAACAACGGAAAAGCTACTTTTTATATTGGCTTTGACCCAACAGCAGATAGTCTTCACGTTGGTCACTTTATGGCACTTTGCTTAATGAAGAGACTTCAGATGGCCGGAAACAAACCGATCGCTTTAATCGGTGGCGGTACTGCAATGATTGGTGATCCATCCGGAAGAACCGATATGCGTCAGATGATGACAGAAGAAACCATTGCCCACAACGTAGATTGCTTTAAAAAACAGATGAGTCGCTTTATTGACTTTTCAGAAGGAAAAGCACTCCTTGTTAATAATGCAGACTGGTTAATGGATTTAAACTACGTTGATGTATTACGTGAAGTCGGTGCCCATTTTTCTGTTAACCGTATGCTGACGGCAGAATGCTACAAGCAACGTATGGAAAAAGGTTTAAGCTTCCTTGAGTTTAACTACATGATTATGCAGAGCTACGACTTTTACAAATTGTTCCAGGAATATGGCTGCAATATGCAGTTCGGTGGCGATGACCAGTGGAGCAACATGCTTGGCGGTACAGAATTAATCCGTAGAAAGCTTGGTAAAGACGCATTCGCTATGACAATTACCTTACTTCTTAACTCCGAAGGAAAGAAGATGGGAAAAACGCAGTCCGGTGCTGTATGGCTTGATCCAAACAAGACTTCACCTTTCGAATTCTTCCAATACTGGAGAAACGTTGCCGATGCTGACGTATTAAAATGCATCCGTATGCTGACCTTCCTTCCGTTAGAACAGATCAATGAGATGGACAGCTGGGAAGGAAGCCAGTTAAATCAGGCAAAAGAAATCCTTGCTTATGAATTAACTGCTTTGGTTCACGGAGAAGAAGAAGCAACAAAAGCGAAAGAAGCTTCCCATGCTTTATTTGCCGGTGGCGGTTCGAATGAGCACATGCCAACCATCTCCTTAGAAGCAGGTGACTTTATGGACGGTCGCATTGATATTTTACAGTGTCTTGTAAAAGGGGAATTATGCGCATCCCGTTCGGAAGCACGTCGTAGTGTTGAGCAGGGCGGCGTTTCCGTAAACGGTGAAAAAGTTACTGACGCCAAAACTTCTTATACAGCAGAAGACTTTGCAAATGAATTTATCTTAAAGAAGGGTAAAAAGAGTTTCTGTAAATTAACGATGTAATATCAACTCACATCATTAAATGCATAAATACGGCCTCTGTCGGAAATTCCGATAGAGGCCATTTTTCATCTCTAAATATTCAAATTGTTCTTTTTACATCGATGAAAAAACTATTCCTGAATATATACGCTGTAATCCGGTCGCTTTGGATCTATAATATCTTCTACATCAAAAAGATCGTCTAAATTGTCCTGACTTCCGGTTAAGTTTTTATAGAATCGGATTCCATCTAAGTTACGACGTCCCTGACGTAAATAGGTACCGCCAAAATATGTACGATATAAGTTACTGTCTACATTACAGAAAACATTGAATCCCTGACTCATGTAGTACTGTACTTTTTCATCACTTAAATCATACTTGCTCCAACCTCCAAGATCTTCACCATGAGCAAAAATAATGATATTGGTTTCGCCAACAATCGTTGCTACATTTTTCATCCACTTTTCATTATCTGCCATCAAAGTTGATAACGGACGTTGCTGAACCTTTAAGTGTCCCCAGGTATGGCTTGCAAAGGTCCAACCGCTTGCTTTTAATGCATCGGCTATTTCTTTTGCGAGTGCACGTTCTGCTTCCACGTCAAAATTCGGATTTGCAAGCAAGAAATCTCTTTTATCTTTATCAAGGTCCGGAGTATCTAAAGAATAACTGTAGTCCGTACGGTAACCAAAAATGCCGTTATATCCGGTCAATGCAATTGTTCCTTTTGCACCACGGTAAGACGCATCCGGATGTTCTTCGATGAACTGATCCAACAACGGAACACAGTCGTATGCACCATAATGGACATTACCTTCTGCATCGATGTATTCATTAATTACTTTGCCGTTTTCATCAAGTACTAACTTAGATGCAAAACCAAATCCGTCATAACTGTGATAATAACTTAAGTCGTCCAATGAAAGTACAAACGCTCTTTTTCCTTCCGGAAGATAAATGTCAGCTTCTCTCATAATTTCGTTACCGTTTTCATCCATCACAATTTCATATAAATCATGGATGCTGACCAATACATATCCTCTGTCATACATTTCCTGCGTGATTTTATTAAATTCATCAATGGTTGTCATCCATTCATAATTTCCCCTGCCTTGATAATTGCTCGGGTCAAAAGCTCTGTCTGCGTCAACAACCAATGAGTGATAGAAAATATGTGTTACTTCTGACATATCCACACGTACGCAACTATCTTTCGTTGCCTGATACTCATTTATCTTAAGAATCAATTCCGGATCTTTGTCATAATCCGTCCATGTCTTGAGAGTATCCATCGCACGATCATAATCATAAGTCAATGCGTAGTAATCAGCCTGTGCGATTAATTCTTTTTTCCTCTGCGCCAACTGTTCTTGTTCCTGTTGAATCTGTTGCTGCTGATCGTCAATATTTGGTGTATTACCGCCGGTTTGTGTTCCTTGCGGTCTTGTAAATAGCAGAATTACTACCGTGATTCCAACTGCAGCCAGCATAATTGCAGATAAACCAACAATTAAAAATATCAGCTGCCTTTTTTCTCTTGCATTTGCCATATAAAAATCCCTTTCCGTAAAGCTTTTTTCCTTTTTTAGGTCTTCTTTTTTGTTGTTTTAATCATACCCCTTTTATGCCTTTTTTGCAATTCAAATATTATCAGCGGAAAAAAACGTCACTCTTGCCACCATCTTCCAAAGCCCTTATAATATAAACATTAGAAAGGATTTTTTTATGAAAAAACAACGTTATTATTTATTGGATATTCTTCGTGGTGCAACTTTAATCAGTATGATTTTTTACCATGCTACCTGGGACCTGGTTTATATGTTTCATGTAAATCTCCCTTGGTACGAGGCATCTCTTGGCCACTTATGGCAACAAAGTATTTTTCTTACTTTTATTTCTCTGTCCGGTTTTTGCTTCGCGATTAGCAAAAAAAATTATAAACGCGGATTGATAGTTTTCGGTGCTTCTTTGTTGATAACGGCTGTCACTTTCGTATTTATGCCGGAAAACCGTATTGTTTTTGGGGTCTTATCTCTACTTGGCACATCCATGTTACTCAGTGTGCCTCTTGATAAAATCCTAAAAAAAATAAACCCGTATATCGGATTTATCGTGATGCTTGCATTATTATTTGTAACCTATAAGATAAATGACGGTTATCTTGGTTTTGGCAATGTAATCATTACCAAGCTTCCAAAAGCTTGGTACGCAAATAATATAACCGCCTTTTTCGGATTTCCGACAAAAGAATTCTTCTCGGCAGATTATTTTCCGCTTCTTCCGTGGATCTTTTTATTTTGGAGCGGATATTTTTTACAGGGCATCTTTGAAAGGCTTGGTTTTATGAAGGCACTTTCTGCCTTTCGCATAAAACCACTGGAATGGCTGGGTCGCCATTCCTTAGTGATTTATCTGCTTCATCAACCGCTTATCTACGGCATATTAACGCTTTTCTTTTTATAGATAATCTTACAATTTATCAAATGCTTCTTTCATTTGCCACATTGCTTTTTGTAATGTGGCTTTTGTACATGCAATGTTAAAACGCATAAATCCTTCGCCTTCTACTCCGAACATGTCTCCATCGTCTAACCAAAGCTTGCATTCTTTTGCCATATAGGTTTTCAATTCCTCATTAGATAGTCCGAGACTACGCATATCCACCCAAGGTAAATAGGTACCTTCCAGGTCTGACATTACAAAGCCCGGAAAATGCTCTGCAAAAAAGGCTTTCATGTAATCTCTGTTTGCCTGCAAATATTCCTTTAATTCCTCTAACCATTCTCTTCCGCCGCGATATGCCGCCTCACAAGCTGCCATACCCATCGGAGATACTCCGCCAAGATGAAGTGTTTCACTTTCTTCCTTAAACTTATTGCGTAATTCTTCGCTTGGAATCAAGATATTGGAAGTCTGCATTCCCGCCAGATTGAAGGTCTTACTTGGTGCGGTACAAACGATAGAAAAATCCTTGCATTCCGGTAAAATGTTAAAGAAATTGTGATGCTTTCTTCCATCAAATACAAAATCGCAGTGGATTTCATCACTTACTACAATGACACCATGTTTTTTACAAATTCTAGCCACTTCCGTTAATTCTTCTTTTGTCCAAACGCGGCCAATTGGATTGTGCGGACTGCATAAGATAAAAAGTTTTACCTTCTCTTCCACAATCTTCTTCTCAAAATCTTCCATGTCCATACGATAACGGCCATTTTCATTTATGAGTGGACTGTTAACCAAACGTCTTTTATTTCTTTCAATCATAAATGTAAATGGATAATATACCGGTCTTTGGATTAACACTGCATCGCCCGGCTCCGTAAACGCGCGCACTGCCAAACCAACAGCTGCAACAACTCCCGGTGTGGTTACAACCCATTCATCTTCTATTTCAACATCAAAATATGTAGCAAACCAATTTTTTAATGCTTCAAAATAACTTTTTGGCGGGAAAGAATATCCAAAAATTCCATGATCAGCAACTTTTTTCACAGCCGCCAATACACTGTCCGGAACCATAAAATCCATATCTGCCACCCACATCGGAATGGTTCCTTCCGGTTTTTTTTCTACTTTTGCAAGGTCAAATTTAATACTGTTTGTTTCATAACGGTTGATTTCTTTATCAAAACGACTCATGTGTATTCCTCCTAATTTTTATATGAATTTCTCCTGCGGTTTTGCCCAACTGCCTTTTAATATATACCACAAGAAGCATATGGTACTTAAGCTCCAGGTAATCGGATATGCCCAGAAAATCATCTGAATATCCGGCACAAGGTTTGTAGCAATGGTTATGTATGTAACTCGGATGAGACACCAGCAAACTAACATAACAATCATTGGCACATAGGCCTTTCCTGCTCCTCGCATAAGACCTGCTGCACAATGTGAAAATGCCAACAAACAATAGAATAAAGTACAGGTTCTGGCATTTAAAGTTCCAAAAGCAATGACATCCGGTTCTCTGTTAAACGCAGCCACTAATACAGGCATAAAGGTAAACATCAGAATTCCGATTACCTCTGCACATACCATTCCGCCAAAAATACCGAACTTCGCGCCTTTTTTCACGCGGTCATAACGCTTCGCACCGGTATTTTGTCCGGTAAAGGTTGTTAAAGCCATGGAAAAACTGGTAATTGGTAAAAAGGCAAAGCCTTCTATCTTGGAATAGGTTCCGCAGCCGGCCACCGCCGCATCACCAAACATATTGATATTACTCTGAACGATAATATTTGCAAATCCGATTACAGAATTCTGTACACCGGACGGAATTCCCATTTTCAGGATTTGTCCGATTAAGTTTTTATGAATCTTAACCTTTTTAATATGTACGCGATAGGTTTCCTCGCTCTTAAACAGTCTCGCAAATGCTAATACACAGCTTACCGTTTGTGCAACTACTGTCGCTGCTGCCGCGCCGGCAACACCCCAATCAAATCCCCAGACGAAAACGAAATCTAAAATAACATTCACCATCGAAGATGCAATCAAGTAATAAAGCGGATGCTTGCTGTCACCCACAGCTTGGAATACTCCGGTCGCCGTATTATAAAGCACCATCGCCATAGATCCCATAAAGTAAATGCGGAAATACATCACGGAGTTTGGTAATACGCTCGCCGGTGTATTCATCCACACCAATATTTGCGGTGTCAGTCCCACACCCAGCACCGTTAATAACACTCCGGCGATTAATCCCATCGCCATGGTTGTGTGGATCGTGTTCTGAACATTTTCTTTATCTTTTGCCCCATAATATTTGGAAATCACTACGCCTGCCCCGGCAAAAATCCCAAATATCAAGCCATTTAACATAAAGATTAAATGCCCTGCTGAACTAACCGCCGCCAGTGCATCTTTTCCACAAAAGTTTCCTACAATTAAGGAGTCCACCATGTTATATAATTGTTGAAATAAATTGCCCCAAAATACCGGTAAGGCAAATCGTATAATCTGCTTTCCTATCGGTCCCTCTGTCATGAGGACTGCTTTGTCCCTCTTTGCTGCCATTTTTATGCCTCACTTCCTGTATCCACAATAAATTTTTCCCTAGGTTCTATTATCCACTTTCTTTGTGGGAAGTTCAACTTGTTTTGAAAATTATTTTTAACCATACCTTTATGCCATCGTGATACTTTTCCAATAATCGCTTCATTAATTTGTAAAATTGGGCCTCCGTTATGCCAAATTTCTATATGCCCAAAAAATGATTTCAAAAGTCGAAAAAAGTTGTGAAATTGGGTCTATGCACACTGAAATTTACATATGCCCATGCTTTTACCATAAAACGTGGGCATATGCAAATTCAGACTTCTATAGGTCCAAATTCACACGAAAAATGCCATTTTTGATGCAGAAATTGGACATATAGATTTTTCTTTCGCTATATGCCCAGTCTCATAAATCTTAATTTTGGAGTACGAACTAATATCCAACTTTTCCATCACATGGTGACTTCTCATGTTGGACATAAACGAACAAAAAAATCGAGAAGCCTTGATTTACAAGGTTTCTCGATTCAAATTAAAGAGGCGACAACCAGATTTGAACTGGTGATAAGGGTGTTGCAGACCCGTGCCTTACCACTTGGCCATGTCGCCTTGAAAACACAGTAATTATAACAAACCTGTCTTTTTGCGTCAAGTCATTTTACGTGATTTCTTCTATCTTGCACAGACTCCGCCTAATTTTATGCAAAGATTTGCAGTAATCGGATAATCTGCGACTTCGATCATAATTTTATTCTCTTCTTGGGTCACTTTATAAGAAATATCTTTTACCGTTCCCGACACTTCTATGCGGTCTGCTTTTATAATATTTTCCATACAAAAGACATGGGTTCGCATCTTTGGTAAATACGTCTCCTCCGTTGTTCCGAAAAGTTGCACGAAAACTTCATTTCCGTCTACCGAATGGCAAACTTTTGTAATTGAATACTGTCCGTCCTTATAATCCTTGGTTTCGCCGTCATCTTCATAAAGTGAGAATTCTCCTTCTCCGGAAAAAATTCTCCACATCAGATGACTTGGATTGTCTGCTCCGTTTACAAGATTCATACTAAGCGGAAGAATAGCTCCTTCTTTTGCAAAAACCGGCATCTCCTCTAACGAAGATTCTACGGTTATTTCCCTGTCTCCTTCTATCACTTCGTCCGTAAAAAGATTCGTCCAGCGTCCTTTCGGTAAATACATTCTTGTTGTCGCTTTTTTTGTCGCAGGATTCATTGGCTGTGTCACCGGACAAACCAAAAGCTGATTGCCGAACAAATACTCATTTTCATACTGATACGCCCACTTTTCCTTGTAGGAATAATAAAGCGGTTCGCAAAGCGCTCTTCCTTCCTTATGATTGCGGTAATTCATGGTATAAATATATGGAATAAGCTGTGCTCTTAACCGCAAGAAATTTTTTGCGACTTTGCAAATTTCTTTTGAATAATTCCACGGCTCCTTTCCTCTTGTTGTATTAGAAGAATGAAGTCTTAAAATCGGTGAAAATACTCCGAATTGTATCCAACGGACATACAGCTCTTCATCTTTTCCTCCAAAAACATGTCCTCCGATATCATGACTCCACCAGGTATATCCGCAGTTTGCAGCGGTAATGGTAAAATACGGCTGAAAATTAAGTGCCGACCAGCGAATCCAGGTATCTCCTGAAAAACCAATCGGATATCGGTGTGACCCAATTTCTGCATAACGTGATAAAATAAGCGGTCTTTTGTTCGTTCTGTCAGCGCTTAATGTATGGAAATGATTCAATGCCCAAAGTGGGTCCAATCCTTTTAGAGCAGATTTTTTTCCTTGCTGCCAATCAATCCACCAGAAATCCACGCCATCTTCTTCATACGGATGATGAAGATATTTAAAATAGGCTTCCATAAATTTCGGATTTGTAACATCAAAAGGAATCGCTTTTTTCTTTTTCGGATTGATACTAAGTGCTTTTGCCATATCTTCATATTGGTTTTCAAAAGCTCGCACACCGGATGCCGGATGCAAATTCAGAGTTGTTTTTAAATTCTTTTCTTTTAATTTCTTTAAGAATTCCTTGTAATCTGGAAAAAGGTCCGTGTTCCAACTATATCCGGTCCAGCCTTTGCCAAGAAACGTCTTTTTTCCAAAATCAACTTTCTGATTCTTTAATCGTTTTTTTATGTTGACCCAATGCCAGTCCATATCAACAGTTGCTACTGTCAGCGGAACCTGCTCTTTTATAAAACGCTCCATTAAGGATAAATATTCTTCCTGTGTATAGGCTTTGTATCGGCTCCACCAATTACCGAGTGTATATCGCGGAATCAACGGAGTCGGTCCGCATAAATGGTAAAGTGCACGCACTGAAGCTACATAATCTGAGCCATACGCAAAAATATAATAATCCTTTCCTTTTCCCTTCCGCATTTTTGGCATGCCGTCTTCTGCTATCAACAAAGACCTGCTGTCATCTAAAATGGCAACCCCGCTTTTCGAAACCACGCCATCTTGTAATTTTACAGCTCCTCGCTTTTGATCCAAGGTTCGGGCTGTTCCTTTAAGATTCCCTTTTTTATGATTTTTACACATACCTGCATCTGTTTTTGCAAAAAGGAATCGACCGGATGTGGCATCTATACATACTTGCGCTATGGTTGTGTAAATGTACAGTTTCTTTCCGTCTGTTCGAAATGTTATATCAACATCTTCACTTTCCCGGTTCCATACCTTCTGTGTGCGTTCTTCCGTGAAAAAATCTTCGGCTTTGGATGATTGTACGCGGATTAAACCAGGAAGTATAACATCTGCTTTTATATTTTTATAGGAAAATGAATTTTGCGTTTTCATAAAATCCCTCTGTCATAGTGTCATTTTTTCTCATTATACCATAAGCTTAAAAAAAACTCTCTTCTTATGCTTTCTAAACACAAAAAAACCTCAGATTTCTCTGAGGTTTTAGAGGCGACAACCAGATTTGAACTGGTGATAAGGGTGTTGCAGACCCGTGCCTTACCACTTGGCCATGTCGCCACATTCTGTTATGCAATTTTCATTGCAATGACTCCTACGGGAATCGAACCCGTGTTACCGCCGTGAAAGGGCGATGTCTTAACCGCTTGACCAAGGAGCCAATTTTACAAAAGATTTCTCTTTTGAACTCCCCAAGTAGGGTTTGAACCTACGACATCCCGGTTAACAGCCGGACGCTCTACCGCTGAGCTATTGAGGAATACTTTTCGCTTTTTTTGCGACAGCTTAGTTAGAATATCATCTTACCGCTTGAAAGTCAACATTTTTTTTCGTTTTTCATAATTTTTCATGCAATTTTATAGTTTTTAAGCAGATTTTTCGCTCTTCGTCCTTTTTTGCCCCCTGTTATTTAGATTGAAGTGGTTTTTTTCATATGTTATAATCAGTAATGATTGAATAATAGATTTTATGAAAAAGGAGAGTCAATTATGTCCCTGGTTTCAGAGTCCTTTTTGTTATTTGTGATTCTGCTTATTGTTTGTTATTTTATTGTTCCGAAACGGATACAATGGATTTGTCTGCTTTTATTTTCTCTTGTATTTTATATTATAAGTGGCGGAAAGGTTATTTTGTATTTGTTGATCACTTCTGCTTCTGCTTATTTATGTACGTTATTGATTGGAAATATTCAAACAAAGACAAAAACATATATTAAAGCAAACAAAGAAACACTATCTAAGGAAGAGCGATCCTTATATAAAAAGAAACGAAACTCCGTTTCCAAAAAAGTAATGATTGTAACACTTCTTATCAATATTGGATTATTATGTCTTTTTAAATACTCTGATTTTGTATTAGAACAGTTAAACGGATTATTCCCTCAAAAAGGTCTGCCATCCACCTTAGGGTTGTTGGCACCGCTTGGAATTTCCTTTTACACTTTCCAAACAATCGGTTACGTTGTAGATGTTTATTGGGAAAAAGTTACACCACAAAAAAACTTTGCAAAACTCTTACTTTATGTTTCCTTTTTTCCTCAAATCACACAAGGCCCGATTAGTGAATATAACCAATTAGCGTCCCAGTTATTTTCACCACATAAGTTTGAATATAAAAATTTCTCTTTCGGCATTCAAAGAATGTTATGGGGATTTTTTAAAAAAATGGTTATTGCGGACCGATTAGCACCTCTTGTCAGACTTTCTTTTACAAGCTATGAAACCATGGCAGGAAATAACGTTTTACTTTCTGCTTTCTTGTATAGTTTATGGATTTATGCGGATTTTTCCGGATATATGGACATTGTTTGCGGATTGTGTGAAATTCTGGGTATTCATCTTACGGAAAACTTTATGCGCCCGTACTTTTCAAAATCTGTTGCAGAATACTGGCGTCGTTGGCATATCAGTCTCGGAACCTGGTTTAAAACATACGTATATTATCCGGTTGCTGTTTCTAAGTTATCCATGAAATTAAGCTCTGTTGGTGGTTCTTTATTTGGTAAAAATGTAGGAAAAACAGTGGGCGCATCTTTTGCCCTAATCGTTGTGTGGTTTACAACCGGTTTTTGGCATGGTGCAAGTTGGGCATATATTATTTGGGGTGGCTTAAATGGTCTTGCTATTATCCTCACCCTATGGTTTGACCCAGTATTTATCGCTTTAAAAAAACGATTTCATATTAAGGAATCGTCTTTTGGCTGGCGTGCTTTTGCAACATTAAGAACCTTTTTTATTGTTACGATGATAAAAGTTTTTCCGGAGGTTGGCGATTTTAAATCCGGTATCAACTATTGGATTCATTGTTTTAAAAATTGGAATTTAAAAGTGGCTTCTTTATCCGAATTAGCATATCCGATTACTGATAAAAAAGACTTTATGATTATCCTCTTTGGTGCACTTGCCATTTTCATTGTCAGTCTTTTACAACGTCGGGAGGGTATACGAGATCGCTTATCAAAAGAATCCGTCATTATCCGATACGCCATTTTCATTACGATTTTCTTTTTAATTATGATCTATGGCGTACCGATTCAGAGCGAAGGAGGATTTTTATATGAACAATTTTAAACATCTTCTGATATCTACTGTTTGTACCTTGATAATGGTAACAACAGTTTCTTCTTTAATTACATATCCGTATTTTTATTCTGAAACCTATCATTACCAAGACGGATATGTTCGCGAGGAACTGGCCGGGGAAATTGATTTCATCATTTGCGCTGCATCTCAGGGACAACGCGGGATTAACCCAATTATTTTGGATCAGGAATTAGGCGTAAACTCCTATAATATCGGTTCTCCGCTACTGACGCTCATGGGACGATATTATCTCCTTAAAAAGGAGATTGCACGTAATCCGGTGGATACTGTAGTTATTGAACTTTGCTATGATTCTCTGGTTCGTGACCGCGATTATGTCTCCGCCGAAGGCGATTATTATTTGTTAGGACGACTAACGACTCCTTTGGAACGGTTAGAATATTTCTTTATGTCTGCCCGATTTAACGAGTATGCGGATTATTATGGAGATGCATTGACTCGAGGCATTAAATGTTGGAAAGAGTTAGATTACAAACCAATCGGTACATCTCCGAAATACAAAACAAAAGGATATGAACCTTTAGATGCAAACGCAATTCCAATGCCGGAAAAAGAAAACTTTAATAAAGAAAAGATTCTGACTGATTTTGCGCAGGAAAATTTGGATTACTTAGATAAAATATTTGCCCTTTGTGAGGAAAACAATATTAAAGTTATCGTTATTGCAACACCACTATCAGATGGTGCTATTATGAGTTATGATAAGTTGGATACGATTCACGAGGGTTATAAAGAAATTTGCGAAAAATGGAGTTGCGAATATTATAATTTTAGTCTTTATAAAGGTAAATGTGATTTATTTAAAGACAGCAATGCCTTTTATGACCGCAATCATTTAAGCAATATCGGTGCAAAAACATTTTCTTATATTCTTTCGGATATTTTGAAACAATCTTCAGAAGGTAACGATTGTAGCGATTTATTTTATAATACTTACGAAGAATTGCGAACACAGGAGATTATTCCTTATCACAATTTAGATGAATAAAAGTATCTTGAAAAATATTTCATTCTCAACCTATTAAAAAACGACCTCCCATTTATCAGATATTCTAACAGATGGTGGTCGTTTTTTTAATCGTCTTTTTTATTTCCGTTTTTCCAAAAGTGCCCGAATCCCGATTGTAATTGAAATTACAATCGCCATTCCGCCAATTGAAACTGCCGCAAGAAGCAAATAGTACAAAATAGGAGTGTCCGCCAGTAAGAAGGCAAACGGATTTCCATTGCCGTATCGTAATGTCATATAGTCTGCACCGCTTCCCTCTAAAACAAAATTCAATGTCTGTGCAAACGCTGCTACCACGACAAGTACGGTTGCGCCTTTATATATATCGCTCCATCGCGGACGATAAAAACCGGACAATACCATATAAAAAGGAACAAATAATAAGCATCCGTGATATAACCATGTCTGATACGGTAAAATATTTTCAAATACTAAGTTCCAATTATCTACCGTACCAAGAATGCCGGAAGAATTAGGAATAATTAAGATAATCGAAGTCACTATCATCATTACAGCATATCCGAATGGCTTCACCCATTCCGCCAATTTTCCTTGTTTTTTAGAACCAATGATAAGATATGCATACAATCCCATACTGCAAATGTGAAATGGTGCCATCCATAACGGATAATAACCAACCGGACCGTAATCCGTGCAATTAATCATTCGAACTGTTTTTACAATTTCCCATGCCCACATGAAATAACAGGTATAACGAATCACTGCCAAATCAAATTTTTCTCCCAGTTTCCATTTTTTTCTAATTGATAAAAGAATGGTTAGAAGTACCACGATTAATGATAAAAGCCATATAAGCCCAACAATATGTTTTGGTCCAAAATTCGGATTCATTTTGTTTTCTCCTTTGTAAAGTGATTTCACTGTTTTATCTTAACATAAATCAATAGAATAAAAAAGGGTTTGACGCATTTGCATCAAACCTTTTTTGAAACGGAGAAGGAGGGATTTGAACCCTCGCGCCGGTCACCCGACCTATACCCTTAGCAGGGGCACCTCTTCGGCCTCTTGAGTACTTCTCCTCGCCCGATTGTTTCGCATTTAATAATGCCAATCTTTAATTAATTGCGTTACAACGCAAAGGTTATTATACTAAAGGATTTCTTAAATGTCAATTGATTTTGACAGATTTTTTGATATAATTACTAAAGGTATATATGATTTTACATTTTAATTATACATTGAAAGGATCACACTATGCGTTATGAAATCAGGAATGCTACCGTTATGTACGCTGCGGACCTTATTTTAGATAAAATTAATTTTGAAATCCGGGATACAGAAAAAATTGCTATTATCGGCCGGAACGGATGCGGAAAAACCACTTTATTGAAACTGATTTCCGGAGAACTGGAAATGGTTAATCCGGATAGCGATGAAACTTGCGGTATCTTTATGGCTGGCAAGCAGCAAATCGGATACTTAAAACAGATTAGCTTTGCAGATGGCCAAATTTCTGTGGAAAAAGAAATCGAAAAAGTTTTTGCGCCAATTTTTGATTGTGAGAAGCAAATGCATGAAGTTATGGAGCAAATGGCACACGACCAAAGCCCACAAATTATGAGCCGCTATGCATCTTTACAGGCAAAAATGGAGTCCTTAAACGGATATGGTTATCGTCAGGAAATGGAAACCGTTTTTCAAAAGTTTGGATTTTCTTTAGAAGACTTAAAGCGTCCGATTGGAGAATTTTCCGGCGGACAGCAAACCAAAATTGCCTTTGTCAAACTTTTATTAAGTAAACCTGATATTATGCTTTTGGACGAACCGACCAACCACTTGGATATGCCAACCATTGAATGGTTGGAAGGTTATTTGAAAGAGTACCCAAAAGCAGTTGTAATTGTTTCCCATGACCGTATGTTTTTGGATCATATTATCGATGTTACCTATGAAATCGAGTATCATCGTATGAAACGATATCCGGGAAACTATACGACTTATTTAAAGTTAAAAGAAGAAGCTGCAATTAAGCAGGAAAAAGACTACGAAGAACAACAGGCAGAAATCAAGCGCTTAACCGAATGGGTAGAAAAATGGAAAAATACTCCAACGAAAGTTTCTTCTGCACGTTCCAAATTGAAAGCTATTGAACATATGGAACTGATTGAAAAACCTCGTCGTTTTGATACCAGAGCCTTCCAAGCAGAATTCACTCCAAGGAGCGAAAGCTATCGTGATGTTATTACTGCCAGAAATCTTGAAATCGGTTATGACCATGTTTTAAGTAAAACTTCCTTCGTTCTTCACAAAGGAGAGCGTATCGCTGTTATTGGCGAAAATGGAAAAGGAAAGTCTACTTTACTTCGCACCCTAATCGGACAGATTCCTGCTTTAGGAGGAGAATTCCGCTTCGGATCCGGTGTAGAATGCGGTTATTTTGACCAGCAAGCAGCAATGAAGACAGCAGATAACCCAAAAAAGACAGTTATTAATGATTTTTGGGATATGTATCCTCATCTGGTAGAAACTCAGGTAAGAAATGCCCTTGGTAATTTCCTTTTTACCCAAGATGAAGTGTTTAAAGAATTAGGACAACTTTCCGGTGGGGAAAAAGTCCGATTGGAACTTTGTAAGATGTTCAAGAAACTTCCAAATCTTCTGATCCTCGACGAACCAACTAACCATATGGATATCGTGGGAAAAGAAGCCTTGGAAAATATGTTAAAAAACTATACCGGTACCGTAATTTTTGTATCTCACGACCGTTATTTTGTAAAAGAAGTAGCAACGAACATTCTTGATTTTGAAATGGATCAGGTTAATTATTATCCATGCGGTTATGAACAATATTTGCATGAGCGTGAGAAACTTCACACACGATTGGGTGTTGGCGGCAATGCGACAACTTCGGCTAAAAACACTTCCGTTAAAAGTGCTGCTTCTGTATCCGGTACGCAAAAAGAAAGTTCTGCAAGTTCCTCTCCGACTTTAAATGATGTCTTTGATAAAAAGACCTACTATAATCCGGGTAAAATAATTTCCCGCTTAAAGCAACAGATTGAAAAATACAACAAGCTCGTTGGTGAAAGCGAAGAAAAATTAAATAATCTTCTAATGGAACAAATGGATCCGGCAATTGCGACAAACAGTTATGAATTAACCCGTTTGGAAAATGCAATTCAGGAAGAAAAAGCAAATCAAAATTCTCTTTTAGAAAGATTATTAGAATTAGAAATTGAATTGGAAGAGATGGAAGGATAAATTGGATATGTACGAAAGGCTTTATTACGAATAATCGTAACAAAGCCTTTTTTATTTCTCATATTACTTTAATTTCTTTTCTCTTAAGATACCCTCATACAATCCATCCACGCAGGTACCGACCGGCAAAAAGCCTTTTTCTTCATAATATTTTGTCAAGAATTCATTATCAATTGCAGAATCCAATCGGAAAGAATCTTTATTTTTCTGTATCGCATACTGTTCTACGCATTCTAAAAAATAAGCACCAATTCCTTTTTCTCCGATTTTTGTTGCAAAGTTATGAAGATAAACAGCAACTCCATCATCCGGCCAGCGGTCATCTTCCTCTTTTAATACAGCTCCGCAAACAATTTCCCCTGTTTGCCTTTTCTCCAGTACATATAATATACCTTTTTTTCTTGCTTCCTCATAGTAAGACATTGGATAAACTTCATCATAATATGTTACATTCCACTGTTTGATGCCTTTTTCGTCCATCCATTTCATCCGCGCAAGGATCAGGTCAAACATCTGTGGAATTTCTTCTTTTGTTATTTCTCGAAATATATATTTCTCTTTCATTTTTTTCTGCTTTCTTCGTTAAGATATAACTATTTATATTTTCTGCTTTGGTACAAATTCAATTTTAGAAAAAAGCAGGCAGTTTTTAACTACCTGCTTTTTATTATTCTGTTACTTCTGTTTCAGAAATACCTTCTTCTACTACATCGGAGCTTAATTCTTCTGCAGTTCCATCAATGATTTCTGATTCACTCTCCATTAAATCTTTGTCTTCTCTGACTTTCGCAATGTTTGCAACAACAACATTATCATCGAGATTCATAAGTTTAACGCCGGAAGTTACACGTCCGTATCTGGAAATTCCGTCAACTTTCATACGAATAATAATACCTTCAGTTGTAATAAGCATTACTTCTTCGTCATCGTTAACTGCTTTCGCACCGATAATGTTACCGGTTTTTTCAGTAATCTTATAACATTTTACACCTTTACCACCACGGTTTTGTGGAGTAAATTCTTCCATCATGGTTCTTTTTCCAATACCTAACTCAGATACAACCAAGATATCCGTTCCCTGGCTAACCATCTGCATAGATACCACTTCATCATCATCCTGAAGATTCATACCGATAACACCCATAGAGGATCGTCCGGTACTTCTTACATCCGTTTCATGATAACGGATACACTGACCGAATTTTGTAATTTCAATAATGTCTTCGGTGTTATCTGTAAGCTTAACTTCAATTAATTCATCATCATCACGAAGATTAATTGCAATTAAACCAGTCTTACGCATATGTGCATACTCGCTCATTAAGGTTTTCTTAACGATACCTTTCTTAGTAGCCATAAACAGATACTTATTATTATCGATTTCTTCTACCGGGAAGCATGCCGTAATTCTTTCGCCAGGCTGTAACATTAAGAGATTAATAATCGCTGTTCCACGGGATGTTCTGGATGCTTCCGGAATTTCATATGCCTTCATATGATATACACGACCGGTATTTGTGAAGAACATAATGTAGTTGTGAGTAATCGTCATCATTAATTCTACAATATAATCCTCATCGATGGTTTCCATACCTTTGATACCACGGCCACCACGGTTCTGCGAACGGAAATTTTCCACGCTCATTCGCTTAATGTAACCTAATTTTGTCATGGCAATAACAGTATTAGAACGAGGAATCAAATCTTCCATATCAATATCAGATTCGTCATATCCGATGCTGGTTCTTCTATCATCTCCATATCTATCAGCAATTATGGAAATTTCATCTTTAATTACTTTTAATAATACATTACGGTCTCCCAAAATTTCTTTTAAGTAGGCAATTAATTTCTGAAGTTCCGCATATTCTGCTTCTAATTTTTCTCTTTCCAAACCAGTTAATGCTTTCAAACGCATTTCAACAATGGCATTAGACTGTGGTTCGGATAATCCGAAGCGTTCCATTAAAGTTGCTTTTGCTTCCGCAGTTGTACGGCTTGCACGAATAATCTTAATTACCTCGTCAATATTATCAAGTGCAATGAGCAATCCCTGTACAATATGAGCACGCTCTTCTGCTTTATTTAATTCATATCTGGTTCTTCTGGTTACAACATCTTCCTGATGTGCTAAGTAGTGTTTTAAAATCTGATACAGATTCAATAATTTTGGTTCATTATTTACTAATGCTAAACTAATAACACCAAAAGTATCCTGCATCTGAGTATGTTTGTACAACTGATTTAAAATAACATTTGGGTTCGCGTCTTTTCTAAGTTCAATGCAAATACGCATACCCTGACGATTGGATTCATCACGTAAATCTGTAATTCCAACAATCTTTTTGTCCTTAACCAGTTCTGCAATTTTTTCGATTAATCTTGCTTTATTAACCATGTATGGAAGTTCCGTTACAATAATACGGTTTTTTCCATTTTCCATTGGTTCAATATTTGTAATGGCACGAACACGGATTTTTCCACGTCCTGTTCTATAGGCTTCTTCAATTCCACGGGTTCCTAAGATTTCGCCTCCGGTTGGGAAGTCAGGTCCTTTTACGATAGAAAGAATTTCTTCCATCTCTGTTTCTCTGCCTTCTTCAATCTGATTATCGATAATCTTAACAACTGCGGCGATAACTTCTCTTAAATTATGCGGTGGAATATTTGTTGCCATACCTACAGCAATACCGGTAGTTCCGTTTACCAAAAGGTTTGGGAATCTTGCCGGAAGAACTGTTGGTTCTTTTTCTGTTTCATCAAAGTTTGGTCTGAAATCTACGGTATCCTTGTTAATGTCAGCAAGCATTTCCATAGAAATCTTGCTAAGTCTTGCTTCGGTATAACGCATTGCAGCTGCACCGTCACCATCAACAGAACCAAAGTTTCCGTGGCCATCAACCAACACATATCTGGTGGACCAGTCCTGAGCCATATTTACCAAAGCACCGTAAATTGAAGAATCACCATGTGGGTGATATTTACCCATGGTATCACCGACGATACGAGCACATTTTCTATGTGGTTTATCCGGTCCATTATTTAATTCAATCATGGAATAAAGTACACGACGTTGAACAGGCTTAAGTCCATCCCTTACATCCGGTAAAGCTCTGTCTGCGATTACGCTCATCGCATAGTCTATGTATGAAGTTTCCATAGTTTTTTTCAGGTCTACTTCGTGGACACTGTCAAAAATATTATCTTCCATCTATTTTCCTCCCGTTCATCTCTCAAATATGATTAAATATCTAAGTTCTGAACATATTTTGCATTTGCTTCAATAAATTCACGTCTTGGTTCAACCTTATCACCCATTAAAGTGGTAAAAATTAAATCAACTTCCGATTCTGTTTCTTCGTTAATCATAACTTTTTTCAGAACACGTTTTTCCGGATCCATGGTTGTTTCCCATAACTGGTCAGCATCCATTTCACCAAGACCTTTATAACGCTGAATCTTATTATTGCTGTCACGACCAACTTCTTCTAAAATGCGATTTAATTCTTCATCACTGTATGCGTACCACACCTTTTTATTTTTTTCCAATTTATATAGTGGTGGTTGTGCCAAATATACATGACCGGCTTTAATTAATTCCGGCATAAAACGATATAAGAAGGTAAGCATCAAAGTACTGATGTGAGCACCGTCAACGTCGGCATCCGTCATAATAATAATCTTGTTATAACGAAGTTTGGTAATATCAAAATCGTCATGAATACCGGTACCGAAAGCAGTAATCATCGCTTTAATTTCTGCATTGGAAAAAATCTTATCAAGTCTTGCTTTTTCTACGTTAAGAATCTTTCCTCGAAGAGGTAAAATTGCCTGAGTTGCACGACTTCTTGCAGTTTTTGCACTTCCGCCCGCGGAATCTCCCTCTACAATAAAGATTTCACAGTTCTTCGGATCTTTATCGGAACAGTCTGCTAATTTACCAGGCAAACTCATTCCTTCCAAAGCTGTTTTTCTTCTGGTTAAATCACGGGCTTTTCTTGCAGCTTCTCTTGCTCTTTGGGCAAGAACGGATTTTTCGCAAATAATTTTTGCTACCTGTGGGTGCTGTTCTAAGAAATAAGTAAGTTGTTCACTAACAATACTATCTACAGCTCCTCTTGCCTCGGAGTTTCCAAGCTTTTGCTTCGTCTGTCCTTCAAACTGCGGTTCCGCAATTTTTATACTGATGATGGTAGTCAAACCTTCACGGATATCTTCACCTGAAAGGTTCGGTTCATTATCCTTCAACAATTTTGCGCTTCTTGCGTAATCGTTAATTGTTTTGGTAATGGCATTTTTAAAACCGGAAACATGAGTACCGCCTTCCGGAGTGATGATATTATTAACAAATCCTAAAGTTACTTCGTTATAAGAATCATTGTGCTGCATTGCAACTTCTACATACACATCATCTTTTGTACCTTCACAATAAATAATGTCCTGATACAACGCTTCCTTAGAATGATTCTGATAAGTAACGAACTCTTTAATTCCACCTTCGTAATGGAATACATCCACTCTGTTAACAGGATTTCCTTCTTCATCCTCACGTAAATCGGTTAATTCAATTCTCAATCCTTTTGTTAAAAAAGCAGTTTCTCTTAATCTGGTTT
Source organism: Lachnospiraceae bacterium (assembly GCA_045593085.1). GTDB lineage: Bacteria > Bacillota > Clostridia > Lachnospirales > Lachnospiraceae > XBB1006. The sequence continues at coordinate 21,270 of JAZNWA010000028.1, read as the reverse complement.
TTAATGTATCGTAATCAAATACAGTTTCTTCAAAGATAGTATTATCCGGTAAAAATGTAATTTTAGAACCATGTTTTTCTGCCGGACAGTTATCCACAACTTTTAAATCATAACAGATATGACCACGTTCATAACGCTGCTGATAAACTTTTCCTTCGTTGAAAACCTGAACTTCCAACCAATTAGACAATGCGTTTACAACAGATGCACCTACACCATGTAAACCACCGGATACTTTGTATCCTCCACCACCAAATTTTCCGCCGGCATGAAGCACAGTAAATACAACCTCCACAGCCGGACGGCCGGTTTTTTGGTTAATTCCGATTGGAATTCCTCGACCATCGTCTTCTACGGTAATGGAATTATCTTTATTAATAAATACCTGAATCGTATCACAATATCCACCCAAAGCTTCATCTACTGCATTATCTACGATTTCATAAACAAGATGATGCAGACCTCTTAAAGAGGTGGTACCAATGTACATACCCGGTCTTTTTCTTACCGCTTCCAATCCTTCCAATACTTGAATTTGATCCGCTCCGTATTCCTGGACTTTTTCTGTGCTCATTTAAGCCTCCTAAAATATAATCTAATCCTCATCCACAATTGCACCTTGACTAATGTGGAAAACTTTGTCAATTTTTAACCTGTTCTTAATAAATTCATCCAAACCGGTACAGGTCATAATGGTTTGAATATCTGTTAAACTGTTCAGCAACTGATTTTGTCTGCTGCTGTCAAGTTCAGATAAAACATCATCCAAAAGCAACACCGGAGATTCATGAATAATCCTTTTTACCAATTCAATTTCCGATAACTTTAAAGATAAAGCAGCTGTTCTTTGTTGTCCTTGGGAACCATATTTTCGAATATCAATATTGTGTACCAAGAAAGCAAAGTCATCTCTGTGTGGTCCTACACTTGTTGTTCCGAAACGCTCATCTTTTTCTCTGTTTTCACAAAGCTTTTCTGCAAAAAGACGTTTCGTTACATCAGGCTCATAGGATAATGTAATAACTTCTTTATTTCCGGTTAGTTTTTTATGAATTCCAAAAACAACTTCATTTAGATCCTGAATAAACTGACTTCTGCGCTCAATCACTTTTTCTCCGTATAAAATCAACTGTTGATCCCATACATCCAATGTGTCTTTATATTCCGGATGATCATATAAATCCTTTAATAACTTATTTCTCTGATTTAAAACCTGATTGTATTTCGATAAATTATGAAGATATATCTTATCAATCTGACACAATTCCAAATCTAAAAAGCGTCTTCTGGCTGCCGGTCCGTCTTTTATAATGTTTAAATCTTCCGGAGAGAAAAAAATGATATTCAATACTCCGAATAGTTCCACCGCCTTTTTTATCGGAACCTGGTTGATGGCAATACCCTTGGATTTTTGTTTTTTAATGTGCATATCTATTCTGTAATCCACATCATTTTTGTTAACAATTGTCCGAATATGTGCCTCTTCTTGTTGAAAACGAATCATTTCTCTGTCTTTGGAACCTTTATGAGATTTTGTTGTCCCGCTTAAATAAATAGATTCCAAAATATTGGTTTTTCCCTGGGCATTATCACCATAAAGAATATTCATGCCTGGGCTAAATTCCATTTGAAGTGTTTCGTAATTTCTAAAATTTGATAATTCTAAAGATTTAACAATCATTTTTCAATCTTAATGGTTTCTCCGTCAAAAGTTACAACATCCCCGTCATATAATTTTCTGCCACGACGGGTATCTACTTCGCCATTCACTTCTACTAAGCCATCCTGAATAACTTCCTTTGCTTCTACTCCGGATTCAACCAGTCCTGCTGCTTTCAGTGCCTGACCTAATTTAATAAATTCTTCTCTTAATTTAATAACTTCCATATTCTTTCCTTTTAAATCTCTTTTTAATTTGCGCCGCCAAAGTTAACCGGTAAAATTAAATAGATATAGCTTTCTTTCTCATCTTTGATAAAGCAAGGAGCCTTTGGATTTACCATATATAAAGTAATATTTTCTTCATCAATTACACGAAGTGCATCAATAAAGAATTTTGGATTAAATCCAATCATAATATCCTTACCCTGTTTTTGAATAGAAATTTCTTCATTCATGGATCCAATAAAAGAATTAATCTTTAATTCAATAGTTCCGTCGGTAACATTCATAATAATTGGCTTTTTATCAACTTCTTTTACCAAAAGCATTGCTCTGTCGATAGAATCCAATAATTCTTTTTTATTAATTGTAAACTTTGTTTCATAATCAGGAGATAACATCTGTTCAATTTTGAAGTATTCTCCCTCGATTAATCTGGATACTACTACTGTTCTGTCAAATTCAAAAATAATATGATTGTTTGTGTAGTAGATATCAACATCATCTTCTACACCGCCGGATAAGATTTTGCTAACTTCCATTAAAGTTTTTCCCGGAACAACTAACCTCTTATTTTTATAAACTTCTTTTAATTCAATCTTTCTGATAGATATTCTATGACCATCTAATGAAACAACTTTTAATTCATTTTCATGAATATCAAAAAGTTCACCTGTCATTAATTTATTATTTTCATTATCAGAAATAGAGAAAATGGTCTGTCTGATTACTTCTTTTAAAGTAAACTGAGAAATTGTAATTCTTTCATTTTTTTCAATACTTGGTAAATAAGAAAAATCTTCTCCTGATTTTCCTATAATATTAAATACGGACTTTTCACAGCTAATCACTGTTTTAAAAGAAGCATCTGTTTCGATGGTTACCAAATTATCAGGAAGCTTTCTTACGATTTCTGAAAAAATCTTTGCATCAAGAGCTACAATACCTCTTTCTTCTATATTTCCTTTAACAACTGTTTCAATTCCTAATTCCATATCGTTTGCTGTTAATGTAATCTCTCCTGCTGAAGCATTGATTAAGATACATTCTAAAATAGCCATGGTTGTTTTGGTAGGAACTGCTTTAGATACAATATTAACTCCTCTTAATAAATCTGATTTTGAACAAGTGATTTTCATGTTTGTGAATAACTCCTTTCATGCAAATATAAATATATAAATAATAATTAATTAGAAGTATTATTAGTAGTGGATGTGGATATGTTTAAAGGTGGTTCTAAGCCTTAAATTTCAAGGCTTTCTGAACTTGATAACATGGTTGAAAGTAAAAGGATGAAGCCTTGAAAACGTTCAAAAAATGTGAATTACTTTATACAGCAAAATGTATAAAAAAAGTTATCCTTTTTTACTAACATATCAATCCACAAGATATCCAAAAGTTATTAACTTGGATTAATCTTTTTCTTAATGGTTTCGATGGTTTGAGCAGTGCTTTCGTTTGCTTTAATCTCGTCTTTAATCTTATCGACACCATAGAGAATCGTTGTATGATCACGTCCGCCAAGTAGTGCACCGATTGTATCTAATTTTGCATCGGTCATTGTTTTACATAAGTACATTGCAATCTGACGTGGTCTGGCAATATCATTACTTCTGGTTTTTGAAATCATCTGATCCACAGATATCTGGAAGTGATCAGAAACAACTTCAATAATCAGCTGTGGTGTTATTTCAATCGGTTTGTCCGGTGAGATGATATTCTGAAGTTCACGCTGGGCAATATCCATACTAATCTGAACTTTTTCTAAGTTTGCGTAGGCAACCAGGCGGTTTAATGCACCTTCCAATTCACGAACGTTTGATTTAATATTCGTAGCAATATAATTTAAAATATCATCGCTAATGGAAATACCGTCGGATTCCTGCTTTCTGCGAAGAATTGCCATTCTTGTTTCATAATCCGGAACTCCGATATCTGCCAGTAAACCACATTCAAATCTGGAACGGATTCTTTCTTCTAATAATTCCATTTCCTTTGGAGGACGGTCGGATGAAAGAATGATTTGTTTTTTTGCTAAATGAAGTTCATTAAAAGTATGGAAGAATTCTTCCTGTGTACTTTCTTTACCAATGATAAATTGAATATCATCGACCAGCAAAACGTCAATATTTCTATATTTATTTCTAAATTTTGTCATGGAAGAACTGTTACCGTTACGGATGGAATCGATAACTTCATTTGTAAATGTTTCACTGGAAACATAAAGCACTTTTAAAGTTGGATTGTGCTTTAAAATAAAGTGAGCGATTGAGTGCATAAGGTGCGTTTTTCCTAAACCTACGCCTCCATAAATAAATAACGGATTATAAACTTCTCCCGGTGATTCTGCTACAGCTAAAGAAGCAGCATGTGCAAAACGGTTGTTGCTACCAACGACAAATGTATCAAAGGTATAGTTCTGATTTAAGTTTGTTTTTTCAATGATTTCATTCGCAACCATTTTTTTGATAGCCTGGTCGGAAGTTTTTAACTGATCTTCTAATATAAATTCCAATTCATAGTTGATTCCGGTAATTTCTGCAATTGCAACTTTGATAGGAAGTGCAAATTTTCTTTTAATGTGGTTTAAAGCCATTTGTTCCAATTCCTGCGGTAGTAATATGTACAATACATTATCCTCAATCGAACTTGGTTTTAATGGTTTTACCCATGTATTAAAAGAAATGTCTGTTAACTCATATTCTTTTTTAACATGTTCTAAAATTTCGTCCCATTTTTTTAACAATTCGTCCATGTAAAATCTCCATCTTTTATAATAAGTAGAAACTCAAAAAAAATTAGCGCATTCTACATATCAATAATAACCTAAATCGCTTGTTTTTTCAAGATAAAATAATCAATGTATAGGAGCATTATAAAAGGGTAAAAATGTCTTAAAATCGAAAATAATAGGGTTATAAACAAAATGTGGATAAAAAAACTTATAAACGTTGATATGTCAATATCTTGTTAGTTAATGTGGATAACTCATATATCTTGTGGATAGTGATTGGATAAGTAAAAAAAATGAAAAGAAATGCTGATTTTTCTTGACTTTATCGAATTTTTTGATATAATTTGAAATGATGTTTTTTAACAAATAGAGGAGGTGGATATACTATGAAAATGACATTCCAACCAAAAAAGAGATCCAGATCTAAAGTGCACGGATTCAGATCCAGAATGAGCACAGCAGGGGGAAGAAAAGTATTACAGGCTAGAAGATTAAAAGGTAGAAAAAAATTATCAGCATAGACCACAATTTTTGTGGTCTTTTCTTCTAAGTAGACATCATTTAGGAGACAAACTATGAAATATTCAATTTCATTACAAAAAAACAGTGATTTTCAATTCATTTATGACCATGGTGTTTCTTATGCCAACAAATACCTGGTTATGTTCGTAAAACAAAATGAATCGGAAATAAACAAAGTTGGCGTATCAGTTAGTAAAAAAGTTGGAAATAGTGTTATAAGACATCGCGTAAAAAGATTAATCAAAGAAAGTTATCGACTACACGAAGAAATGTTTAATAGTGGTTTAGACATTGTAGTTGTGGCGCGTGCTTCCGCAAAGGGTAAAAATTACGAAGCTATTGAGAGTGCTTTGTTGCATGTGTCTAATCTTCATGGAATTTTAAAAAAAGAAGATGGAAAAAATGATTAAGAAAATAATGATATTTTTAATACATTGGTATCAGAAATACTTATCTCCATTAAAGGGAACAAAATGTCCTTACATACCAAGTTGTTCAAATTATGCTATTGAAGCTTTGAAAAAACATGGGATTTTTAAGGGAAGTTTATTAGCTATCTGGAGAATACTTCGATGTAATCCATTTTCTAAGGGCGGATATGATCCTGTCCCTTAATGTACGATAAACAAAAAACTCGTAAAGTGTGTTTTTGTTTACAAAGGAGGTAAAAAAAATTGGCTAGTATTTTATTGGAACAGTCAACCGGTCCAATTGCAACATTTATTGGAAAGTTTATGGCCTTGATGCATAATGCCCTTGGTATTCCAAATGTTACAATTACCATTATTCTTTTAACGATTATTATTTATATGTTATTGTTGCCATTAACATATAAACAACAGAAATTTACAAAATTAAGCCAAAAAACAAATCCTGAGATTCAGGCTATTCAGAAAAAATATCAGGGAAAGACAGATCAGGTTTCCCGTATGAGCATGAATAATGAAATGCAGGCAATATATGATAAGTACGGAATTTCCCCAATGGGAAGCTGTTTACCACTTCTTATCCAGATGCCGATTTTATTTGCAATGTTTTCAGTAATTAGAGATATTAAATATTTCATTCCGGGTGAACATTATTGCTTTGGTATGCAAATTGATTTATCTCCAATGGTAATCATTGGTGGTGAAGGTGCCGGTGTGGGCCAGATGTTTAAATCTCTTTTTACAAATTTTAGTATTGTAAGCTTGTTAGCATTTATGGTTCCGATTTTATCCGGTTTAACCCAGTGGTTATCTGTTAAAATCAACATGCGTGGCCAAAAAGTGGATAATTCCAATCCGGCTATGTCTTCTATGAAGACTATGAATACTGTAATGCCGATTCTTTCAACAGTTATGGTATTTAGTTTTCCACTTGGTACCGGTTTATACTGGGTAATCAGTGCTGTTGTTCGTATTATTCAGCAGATTATTATCAATATTCATTTAGACAGAATTGATTTTGATGAATTAATCGAAAAGAATAAGAAAAAAGCTGCAGAAAAACAGGCAAAACGTGAAGGATATATGCAGAGTACTATCGCAGCAAGCGGACGTATGAGTACTCGTAGTATGTCTAATGAAGGAAACGAAGAATTATTAGAAAGAGCAAATCAGGCTCGCCAGAATGCTAAACCGGGATCTATGGCAAGTAAAGCAAACCTGGTTCGTGATTACAACGAAAAAAATAGTTCAAAATAGAGGTATTAATATGGAATATTTAGAATTTACAGGAAAGACAGTTGAAGATGCGATTACAGAAGCATTAGTAAACATGGGTGTAACTTCTGATCAAATTCAGTATGAAGTAATTGATAAGGGAAGTTCAGGCTTCTTAGGATTAGGAAGCAAAAATGCAGTGATTAAGGTTTGGAAGAAGTTTTCTATTGAAGAAAGCATTACAGACTTTTTAACACAGGTTACTGCTGCAATGGGATTAACAGTTAAAGTTGAAATTAAAACAGAAGATGATAATACATACAACGTCGAATTATTCGGCGATGATATGGGCGTATTAATCGGAAAGAGAGGACAGACTCTTGATTCTTTACAGTATTTAGCAAATCTTGCTGTAAATAAGAATACCGATGAATATGTAAAAATTAAATTGGATACAGAAGATTACAGACAGAGAAGAAAAGACACTTTGGAAAATCTTGCAAAAAACATTGCTTTTAAAGTAAAGAGAAGCAAAAAAGCAGTTGCTTTAGAACCAATGAATCCATTTGAACGTAGAGTGATTCACTCCGCATTACAGGGTGATAAATTTGTAACTACCCATAGCGAAGGAGAAGAACCATTCAGACATGTTGTTGTTACTTTAAAAAAATAAGGTAGCAAACCAATCGTAAGCCAAGGGCTTTGGTGAGATACTTTTATAAATGTATTTTACCAAGGCCCTTTTTTGAGGAAAAAGTTATGTTAAAAACAAGTACAATTGCAGCAATCTCAACAGCAATGAGTCCATCCGGAATTGGAATCGTGCGTATTTCCGGTCAGGATTCTTTTTCCATAATTAAAAAGATTGCAAAAAAGAAAAACGGAAAAGATTTATTTGTAAATGAAATTGAAAGTCACACTGTTACGCATGGTTTTATTGCGGATGGTGATAGTTTAATAGATGAAGTTTTAATTGTTGCTATGAGAGGACCGAAAACTTATACCGGAGAAGACACCATTGAAATTAATTGTCATGGTGGTGTGTATGTGGTACAAAGAGTGCTGGAAACCGTATTAAAATATGGTGCAAGTATAGCAGAGCCTGGTGAATTTACAAAAAGAGCATTTTTAAATGGAAAAATGGATTTATCCCGTGCAGAATCTGTTATTGACCTTATTAATTCAACGAATGAATTTGCAAAAGATAATGCAATGAAGCAATTAAAAGGTGCGGTTTATGAAGAGATTCAGGCTTTAAGAGCTGAAATTCTTCATGAGATTGCATTTATTGAAACAGCTCTCGATGATCCGGAACATATCAGTTTAGATGGTTATCCACAGAAACTATACGAATTGGTAGAAAAATTAACAGGACGAATAGATGTTATTTTAGAAAAATCCGGAGATGGTCAGTTATTAGTAGAAGGAATTCAGACGGTTATTGTAGGAAAGCCAAATGCCGGGAAGTCATCCTTATGGAATGCACTTTTAGGACAGGACAGGGCAATTGTTACCGATATTGCCGGTACTACCAGAGATGTGCTGTCTGAAAAAATTTCTTTATCCGGAATTACGTTAAACATGATTGATACTGCCGGAATTCGTGATACAGAAGATGTAGTAGAAAAAATCGGTGTCAATAAATCAAAAGAATATGTAGAAATTGCAGATTTAATTATGTATCTGGTTGATGGAAGCACAGCTCTTGATGAAAATGATCATGAGATTATTGAATTAATCAAAGATAAAAAAGCAATTGTGCTTTTAAACAAAACGGATTTGGATTTGGTTGTTAACAAAGAAACCTTACAGGAATTATCCGGACGTAAAGTATTTGAGATTTCTGCAAAAAATCAAACCGGACTTGATGAAGTAACTGCAGAAATTAAAAATTTATTTTTTAATGGAGAAATTTCATTCCGTGATGATATTTGTATCACAAATATGCGTCAAAAAGATGCTATGATTCGTGCAAACTATAGCTTGAAGCTAGTCTTAAGCAGTATTGAAAGCGGATTACCGGAAGATTTTTATTCTATCGATTTGATGAATGCTTATGAAGCATTGGGATCCATTACCGGCGAAACGATTGGTGATGATTTGGTAAATGAAATCTTTAGTAAATTCTGTATGGGAAAATAAAAATTTGCTTTTTTATATAAAATGAAGTAGTTTTTATTTATGGAAGTTTAAAACAAGGAAATGGCAGAATGCCAAAGAAAGAAGAAAGAATGGAAAATACAAATAAAAAATGTTCTTTGGTAGAACATTACGATGTGGTAATTGTGGGTGCAGGTCATGCCGGATGTGAAGCAGCTTTAGCCAGTGCCAGACTTGGACTTAAAACAATTTTATTTACGGTCAGTGTAGATAGTATTGCATTAATGCCTTGTAATCCAAACATTGGCGGAAGTTCAAAGGGTCACTTAGTAAAAGAAGTTGATGCTTTGGGCGGAGAAATGGGAAAAAATATCGACGCAGCTTTTATTCAGTCAAAAATGTTGAACGAATCTAAAGGTCCTGCGGTTCATTCTTTGCGTGCGCAGGCTGACAAGAGTATGTATACAGCAAGAATGAAGAAAGTACTGGAGAATACAGAGAATTTAACCATTCGTCGTGGGGAAGTAACTGAGATTTTAACACAAGACAATGTGGTAACGGGCGTTAAAGTTTTTTCAGGAGCAACTTATTTCGCAAAAGCTGTTGTTCTTTGTACCGGAACCTATTTAAAATCCCGTTGTTTATATGGTGATGTTATAGAGGAGACAGGACCGAATGGTTTGCAGTCTGCAAATTATTTATCAGAGTCTTTAAGAAAATTAGGCATTGAGCTTTACCGTTTTAAAACCGGAACTCCGGCAAGAATTGATAAACGAAGCATAGATTTTTCAAAAATGGAAGAACAGTTCGGTGATGAAAGAATCGTACCGTTTTCTTTCACAACGGATCCGGAAAGTATTCAGAAAGACCAGGTTTCTTGTTGGTTAACTTATACCAATGAAAAAACGCATGAGATTATTAATGCAAACTTAGATCGATCTCCACTTTTTTCCGGAATGATTGAAGGAACCGGTCCAAGATATTGTCCATCTATAGAAGACAAAGTTGTAAAGTTTGCGGATAAAAACAGACATCAAGTCTTTATCGAACCGGAAGGACTTGATACAAATGAAATGTATATCGGAGGAATGTCCAGTTCTTTACCGGAAGATGTTCAGGTAGAAATGTACCGTTCGGTACCGGGTCTGGAAAACGCAGTCATTGTTCGAAATGCGTATGCAATCGAATATGATTGTATTAATCCGAATTTATTACATCCGACTCTGGAGTTTAAACATATTAAAGGTTTATATAGTGCAGGTCAGTTGAACGGAAGTTCAGGTTATGAAGAAGCAGCCGGTCAAGGTATCGTTGCCGGTATTAATGCAGCCAGATATGTACAGGGAAAAGAACCATTAGTGCTTGATCGTTCTCAGGCTTATATCGGAGTGTTAATTGACGATCTGGTTACAAAAGAAAATACAGAACCATATCGTATGATGACATCACGTGCAGAGTATCGTTTAATTCTTCGTCAGGATAATGCTGATTTACGTTTAAGTAAGATTGGTTATGAAGTTGGTTTAATATCCCAAGAACGTTATGATTGGGTTTGCGAAAAAGAAAGACTAATCGCAGAAGAGATTGAGCGTGTAAAAAATGTAAATATCGGTGCAAATAAACAGGTTCAAGAATTACTTCAACGATATAATTCTACTCCGTTGAAAACAGGTACTACTTTAGCAGAGTTGATTCGAAGACCGGAATTGAATTATGATGTGTTGGCAGAAATTGATCCGGAGCGTCCGGACTTACATTGGGAAGTCCGACAACAAGTTGATATTTTGGTTAAATACGAAGGCTATATTACCAGACAGGAAAAACAGGTAAAGGACTTTAAGAAGCTTGAGCAGAAACGCTTGCCGGAAAATTTTGATTATACTCAAATTTCCGGATTAAGAAGAGAAGCACAACAGAAGTTAAATATGCATCAACCAATTTCTATTGGACATGCATCCAGAATCTCCGGTGTATCACCGGCAGATATTTCTGTTATTTTGGTATTTATGGAACAGTATTATCGTAAGAAATAATTTCATTATTTGAAAGGAAGATAAATTATGACATTTGACATGGAATCTCTTCGCTGGAAGGCAAAAGAGATTGGAATCAATTTATCGGATTTACAGTTTAATCAGTTTTTTACCTATTATGTTATGATGATGGAAAAAAATCAGGTTATGAATTTAACTGCAATTACAGAAATGCAAGAAGTCATTGATAAACATTTTATGGATAGCATTATGTTAAAAAAGGTAATTGATCTTGATAAGATAGAAACGGTGGCGGATATGGGAACCGGAGCAGGTTTTCCGGGGATTCCGTTAAAAATTGTTTTTCCTCATTTGCAAATTACATTGATGGATTCTTTAAATAAAAGGTTACAGTTTTTAGATGATGTCATTGCGGAACTTGGATTAATAGGTATTGAAACTTTGCATGGCAGGGCAGAAGATATCGGAAAAGATTTGTTGTATCGGGAAAATTATGATTTATGTGTTTCCCGTGCAGTTGCAAATCTTTCAACGCTGAGCGAGTATTGTTTGCCGGTGGTAAAAAAAGGCGGACAGTTTATTTCTTATAAATCCGGTGATGTTGCAGAGGAATTGGATGCATCCAAGAAAGCGATTTCTATTTTAGGTGGGGAAATAAAAAAAGTTGAATATTTTAAATTGCCGCAGACCGATTTAGAAAGATCCTTTGTAGTGATTGATAAAATAAAAGAAACTCCAAAGAAATATCCAAGAAAAGCAGGTACTCCGGGAAAAGAACCAATTAAATAAATAGAACAGATGTTCGATTGTTAAATATAACTTCTATTAATATTAAAAACAAAACCGACTTCCATATAAATTATGGTAGTCGGTTTTTGTTAATTACAATTCTTTCATTATTGATTATGATATTAAGAGAAAAAGGTACGGATTTCACCTGCAGTAGTTCTGGTATCTTCAATTTGTGGTAAATATTTGGTACCTCGAATGGTACATCCGTTAACAGTTTCATTATAGAAACGATACTGTTCCAAAAGATGTTCCTCTTTAGCAATTTCTTCACTCTCTATAATATTCATTGGAATGACATGTTCCATTAATGCTTTACGAATATTTACATTCAGGTACTCATCCCAAAGTGAAGCATGAAGGAAACGACCATGTCCTTTTTGTAAGTGTGCTGCTTCATAGTAAGCGTCAACATATTCCTCTAAGTCTTTATCATGGTAGTTGATGGATCGAATCATTTCTTCAGAAATGGAATTCCTTCTTACATAAATATTGTAAAGATACGTTCCAAAAATCGGAAGCTCAAATACACGCTTAGCGAATGATTTTGATTTCTGTGGTAATTCGTCAAATTCTTCCGGACTCATAGGATTAATCAATGTAAGTTTTAAGTAATTGTTTGGTTCCATAGAAGAAGCCATAATTGTAAAGGTTGATGAAAAACCGGAGGCAACAACGTTAGCTGGAACACGTACAACATCTTTAATAAAGTCATTGAGTAATTGAACATATATAAATCCGGTATAGTTGATAGCCGGTTTATCAGAACGTCCACATCCTAATAAATCTAATGTATAAACGGTATAGTCCTTTGATAAATTATTTACAAGTTTTGTCCATTCGTAAGCAGAAGAATCCGGAGTAAGGTCATGGATTAAAACCAATGGTGCACCGGTTCCTTTCTTTGTGTAAAAAATACGGCCAAATTTCCAATCATAGAAATGTCCGGCATTTGTTGATAAAATATTTTTTTCTGTTGCCTTGTGTTCGATAATTCTATTTGCAATATGCACACCTGCAGTAGTCAAGGCCGTGAGAGCGATTATATTTCTAATTTTCTTTTTCATTTGCAAACATGCCTCCTTTGTTCTAATTATATTAAATTATTTCCCATCTTACAAGTAAAAATACAAATAGAAAAAGAATTATTTTTTTCTTTATCTTTTAGAAAAAATGTTATAATATATAGGAAGAATGAAGGAGATTCAATATGATTTATGACTTTTTAGATAAAGAGACGAAGCGTCTGGAAGAAGAACTAAAGGAAGACAAGAAGGCTCTTTCAGAGTTACAAATAAAAAAACAGGAAAATAAAAAATTTGTTCAAGTTCTGAAAGATACGATCGAGCATAAGTGTGCCGGGTTTACTCCTTATGAAGTAACAAAAGAGGAAGAAAGAAAAATAGAAGAATTAAAAAAAGAAAATGCGATAATTGAAGAACAAATTATGGAATTAGAGAATAGCATTTTTGAACAAGAAGCTATGCTTTCAGAATATAAGAAAATTGCAGAAATGGCAAAAGATTTAGAAGATAAATATAAATAAATAAGTTAAAAATCCCATATGTTTCACGTGAAACATATGGGGTGTTTTTATGTGAAACATTTTAATTGAAAAGAAGATTTGGTACATCAAAAAATGCTAAAATTCTATATCTTGTATTTTGAAAAAAATTTACTACTAGTTTTCAAAAAATGTTTCACGTGAAACGTTTATGTGTTATAATCGTATTTATCACGACAAAAGAAGGGAATTTTTAAAGAAAAAATGGGAAAAATTATAGCTATCGCAAACCAAAAAGGTGGCGTTGGAAAGACTACAACGACGATTAATTTAGCGGCATGTTTGGCTGAAGCAGGAAAAAAAGTTCTGGTTATTGACTTAGATCCACAGGGAAATACAACAAGTGGATTAGGTATCGACAAGAACGAAATTGAGAATACAGTATACGAATTGTTGTTAGGAGAAGCAACTATTCGGGAAAGCATGCACAAGACAGAGATTGAAAATTTAAGTATTCTTCCATCAAATGTAAATCTTGCCGGAGCAGAGATTGAACTTTTGAATGTAGATAATAAGGAATACTTATTAAAGAATGAAATCGATTATGTAGAAGGAAACTTTGATTTCATTTTAATTGATTGTCCTCCGTCCTTAAATATGTTAACCGTAAATGCAATGACAACAGCGACTGCAGTATTAGTTCCAATCCAGTGTGAATATTATGCATTGGAAGGATTAAGCCAGTTGATGCATACGATTCGTTTGGTTCAGGAAAGATTAAATCCGGAACTTGATATTGATGGAATCGTATTTACAATGTATGATGGAAGAACCAATCTTTCCTTACAGGTAGTAGAAAATGTTAGAGATAATGTTGATGTAAATATTTATAACACGGTAATTCCAAGAAATATCCGTTTAGCAGAGGCGCCAAGCCATGGGTTACCGATTACAGTATACGAACCAAAGTCAGCCGGAGCGGAGAGTTATAGACAATTAGCCGCAGAAGTTATGAATAGGAGGAACTAATTATGGCAGCGAAAAAAGGCGGTTTAGGAAAAGGTTTGGATTCTTTAATTACAGATAAGGTAAGTAGTAAACCAGCAGGAAAGAAAACTGTTGTTGAAGAAGCGAACAGCGAAAAAGTATTTTTTGTAAACATTCAAAAGGTTGAGCCAAATAAGGAACAGCCGAGAAAGAATTTTGATCCGGATGCGATTGAAGAGTTGTCAGAATCTATTAAAATCCATGGAATCATTCAACCATTATTAGTTCAGAAGAGAGATGATTATTATGAAATCATTGCCGGTGAGCGAAGATGGAGAGCTGCAAAGAAAGCAGGTTTAAAAGAGGTTCCTGTTATCGTAAAAGAATTAACAGAAAAAGAAATCGTTGAAATTTCTCTTATTGAAAATATCCAGAGAGAAAACTTAAACCCGATTGAAGAAGCGTATGCTTATAAAAAATTATTGACCGAGTTTAATTTAAAGCAAGATGAAGTTGCGGAACGTGTATCTAAGAGTAGAACCGCAGTTACTAACTCCATGCGTTTATTAAAGTTGGATGAGAATGTTCAGCAGATGGTAATTGATGAAAAGCTTAGTACCGGACACGCAAGGGCATTGCTTGGTATTACAGATTCGGAAAAACAGTATATTGTTGCACAGAAGATTTTTGATGAACGTTTGAGTGTACGTGAAACAGAGAAGTTAATTAAAAAAATTCAGAAAGATAAAGAGATTGCAGAACAGAAAACAAAAGAAACAGAAGATAAGCTTGACTTTATCTACCAGGATTTAGAGGAAAAATTAAAAACTGCAATGGGAACAAAAGTTACAATCAAACAGCGCACAAAGGATAGCGGTAAGATTGAAATTGACTATTATTCCATTGAAGAATTAGAAAGAATTATGTCACTGTTACAGTCGGTTCACAAATAGAACAAATGTTCGATGAGGAGAGAATATGAAGTTTTTACAGATGTTAGAAGCGAATTCTGTATATATTATAATTGGATTATCAGCATTCGTATTGATTTTATTAGTTTTATATATTGTAAATGTGGTTCAGATGGCTCAATTGAGAAAACGCTATCGTATTTTCATGGAAGGAAATGATGCGAAGAATCTGGAAAAAACATTAATTAAACGTCTTGATCAGGTGGATATGTTGTTGGCAGCAAATAGTGCAAACGAAAGAGATATCAAAATCTTATTTAAGAAGATGCGTTTTGCTTATCAAAAATCTGGCTTGGTGAAATATGATGCATTTAATGAAATGGGTGGAAAGTTAAGTTCTTCCTTAGCGTTATTAAATGAAACCAATGACGGATATATGCTAAATACCGTTCACGGCAGGGATGGTTGTTACATTTACATAAAGGAAATTGTTAAGGGTAATTCCTTGATTATGTTAACAGAAGAAGAAAGAGAAGCTTTAGCACTCGCTATGGGAGAAAAAAAGCAGGGCAATGAATAAACATTGCAAAAATATTTTCATAATATATAAGGAAAAATATTTACAGAAAGGAGTATTACGATGCATCGCTATTTAAAATCAATCGGTTTTACCTATATTTCAAGACGTGAAGAATTAGATGAGTTATTGGATGAAGTCATCAATACTCCGACCGATGAAATATATATGAAAAAATCAAACGGGGACATCTTAGTAGAGCGCAGTAAAGAGTTTGGAGCTTTTGTTGGAATTGCAGTCCGCGGAACCTTTGATAAAGAAGGAAAATTCAAGATGGAATATTACTTCCCATATTTTTGCGGTTCCAGATGGAGTACCGGGGCAAAACTTGAAATAGAACGGTATGCAGAAAAAGATGCGTATGCTGGAATTTGTGATGATACCCGTGTGGGAGTTCCATTAATTTTCTTTTTACAGAATCCGATTGAATATTATAAGAGTACCCGTCAAAACGGGATATCCATTCCAACGGATATTTATTTATCCGCTTTGTCAACAGAAGGAACTATCCTGTTACCGGTAGAAATTGAGAAACCAAGCAAGACCGGAGGAATGCGACCGGACAGAGCAAATTTAATATCAGCAGCACGTGACGGGGATGAGGAGTCTATAGAAAGTTTGACTTTGGAAGAGCTGGATATCTATTCCATGATTACCAAAAGAATACAACATGAAGACATTTATACGATTGTAGATACGACATTTATGCCTTATGGTGTGGAAACCGATTCTTATACAATCATCGGAATCATTCAGGATTATCGTTACATTACAAATCATTTAACCGGAGAACAATGCTGTATTATGGAGATTTGTTGCAACGGTTTGTGTTTTGAATTATGTATCAACTGTTTTAACCTTATGGGAGAGCCTGCAGTCGGAAGACGATTTAAAGGAACCATTTGGATGCAGGGCGTAGCTCAGCAAAGACAATAATAAAAAGCCGCTTTAGTTAAATGGATATAACAAGCCCCTCCTAAGGGCTAGTTGAGGGTTCGATTCCCCCAAGCGGCGCCAGAAAATATGCCGAAGTTCAAAATATGAATTTCGGCTTTTTATTTATCTTTTTATCAAGAAATAATAAAAAACCTTCTATATTACACCTGCGATAATATAGAAGGTTTTTTTAATAGGTTTTCGTCAAAAATGATTATTCTTCATCCTTCCAAATATTTGGTGGAGTATTTGCAAACCGCTTTTTAAAAATTCTTCGTCTAAATAAGAAGATAGTATAAATTAACCAAAGGATGAAGAAAACACAAAATGCAATCACGGCATTTTTTGGTGATTGGCTGGCGAAGCCAAGCAAAAGTAATAACGGAGCAATCATAACCATTGCCGGGAAGTTGGAAAGGATGTATAAACTTGAAGTTGGAGTCCTCAATCCCGGGTCGATTTCTTTCATAAGAATCATACCGTTTGATGCTGTACCGGTAAAGGTTCCGAAACACATAAGGAAAAATTCATGTTCGAATCCTTTAAAACATTCTTTTGCAACCAGGCGAACATATACATATGTAATAATGGTACCTGAAAGAGTTAAAATTACAATCGGAAGAAGGTAATTTTTAATATCGTTAATCTCGATAGCAGCAACACCGGCAACAATCATTAAGTCAAAGGAGAATCCGGAAATTCGATCCATTTGATAATTGTTAATATATCCACGATGCATAAAATTATGTTTTCTCAATTTTTTTACAATGAAGCGGATAAGCATTGCAAAAATAGATGCCCATAAGAAGTTAAAGCCCCAGGCAATGCTGTTTGTAAAATCGGAAAGGATTCCCAGCAAACACATAAAACCGTAGGAAAGAGCATACGCCAAAGCAACAAATCCTACTTGCAATGTAAACTTGTCTACTGATTCACTGTCCGGAATCTCATCGTTTCCGGCTTCCGGTCTGCACAGGCATTCTTCTAACGGACCGCTGTTTCTAACGGAAAGCATTCCACGTCGTTTGTAAATAATGATATATAATACGCCAAAGACAGATGCAACCAAAAAACCGATGGATGCAAGGGAAAGACCGAAGCTTCCGTTTCCGGCAAACAATGTGGCCGGTGTATTTGTGAAGTTAATGTCCCAACTCAAAGCATTTCCAGGGCCCTGTCCAAATGCCAGTGGAAGAATCAAACCGCAAATATAGGAAATAATGTTCTTTCCATGGCGGGTAAGGAAAAACAAGCCTAATGTAATTCCAAGTCCGACGAATGCCTGCAACATATAGGTTCCACCCTGCAAAGCACCAAATTCTAAAACTTGTATTCGTTTTGTCTTGTGCGTGCTTTTTTCTGTTTTTAAGGACATTGCAGCAAAACCGATAGCTAGGCAGTGGTAGGTAATAACCTGCATGAGACGTCTGTCAATCAATTCAAAATCAAACTGTTTCGTAAGAAAGGTTACTCCTAAAAGTAATGCACCGCCTAAAAGTGCGGAAGGAATTAAACAAGAACGGAAGAACGGAATTCTTCGTCTAAGAATATTTCCCAGCATTAAAAAAATGAGAAGGATTCCCAATTGCACTAAGAAAGCCCAAACGGCATCATAGTTGGCTAAAGAGAAATCCCAACTTGATAAATAAATCATATTATTTTCCCCCATTATCCCAAATTCTAAAAAAAGTATAAACCGCAGATCCCTGTTTTGTCAATAAACCGCGGAAAAAAGAGAGTGATTTAAGGAACAAAACCGACTAAAAAAGAAGAAAAAAATAGAAGATTAGGGGCTTCTAAAATAGTCTTTTTACTTGATTTTCTGATTATTCGGGCGTATACTATACAGGGTTTGAAATAAGTTAAAGAATTAAAAATAGAAAAAAAGAGAGGTAGTATTATGAATACATTATTATCCGTATCGGTAGCCCTTTTAGCAGGACTACTTATGACAAGATTATTTAAGCCGTTAAAGTTACCGAGTGTAACTGCGTTCTTAATCGCAGGCGTGCTTATTGGTCCATATTGCTTAGGAGCTTTGCATATTCCGGGATTGGGATTTATTTCCCATGATGCTGTGGGAAGCTTAGCATTGTTATCAGAAGTAGCACTTGGATTTATTGCATTTTCTATCGGAAACGAGTTCCGTTTACAAGAATTAAAGAAAACGGGAAAACAGGCGCTTGTTATCGGAATTTTGCAGGCATTTACTGCAACTCTTTTGGTAGATCTTGCTTTATATGCTATCCATGTAGCAATGCCGGACAAATTAAGTCTTGCACAGACGCTTACTTTAGGTGCTATTGCAACAGCAACTGCACCGGCAGCAACCTTGATGGTTGTTCGTCAGTATAAGGCAGAGGGTCCTTTAACAAAATTATTGCTCCCGATCGTAGCACTTGATGATGCGGTAGGTTTAATCGTGTTCGCAGTATCTTTTGGTATTGCAAAAACTTTAGTAAGCGGACAGGTAGATATGATTTCTATCTTGGTGAATCCATTAATTGAAATTGTTTGTTCTTTAATTTTAGGCGCAGTTATGGGATGGGTTCTTACGCAGTTGGAAAAATTATTTAATTCCAATACCAATCGTTTAAATTTAACGATTGGCGTTGTGTTTTTAACAGCATCTTTGGCAATGATGGATTTCCATGTGGGACCGGTACATATCAGCTTCTCTTCCTTATTAGTATGTATGATGTTGGGAACAGTATTTTGTAATATCTGTCCGTTATCCGAGGATTTAATGGAAGCATCCGATAAATGGACATCCCCGCTTTTTGCTATTTTCTTTGTAGTCAGCGGTGCAGAGTTAGAATTGAATGTATTTACAGATTTTGCTATTATCGGAATCGGTTTTGTATATATTTTGTTCCGTTGTTTAGGAAAATACTTTGGAACATTTGTGAGTGCAAAGATGACAAAATGTTCTCCGTCCATATGTAAGTATTTAGGAATTACGTTGTTCCCGCAGGCAGGTGTGGCTCTTGGTATGTGCGCAACAGCAATGCAATTGGGGGCAGACGGAAGATTAATTCGAAATATTACACTTTTTGCCGTCTTGATCTATGAATTGTTCGGTCCGGTTCTTACAAGAGAAGCATTAAAAGCAGCCGGCGAAATTAAGCCTATGTCTGAAGAAGTAAAACGCCGTCGTGAAACCAAGCTTCAGGCAGCAACTTCGAAGGAAAACGAATAAAATTCACAACTTTTTCATTTATCAAATATTGTCTTCGTGTTATACTAAAAAAAATGTCGTTTTTTCAAACGGAGGTATTTTATGGGACAGAATGCGGTTAATTCAAAATCAACGCAGAAAAACAGTTTGCAGATGATTTTGGCGGTAATGGGAATGGGATTAAGTTTTATTGCAGATGTATATGTGATGATTAATTTCCCGTATTCATATATTGCAATCGGAATCATTTCAGTAATCTTTTTGGGATGTACCTTTTTGTTGGTTCAGGCAGCTATTAAACTACATTTTGCTAAGCTTGCCCGTCAGGAAGAGGTATATGACGAATTATTCAAATCTTCAAAAGCAACGTACTTAATGATGAGAAAGTCATTTGGTGATATGGAAGATACCGTTAACAACATTGGTGAAGTTGTGAAAGCTCCGATTGCAGAATTTATGGACGAGCAGAAAAATATTTCTCAGATTACGGTAAACCGCAGTAAAGAAAATGCAGATGCTTTGATGAATTCCAACGATAAGCTTTTAGATAAGTTCTTTGAATTTGAAACGACATTGGAAGAGTTTGAGGAGCAGATGATTTCAAAACAGAAAGAGTTAATGGATAGTTCTGTACGTGAAATCACTATGAAGCAACAGGAATTAAGTACGGTTATCAAAGATTCCGAGCTTGAAATTAAAAAAGAAATGTTATCAATGGGACGACCGATGTCTCAGATGGTAATGCAACCGATGGAAGAACCGGTGGTCGAAGTGGCTCCGATTTTTGAAGAAGTTTTGGTGAAAGAAGAAGTTCCGGTAGTAGAAGAAGTTTCGGTGGAAGAAGAAGCTCCGGTAGTAGAAGAAGTTTCAGTAGCTCCGATCTCATCGGACCCAAATAAGATGATGTCTCCTGATGACATTGCAGCATTGCTTGCAAACATGAGTGGTGGAGATGTAACCACAGAAGAACCGGTAATGGAAGAAACAAGCATGGAAGAAACAGAAGATGACCCGTTTATTGGTTTTGAAGAAGCAGAAGAAGACCTTGCTTTCGGATTTGACGAACCGATGGAAGAAATTCCGATAGCTCCTGCAGTCTCGGACCCAAATAAGATGATGTCTCCTGATGACATCGCTGCGTTAATTGCAAGTATGGGTGGCGGCGATGCAACCATAGAAGAACCGGTTATTGAGGAAGTGAAAGAAGAACCGAAGTCAGAGGACAAACCTCCGATGCCGGATTTATCTGATCCAAATAAGATGATGTCTCCGGAAGATATTGCAGCTTTATTGGCAAATCTATAGCAAATGAAAAAAGAGCGTCTTAAATAAAGAAAATAATATATATAATGAATATCCCTCCTTACCAATTATGAAGTGAACCCCTTTTGTTAGACAAAAATAAAAGTCTAATGAAAGGGGTAATTTTATGTCAAAAGGAAAGAAAATGTTTTCCACAGAACTAAAATTGGAAATTGTACAAAAATATGAAACCGGAACTATTAGTCTAAAAG
>JAZNWA010000027.1:0-222550 GCA_045593085.1 Lachnospiraceae bacterium | reverse complement strand
TCTTTTGCCCTTTCTTCTGCAACCTGTTTCAAATAAACCTGAATCGCTCTTTTGGTTGCATCTGCATTTTCTTTCTCTGCAAACAACTCAACTAAACCTTCCTCTTTTGCAGGACGGATTTCAGGCAATTCAAAATCATTGGCTTTCAGGAAATCTATCATTTCATAGATATCTTGTTCTTTCCCAAAACAAATCGGTACCTTTTCATCTAAAGAATGAACCAACTCAGTACCGCAGTCTGCGCATACAGTGAATCCATCTTTATATTCGTTTTTACATTTTGGACACCAGGGCATAATAACCTCACATTCTATTTAGACAAATATTCATCAATACCTTTTGCAGCTGCTTTTCCTGCACCCATGGCAAGAATAACTGTTGCTGCACCTGTAACAGCATCACCACCGGCAAATACGCCAGGTTTTGTTGTTGCGCCGTGTTCGTCAGCTACGATACAGCCGTGCTTGTTTGCATCCATTCCTTCTGTTGTGGAAGTAATGAGTGGGTTTGGAGAAGTACCTAAGGACATAACTACGGTATCTACTTCGATATCGAATTCGGATCCTGCTACTTCAACCGGTCTTCTTCTTCCGGAAGCATCTGCTTCGCCTAATTCCATGCGTACGCAACGGATTCCCTTAACCCATCCATCTTCGTTTACTAAGATTTCTGTTGGGTTGGTTAATAAGTCGAAGATGATTCCTTCCTCTTTTGCGTGATGTACTTCTTCTACTCGAGCCGGTAATTCTTCTTCGCTTCTTCTGTAGATAATATGTGTTTCAGCACCTAAACGTAATGCTGTTCTTGCAGCGTCCATAGCTACATTACCACCACCGACAACGGCAACTTTTTTGCCTTTGAAAATTGGTGTAGCATAGTCTTTGAATGCCTTCATTAAGTTGTTACGTGTTAAGTATTCGTTAGCAGAGAATACGCCAAGTGCGCTTTCTCCCGGGATTCCCATGAATTTTGGAAGTCCGGCACCGGAGCCGATAAATACAGCTTCAAAGCCTTCTTTTTCCATTAATTCTTCGATAGAAACAGACTTACCTGCAATAACGTTAGTTTCAATCTTAACGCCAAGTGCTTTTACGTTTTCTACTTCAGCCTTTACAACTTTTTCCTTTGGTAAACGGAATTCCGGAATACCATATACTAATACGCCGCCTGCCTCGTGAAGTGCTTCGAAAATAGTTACATCGTAACCCATTCTTGCCAAGTCACCTGCACAGGTTAAACCTGCAGGACCTGCACCGATTACAGCAACCTTCTTGTTAATCTTTGTTGTAGCACCAGCCGGTCTGATACCATTTTCTCTAGCCCAGTCAGCTACAAAACGCTCTAATTTACCGATAGATACTGCTTCGCCTTTGATTCCGCGGATACATTTTCCTTCACACTGGTTTTCCTGTGGGCAAACACGTCCACATACAGCCGGAAGTGCGGAAGACTTGCTGATAATCTGGTAAGCTTCTTCAAATTTTCTTTCTTTTACTTTTCCGATAAATCCAGGAATATCGATGGATACAGGACATCCCTGCATACACATAGCATTTTTACAACCTAAACAACGGTTTGCTTCTGCTACTGCTTCTTCTTCATTATATCCGTAACATACTTCTTCGAAGTTTGTTGCTCTTACTTTCGGTTCCTGTTCTCTAACAGGTACTTTTTTCATAACGTCCATTATTTGTCACCTCCGCAGTGTCCACATCCGCCGTGATGTGTATCGCCTTCCTGTTCTCTTAAGAGAGCACGGCCTTCCTGTGTCTTGTACTGTAACTGTCTCTTCATAGCTTGATCAAAGTCTACAAGATGTCCGTCAAATTCCGGTCCGTCTACACATGCAAATTTGATTTCATCGCCAACGATAAGACGACAAGCACCACACATACCTGTACCGTCAACCATGATTGGGTTCATAGAAACGATGGTTGGAATTTCTAATTTCTTTGTAAGAAGAGCAACGAATTTCATCATGATCATTGGTCCGATAGCAACACATACATCATATTTCTTGCCTTCTGCTACTAAATCTTCAACAACCTTTGTAACCATACCGCTTCTACCGTAGCTTCCGTCGTCTGTTGTTACATAAAGGTTACCTACTGCTGCCATTTCTTTTTCAAGAATAACCATATCTTTTGTCTTAGCACCAACAATAACATCTGCTTCAATGCCATGCTCGTGTAACCATTTTACCTGTGGGTAAACCGGAGCAGCTCCAACACCACCTGCAACGAAGAGAATCTTCTTTGCTTTGGTTTCTTCGATTGGATCTGTAATTAATTCAGATGCTTTTCCTAATGGTCCTACAAAGTCCATGAAAGCATCACCTGTTTTCATTTTACCCATCTGTACGGTGGAAGCTCCAACTTCCTGGAACACGATGGTAACTGTTCCTTCTTCTCTGTCATAGTCGCAGATTGTTAAAGGAATTCTTTCCCCTTCTTCATCCATACGAACAATGATAAACTGTCCCGGGAGGCAATTTGCTGCCACACGAGGAGCATGTACAACCATAAGATAAATCTTATCCGCAAGTTTCTCTGCTTTTTTAATTACATACATTGCTTATTTTCCTCCATTTTTTCTATAAGTAAGCATTCTCTCTTTGCTTTAAGCACTTTGAAATATTAATTAAAATAAATCAATTCTTCTTCCGGCTTTTCCGTCAGTTCAATCTCTGTAACATAAAGCACCGGACCTTTTCCTTTATATTCCTTGGCATATTCATATTTTACTTCTGCTGCGATATTCACCCAGGATTTATGCGGAATGTCTTTCGACTTTTCATACTTCGCCTTCATACCGATAAATTGGATATCGTCTGCACAACAGGTCATAGCAAATCTGCCAGGAACAAAAGACCCAGATTTCATTATAGCCGGATTATAAATTAATGCAAGGAATTTTATCACTTTTCCTTCATATTTTTTAGGATTTTCCTGGCAATCCATAAACCACACACCATAGTTCATATCTGAAATCTCAATCACATCCTGATTTATGTCGTACGGCAATGGTTCCGGAGTCTCATCAATGGTTCTGTCCTTTTTTTCATACACGATTTGAGCCTTGCGATTATTGCTCTTAACCGTGGTTCTAAACTTCAATTTTGGGGTATTTTCATCACTTCTGTTAAAAATAACCACATCTGACAAAAACATCTGCTCAAGCATCATTGCCCGCATGTTTAACAGGTAACTCTCAAAGGTTGTAGAGTCCACAGTCGTCAGTACCTGAACGAGTTCGCAACTTTGCGGAAGTACTCCCTCCGCAAAGCAAGCTACTTCCCAAGTTCCATTGTATTCAATGAAAATATTATCCGGACAGTACTGTCTGATGCACTCTTCCAGAAAATCCCGGTTGAAATCTTCCTGATTTTCAACGGTAACAATGTTTGTGTGAAAGCGTGCAAACTGCGCTTCATCATATTCTTCTTCGCCGTCTTCACAGACAATAATTAAGTTTCTGCCTCCTTCGCCAAAACCGCTTTCAATTAAGGTCTCCCGAATCAACGTGGTCTTGCCGCTGTCCATAAAACCGGTAAAAACATAAACACCAATTGAAGGTCTCATTTTCTACTCCTAATTCATTCCAAACAAAGCTTTCATTTCTGCTTCGTCTACTTGTGTTCCAATAACAACCAAGCGTCCGATGGAATCCGGTTGTCCGCTTCTTAATTCATAATCTCCAGGAACCATATCAAAATAAATCCAAGTTCCGTCTGTTGCTTCAATCATGCCCTTTGCACGAAGAATGCTGGATTCATATTTTTCTGAATTACATAATGTATCCAATGCTTTCTCAACGATTGTGCGTTCAAATTTATGTGGAGTTTCAATTCCCCAGCTAATAAACACTTCATCCGCATGGTGGTCATGATGTCCATGTTCATGATGATGTCCGCAACCGCATTCGTGGTCGTGGTGCTCGTGTTCATGATGATGTCCGCAACCGCATTCATGGTCGTGGTGCTCATGCTCATGATGATGTCCGCAACCGCATTCATGGTCGTGGTGCTCATGCTCATGATGATGTCCGCAACCGCATTCGTGGTCGTGGTGCTCATGCTCGTGATGATGTCCGCAACCGCATTCGTGGTCGTGGTGCTCGTGTTCATGATGATGTCCGCAACCGCATTCGTGATCGTGGTGCTCGTGTTCATGATGATGATGCTCAACTTCATGAAGAAGTTCTTTCATCATATCTTCTTTTTTCTGCGCTGCATTTAAAATATCATTTGCATTTAGCTGATCCCATGGGGTTGTAATAATACTTGCATTTTCATTTTTTTCCTGAAGAACGTGTACACATTCTTCTAACTTTGCTTCGTCCATTTCCTGGGTTCTGCTAAGGACAATTGTTGTTGCATGTTCCACTTGATTGTTGAAAAATTCGCCAAATGCTTTCATCTGTTTCAATGCTTTTTTACCATTTACAACAGTAATTAAAGATGCCAACTCAAGTCCCAGTTCTTCTGAAACTTCTACTACCGAATTCATAACATCGGAAAGTTTGCCCACACCTGACGGCTCCACAATAATGCGGTCCGGCTGATAGGTCTCTACCACTTCACGCATGTTTTTTGCAAAATCTCCAACCAATGTACAACAAATACATCCGGAGTTTAATTCAGAAATGGTAATGCCTGATTCTTTTAAAAAGCCACCGTCAATACCTACTTCGCCGTATTCATTTTCAATAAGAACCAGTTTTTCTCCCTGAAAAGCTTCCTGAATTAATTTTTGAATTAAAGTTGTTTTTCCTGCACCCAAAAATCCGGATACAATATCAATTCTTGCCATATTTTTCCCTCCTATTATTATTTATCATTATCATTAATAAACTGCATATTATACAATTTTTCGTAGACACCATGTTGATTAATCAATTCCTGATGTGTGCCTTGTTCGCAAATACCTTCTTCGGATAAAACCAATATTTTTTCTGCATTGCGAATGGTAGACAGACGATGGGCAATAACAAATGTCGTACGGTTCTTTGCAAGTTTTTCCAAAGATTCCTGAACCACTCTTTCGCTTTCGTTATCAAGAGAACTGGTTGCCTCATCAAAAATCAAAATCGGCGGATTCTTTAAAAATACGCGGGCAATCGACAATCTCTGCTTCTGTCCACCGGACAGTTTCACACCACGTTGACCGATATCGGTATTATACCCATCCGGAAGTTCCATAATAAACTCATGGGCATTGGCTTCTTTTGCCGCCTGCACAACTTCCTCAAAAGTAGCATCCGGTTTACCGTAACGGATATTATCAAGCACGGTTCCCACAAAAAGATATACATCCTGCTGAACGATCCCGATGTGGTCACGAAGACTCTTCATCTTATAATTGCGGATATCTTCGCCATCTACTAAAATCTGTCCGTCCGTAACCTCATAAAAACGAGGTATCAGACTGCACAACGTACTTTTTCCCGCTCCGCTTGGTCCTACAAGAGCCATATACGCACCAGCTTCAACCTTCAGGTTTACATGATCCAATACTTTTGGATTATTCTCATCATATCTGAAACTTACATTTCTAAATTCAATATCACCGCGCACTTCAGCCATATCTTGGGCATCGACAGCATCTGTGATATCCGGCTCAATAGCCATAATTTCGCGGAATCTTTCATATCCGGAATATCCGTTTAAAAAGGTTTCCGTGAAGTTTATTAATTTTCGTACCGGTTCTGTAAATGTGGATATGTACAACACAAAGGTTAATAAGTCTTCAACTTTAACCTGGCCTTTTGCAATAAACACTGCACCACCGGCTACAACTGCGACCTGAATCATCGTTGTAAAGGCCCCCAAGCCGGAATGAAATCCTGCCATATACTTGTAGGAATTCTTCTTTGATGCTAAAAATCCATCGTTACCCACAAGGAATTTTTCCATTTCCACATGTTCATTTGCGAAGGATTTCACCACGCGGATACCGGACAAATTGTCCTCAATACGACTATTAATTTCAGCAATTTTTACACGGTTTTGTTTAAATGCCTTTTTCATATGGCGGTTAAAATAAAGCGCATATACAAGCATAAACGGGATCAACGCAAATGCCAAAAGTGCAAGTTTCATATTAATGGACGCCAAAATGATAAAAGAGCCGATTAACTTAATAAAAGAAATCACAATATCTTCCGGTCCGTGATGCAACAATTCCGTGATTTCAAATAAGTCGTTGGTAATGCGTGACATTAACTGTCCGACCTTCTGATTGTCAAAAAACGAGAAGGACAACTTCTGATAATGCCCAAAAATCTCGGTACGCATATTGTACTCAATCTTCGCGCCCATAATATGGCCATAGTAACTGATAAAATATACACAATACATATCTAAAAGCACAAGGCCGACTAAGATAGCCACAACTATCAAAACCGTTTTTACTGCTTCGTCTCCCGGCATATAAATAACCGTAGACGTGATGTAACGTATAATTAATGGCAACACTAACGCGATGCCTGCGGAAAGCATGGCAAAAAACATATCTGCCAAAAACAATCCGATATATGGTTTATAGTAAGGGATTAATTTTTTTATGTTACTCCACATCGTGGGTTCCTCCATAACGAAATGGTTCTATCTTTTATTTTTTCTCAAGTCCGTAATATTTGGCAATTGCTGTTGCATCTGCAATACCAAGTTCTTTTAATTTTGCATCGGAATTCAGGAAATTATTAACATCATCTGCATTAGAAACAAATGCATGTTCAATGATAAGGCTTAAAATTCCCGCTTCTTTTCCTCCACGGATAATTCCGTAGTAATCTGCAAGGCTTTCATCCGGATACAGGCTTCCGTCTTTGCTGTTCTGTGTACGGATACCGCGGTCTGCAAGTCCGACAGCCACAAGCTCATCCATAATTTGTCTGCTTAATGCTTCGCCCCATGTATTAAAAATATCCACATAGTTTGCATTTGGATAATATACAATGGCTCCGCCAAAGCTTTCATCTTCCAATACGTTCAAATGCATGCTTACCAAAAGATCCGCATCCACGTCATCTGCATTCTCCACACGGGTAGCATTACATTTTGTAGCTGTACACTGGGCATTTTTACCGCCACCCGGACAGGTTCCGTCTGTACGGCTCATATATACTTCTACCCCTTCATAGGTTAAAAGTTCTTCGTAACAGTACTTTGCAATGGTTAAAACAGCAACTTCCTCATCTACACCGTGACCTTCTGCGCCCACATGATAAGCATCATGTCCTGCATCAATCACAATAACCAACTTACCATCATTGTTGTTGATGTTTACCGGATAAATAGTACTGAAATCCTGTTCGTTTCCGCCCTGTCCTTCATTTCCGGTATTTCCTGCGTTACCGGTATTATCTCCGTCTTCCGTGCCATTCATGGTAGACTGATTAATTCCCGGATTGTGGTTTTTAAAATCCTTACTTAACTGTAAAAATAAAGCTACTGCAAGGACTACACATAAAGCCAGCAATGCAACCAAAAACACTACAAATCGGAATCCGTGTCTTTCATTTCTATAACCAAATTCTTTCATATTAAACCCCTTTTCTTTCGTCATTTGTTAAATCTGCCTAACATTATAATTTTATAATAATTGACTTAGAAATGCAACGTTTAAGGCGGGATTTTTATTGTAATTTCCAACTACTTTTTTTAATATTTGGGTAATATTGTCAGAGTTGCTTTTTTTGTACCCAAAGGCTTATAATATATACGATAAAATGAGAATTAAAACTACAATTTCCAAAAAGGAGGACCTTTTTTATGAGTGTACGCGACTTATTTTACAAAGCACGCGCAAAAAAATTACAGGAAAATTTAAGAAAAAGAAACTTTGGTTGCGATTATTTCGATACCAAAGAACAAGCTCGGGATTTTATTTTATCTCAGCTTAAAGCCGGCATGACTGTTAGCTACGGTGGCAGTGTATCCAATACCGAATCCGGACTTTTACCTGCCTTAAAAGAAAGAACAGACATTGAGCTATTGGATCGAATGGCTGCAACAACCGAAGAAGACCGCATGGCCATTGAAGAAAAAGCTATGAAAGCGGATGTATATCTCATGGGAAACAATGGTTTATCCATGGATGGCGAATTGGTTAATATTGACGGATATGGCAACCGTGTTGCCGCTCTTATATATGGTCCGAAAAAAGTCTTTCTTTTAACCGGAATGAACAAAGTCGGCCTTACCTTAGAAGATGCAGTGAAGAGAGCCCGCAACGAAGCCGCTCCAAAAAATGCTATCCGTTTAAACAAAAATACCCCTTGTACCCAAACGGGAAAATGCGAAAACTGTTTGTCTGAAGAGTGCATCTGCAGTCATATTGTAATCACCAGACGTACCCGTCAGCCACAGCGCATTCATGTAGTATTGGTTGGTGAAGATTTAGGTTATTAAACAAAAAAGAAACTGCCCTAAAAAGGCAGTTTCTTTTTATTCTACTCTTTATATTCTAATCTTTCCATTCCTTATAACATCTATTACCACTTTTCCTTACATGCATCGATAAATCCCTGTATCGGCGGAGTAATCACTTTACTCTTATGATGCACCAACTGACGATACTGTATCATTTTACAATCCGTGAGTTTAATTTGTTTCAAGCTGCCATCTGCTATGTATTTTTCAACTACGTATTTCGGAAGAACGGATACGTATTGATTTCTCTGTACCATTTTTATAACAAGCCCGGTATGATCCAATTCCAAAAATGGTTCAAATGCATACCCGATATTTGACATTTCAAGGTCAAACATTTGGCGATATTTATTTGTTTTCAGCATCATCGCAAATTCACAGTAAACCAAATCCTTCAGCGATACCTCTTCTTTTTCAAAAATCGGATGTCGCGGATTGGCCACAACGAAAATTTCCTCTTCTTTTTCCCATAAAACCTGTTTGTGGGAATCTCCCTGCTGATAATCCAACGTATAAATAAGGTCTACTTCATTTCTAAAAAGTTTGCCGTCCAACGCGGAAACCGGTTCTACATACAGTTGTGTCTTAACCATTGGATAAGTCATATGATAAAACTCTAAAATCTCTGCGAAATACGTCTGCATCAGAGATTCAATGGTTCCGATTCGGATTGTTCCGCTGATGTATTCTTTTGCAAGAGTAAAATTGGTAGCCCGGTTAAACGCCGCCACAGCCTCTTTTGCATACGGAACAAATTCCTGCCCATAATGTGTGACCGCCACGGTCTTTCCGATTCGATCAAACAACGGAACACATAGCTCTTTTTCAAGGTGCTGAATCTGAATGGTAACAGCCGACTGTGTATATCCCAAAGCCTCTGCCGCTTTTGAAAAACTTTGCATTTCCACGACCTTTAAAAAAGTCATTAATGTTCTGGCTTCCATTACTAATCCTCTCCTATTTTGCTAAAAAAATTCCGCACGAAGATATCATACAGCCGGTCCAAAAACAAGTCAACGGATTGATGAATTTTTTTAATCGATATTATAAATATAATGAATTTTACATAAAGAAAATTACAATATATATTATATTGGTAGCGACAAAAATGTTGCATAATTTTTGTCAGAAAATTCGCACATTACATGTGGATATAGCCAAAAAATGTGTAGCATAACATTTTTGTTTATTTCGAATTTTTAATTATATGGAGGAGGAAAACATGAGTGAATTAAAACGTACCGCTCTCTATGAAGTACACGTACAATCCGGTGCTTCAATGGTAGACTTCGGTGGCTGGGAAATGCCAATGCAGTATCCTACAGGAATTGTTGAAGAGCATTTATTTACCCGTCACATCTGTAGTCTTTTCGACGTATCCCATATGGGACGTTTTAAAATTGAAGGAAAAGATGCTTTAGCATTCTTACAGCATGTAGTAACAAGCAACGTAAACGCGCTTGATATCGGACAGGCTCAGTACTGCATCATTTCCGATGAAAACGGATATGCAATCGACGATGCATACGTTTACCGTTTTACAGGCAATGGATATTTGCTGGTAGTAAACGCAGCAAATGCTGACAAAGATTTGGTTCATTTAAATAAGGAAATCAAAGCTTTTGACGCAACCTTAACTGTAATTACTGCCGAAACCGCTTCTATTGCTGTTCAAGGACCAAAATCCAAAGAATTTTTAACAAAATTATTGGGTGTTGCTCCAACCGCTCCGATGAAAAACGCATTAAACATTGCGGATGCAAACGGAAAACCGGTTGCAATTGCAATGACCGGCTACACCGGTGAACCATTGGGCTACGAATTATTTGTAAAAGCAGAAGATGCGGAATACTTCTGGAATGAATTAATTAAGCTTGGTTCCCAGCCTGCAGGTCTCGGCGCAAGAGACACCCTCCGTACAGAAGCTTGTATGCCTCTTTACGGACATGAACTTGGTTTAGACAAGGACGGAAAAGACATTCCGGTATTTGCAATTTCTTTAGCAAGATTTGCAGTAAGCTTTGCAGAATCTAAAGGTAACTTTATTGGCCGTGAAGCATTAAAGAAACAGTTTGATGCTTCTTCCAGATATTTAAACAGAGACTTTAGTGATTGCGCTGCTCTTCCAAGAAAGATTCGTCCAATCACTTTATTAGGCAAAGGCGTTATGCGTGCCGGCTTCCCGATTTTTAAAGACGGAAAAGAAGTTGGTTACGTAACCAGCGGTACCATGGTTCCTTACTATGTATCCGAAGGTGAAGGTCTTGAAACCGTTATTACTGATGAAAGAGCACTTCGTCCGATTGGTCTTGCTCTTTTAGACAGCGATATTTTATTTGATGATAAGGTACAGGTAGAAATCAGAGGAAAACTCGTAGATGCTGTTCTTCCGAGATGTCATATGAAAAATGACGCACCTCCATTCTCCCGCATCATTCTTTACCGTGAAGAGGAAGAAGTTGTGGAAAGCACGAAGGCAGACTACCTTACAAAAGCAACCGAACTAATCAATAAGAGTATGGACAACCATGTATGGAGACAGGAAGAATGTATCAACCTCATTCCTTCTGAAATGACACCATCGCCTGCAGTTCGTCTATTAAGCGTATCCGACCCTGCATTCCGTTATGCAGAGCACAAAAAAATCAGCGCTTTTTACGATCACGACATCTTCTACTATCAGGGAACCAAATTCATTGATGAAGTAGAACAGCTTTTAATTGAAGAAATGAAACAGTTCTTAGGATGTGCTGAAGTTGAAACCAGACTTTTAAGCGGCCAGATGTCTAACATGACCGTATTCTCCGCTTTGATGAACTTCAAGAACCGTCTTGACAGAAAAGGCACACCAAAACGCCTCGGTTACGTTATGAATAACCACATCATCAACGGCGGACACTTAAGTGCTCAGCCAATGGGTGCTTTAAAAGACTATATTGCAACCGATCCTGTAACAGAAAAAACAGCTGTTGTAAACTTCCCGGTTTGTGCCGACAATATGTTCAAAATCGATGCAGAAGCTACAAAGAAATTAATCGACGAATATCGTCCGGAATTAATCATCTTTGGTAAGAGTATGGTACTCCACAAAGAGCCTGTTGCTGAAATCCGCAAGTTCGTTGACGAAAACAAGATTGATACTACTATTATGTATGATATGGCTCACGTTCTTGGTCTTGTTGGTGATCACTTCCAGAAACCATTTGAAGAAGGTGCTGAAATCGTTACCGGTTCCACACATAAGACCTTCTTTGGTGCACAGCGTGGTGTTATCGGTGTAAACTACAAGAAGGATGACTTAAAATACAACTTATGGAAAAACATCGAGTCCAGAGCATTCCCTGGAAGCACTTCCAACCACCATTTAGGCACCTTACTCGGTCAATTAATGGCAGCTTATGAAATGAACGCTTTCAAAGATGAATATCAGAAAGCTGTTGTTGAAAATGCAAAATATTTTGCTGAATGCTTACATAAAGAAGGCCTTGAAGTATGCGGTGATCCAGCAATCTCCTACACAGAAACACATCAGGTTGTTGTACGTGTTGGTTACAGTGCAGGTCCGGAAATTGCTGAACGCTTAGAAAGAAATAACTTAATCGTAAACTACCAGGCAACTCCTGATGAAGAAGGCTTTACCGCTTCCGGTGCTTTACGTTTAGGTGTAAACGAAATGACACGTCACGGATTCGGCAAAAAAGAATTTGAACGTCTCGCTGCAATTATGGCTGACTGCATCTTAAGAGGCAAAGAAGTAAAAGAAGACGTTATTAAATTCCGTCGTGACTACACAACTATGAAGTACTGCTTCAACGATGCAGAAACCGCAAAATTGTTGGATGCTTTTACTAAAAAAATCGGATTCTAATCAATCAGAAAGAATCCATGGGATTTCCCGCAAACAAAGAAACAAAGAAATGATTAAATTTTAGGAGGATTTTATTATGAACTTTCCAAATGAATTAAAGTACACAAAAGACCATGAATGGGTAAAAATGCTTGATGACACAACCGCTTTAGTAGGTATTACAGATTTCGCTCAGTCCGAACTCGGCGATATCGTATATGTAAACCTTCCGGAAGTTGGCGATGAAGCTACTGCAGGTGACGCAGTATGTGACGTTGAATCTGTAAAGGCTGCTTCTGATGTAGCAAGCCCTGTAACCGGAACTGTATGCGAAGTAAATGATGAATTAGAAGGTTCTCCGGAATTATTAAACCAGGATCCGTACGGAGCTTGGATCTGCAAAATCGAAAACATCACAGATACAGACGAATTATTAGACGCTGAAGAGTACGAAGCATTTATTAAGGAGGCATAATATGGGAAGTTACGTTCCGACAACAGACTCCGAAAGAGCCCTGATGTTAAAAGCCATCGGTGTTTCTTCCATGGAAGATCTGTACTGTAACGTACCTGCTGATATGATGCTTAACGGTAACTTAAATCTTCCAAATGGCTTAAGCGAATTGGAAGTTGCTCGTGCGATTGAAAAAATTGCATCCAAAAACAAGACTTATCATACCTGCCTCAGAGGTGCCGGTTCTTATCGGCACTTCATCCCGGCAGTCGTAAAAAGTGTCGTTTCCCGTGAAGAATTAGTTACTGCTTATACTCCATACCAAGCTGAAATCAGCCAAGGTATTTTACAGGCTATTTTTGAATTCCAGACCATGATTTGTGAAATCACTGGAATGGATATTTCCAATGCTTCCGTTTACGACGGAGCTACTGCTGCTGCAGAATCCATCACCATGTGCAAAGACAAAAAACACACAAAAGCATATGTTTCTGCAACAACTGATCCGCAGGTTATTGAAACCATGAAAACTTACTGCTTTGGTTCTGATACGGAATTGATTGTAATTCCTGCCAAAGACGGACGCACTGATAAAGAAGCTTTAAAAGCAGCTCTTGGTGCAGATGCGGCATGTTTTTATGTACAGCAGCCAAACTACTATGGTTTAATGGAAGATGCTGAAGAACTTGGTGTTATCACTCACGAAGCCGGCGCAAAATATGTTATGGGCGTAAACCCAATCGCTTGTGCACTGATGAAAACACCGGCTGAATGCGGCGCTGACATTGCAGTTGGTGACGGACAGCCGCTCGGCCTTGATATCGCTTTTGGCGGTCCTTATTTAGGATTTATGGCTTGTACCACTGCTATGATGCGTAAACTTCCGGGCCGTATCGTTGGTCAGACAACTGACGTTGACGGAAAAATCGGATATGTTCTTACTCTTTCCGCAAGAGAACAGCATATCAAACGTGAAAAAGCATCCTCTAACATCTGTTCTAACCAGGCATTGTGCGCATTTACCGCAGGGGTTTATTTAACCGCTATGGGAAGAACCGGATTAGAAGGTGTGGCAACACAATCCTTATCGAAAGCTCACTACTTCGCTTCCCGCTTAGAAGAACTTGGCTTTAAACGTGTTCACAATGGTGAATTTTTCCATGAATTCGTTACCGAATGTTCCGATGCAAAAGGAATGCTGGCTGCACTTGAAGCAGAAGGCATCCTTGGCGGTTTACCGGTAGAAGGCGGCATCTTATGGTGCGTAACGGAAATGGTAAGCAAAGCTGAACTTGATTTGGCAATTGAGACTATTAAAAATTGGAAGGAGGGTGTATAAATATGAGTCTTATTTTTGAAAAAGGCTGTAACGATCAGCATCTCACTCTTTTACCGGAATGCGATGTTCCTGTAGTAACACTCTCTTCTACCAGA
The DNA here is from genome assembly GCA_045593085.1 of Lachnospiraceae bacterium. Taxonomy (GTDB): domain Bacteria; phylum Bacillota; class Clostridia; order Lachnospirales; family Lachnospiraceae; genus XBB1006. The sequence continues at coordinate 208,381 of JAZNWA010000027.1, read as the reverse complement.
GAAAAAGAATTACATCTTCCACATGTATGTGAGAACGATTTGACCAGACATTATACCGAACTTGCGAAAAAAGTTCATGGTGTAAATGACGGATTTTATCCGCTTGGTTCCTGTACTATGAAATACAATCCAAAGGTAAATGAAGCAATGGCTTCTCTCCCGGGATTTATCAATGTACATCCTCATCAAGATCCATCCACTATGCAGGGATGTCTTGAAGTTATTAACAAAGCCGAGGAATACCTTTGCGAAATCACAGGTATGGACAATATGAGCTTACAGCCGGCAGCCGGAGCTCACGGCGAATTTACCGGTCTTCTCTTAATCAAAGCTTATCACTTAAAAAATGGTGATACACAGAGAACCAAAATCATTGTTCCTGACTCTGCTCACGGTACTAACCCTGCATCTGCAGTTATGGCAGGCCTTACTGTTGTAAACATTCCTTCCGGCGAAGACGGATGTGTTGATGTTGAAGCATTACGTGCTGCCGTTGGTCCTGACACCGCAGGTTTAATGTTAACCAACCCAAATACCGTTGGTATTTTTGACAAAAACATCTTAGAGATTACCCAGATTGTTCATGACGCAGGCGGTCTTTGCTACTATGACGGTGCGAACTTAAACGCTGTTATGGGTGTTGTTCGTCCGGGCGATATGGGATTTGATGTAATCCACTTGAATTTACACAAGACCTTCTCTACACCTCACGGTGGCGGCGGTCCTGGAAGCGGCCCTGTTGGATGTAAATCCATCCTCAGCGAGTTCTTACCGGGCCCTGTTGTGAAAAAAGACGGAAATGCTTATGTTTTTGCAACTCCGGAAAACTCCATCGGACGTGTAAAGAACTTCTATGGTAACTTTACCGTTATCGTAAAAGCTTTAACCTATGTTATGACATTAGGTAAAGCAGGTATTCCTGAAGCATCTATGAACGCTGTATTAAACGCAAACTATATGATGTCTCAGTTAAAAGATACCTACGATATGGCTTACGAAGGACCATGTATGCATGAATTCGTAATGACTTTGGAAAGATTGCATGACAAAACAGGTGCTTCTGCACTTGACATTGCAAAAGGTCTTTTGGATCACGGCATTCATCCACCTACAATGTACTTCCCGTTAATCGTACATGAGGCGTTGATGATTGAACCGACTGAAACCGAATCCAAAGAAACAATGGACCACGTTGTAAGCGTATTCAAAGAATTACACAAAGCCGCTGTAGAAAATCCGGAAAGCTTACATGCTGCTCCTCTTACTACTCCGGTTCGTCGATTAGACGAAGTAGGCGCCGCAAGAAATCCAATTTTAAGATTTTCTTTCGAATAGTCAAAAAAACAAATAACAACTGAAATAAAGATATATTATGATCAAAAAAATCAATTATTACATTGGTGAAGGGAATAATCCTCATTACAATCTGGCCGTAGAACAATATTTGATGGAAAATGTTCCGGAAGATACCTGTACTTTATATCTATGGCAGAACAGACACACCGTTGTAATCGGCAGAAACCAGAATGCCTGGAAAGAATGCCGCACGGAAGAGTTAAAAAACGAAGGCGGGCACCTTGCCCGCCGACTTTCCGGTGGTGGTGCTGTATTCCACGATATGGGGAATCTCAACTTCACTTTTTTAGTGTCAAAAAAAGAATACAATTTAGAAAAACAATTAGAAGTTATCGCCAAAGCCTGCGAAACCTTTGGCCTTGCGATTACAAAATCCGGTCGAAACGACTTACTTGCCGAAGGAAGAAAATTCTCCGGCAATGCTTACTACGACTCTCACAGAAAGGCTTATCATCATGGTACGCTCCTTATAAATGTAGATATGAATATGCTTTCCAAATATCTTAAGCCGTCCAAAGCAAAATTAGAGTCAAAGGGTGTTGACTCCGTGTCATCCAGAGTCATCAATTTAACAGAACTTTGTCCGGATATAACGATTGAAAAAATGTGTGTTGCTTTAGTTCATGCTTTCGAAGAAGTATATCAGGCAAAAGCAACACCTTTATGTAAAGATTCATTTGATTCCAAAACCATTGAAGAATACTTTAAACGAAATGAATCCTGGGAATGGTTGTATGGGAAAAATATTCCTTTTACCTTTTCCTGTGAAAGACGCTTCTCCTGGGGTGAATTAGAACTTCAGGCAGGCATCAATTCCGGAATCATTCAGGAAATCCTGGTATTTACGGATTCTATGGATTGGAATTTAACAAAAGAACTAAATAGCGCTTTAACCGGTTGTCCGTTTGATTTAAAGGAAATGGTTATGCGCATACAAAAAACTAATTGTCCGACAGACGTCATCTCAGACATTGTCACTCTCTTGCAGGAGCAGGACATTTAGCAATCTTACTATGAATAGGAGAAATAACTATGAGTGATTATCAATTAATCGTAATCGGCGCCGGTCCAGGCGGATATGAAGCTGCCATTCACGCAGCAAAACTCGGTTTAAAAACCGCCGTTGTAGAAAATCGTCACGCCGGTGGAACTTGTTTAAACCGCGGATGTATTCCGACTAAAACCTTATTACACTCTTCCGAAATATATTCCACATTGACTTCCGGAAAAGCACACGGCATCAACGTAGACAATCTTTCTGTTGATACCTCTGCCATCTTTGCTTACAAAGATGAAGTCGTTGAAAAATTACGAAGTGGTATTGAAACTTTATTTAAGCAGGGAAAAATCGACTACTTACGCGGAACCGGAACCATCATTTCAGAAAACACCGTTAAAGTAACCGGTGAAGAAGGCGAAAACACCTACACTGCAGATGATATTATGATTGCAACAGGCTCTGTTCCTGCTCTCCCACCAATTCCGGGATTAACTTTAGACAAAGTATATACCTCTGATGATTTACTGGAAGGCAGAGTGCCTGAATTTAAATCTATGATCATCATCGGTGGTGGCGTAATTGGTGTAGAGTTTGCTACTTTTTACAATGATTTAGGTCGCGATGTTACAATTATCGAAGGATTGGATCGCTTATTGCCAATCTTAGATAAAGAAATTGGTCAGAACTTAAATATGATTTTAAAGAAAAAAGGTGTAAAAACCTTTACCGGCGCTATGGTTTCTCAAATCGTTGAAGATGGTGACCAGTTAACCGTACAGTTTACCGCAAAAGAAAAAGAAGAAACTGTTAGCGCTGACATCGTTTTATGCGCTATCGGAAGACGTCCGAATACCACCGGATTATTCGTTGAAGGCGGATTTAGCGTAGATATGGAACGCGGACGCATCTTAGTCGATGATAACTACCAGACCAATGTTCCTCACATCTATGCAATTGGTGATGTTTCATCTAAGATTCAGTTGGCTCATGTAGCAACTGCTCAGGGTATTGCCTGTGTACATCACATTGCCGGAAAAGATGGTGGCGTAGACTGCAATATCATTCCAAGCTGTATCTATGTTCGTCCGGAAATCGCTTCTGTCGGTATGTCTGAAGCAGACGCAAAAAATGCCGGTATTGATGTAAAAGTTGGAAAAGTTACACTTTTCTCTAACGGAAAAACAATCATCGCCGGAAGCGACCGTAGCTTTATGAAAATTGTTGCTGAAAGTGAAACCGGCCGTGTATTAGGCGCACAGTTTATGTGCGAACATGCAACTGATATGATTTCACAGATTACTACTGCAATCGTAAATAAAATGACTATCGAAGACTTAAAAAAGGTTATGAGACCTCATCCAACCTTTGAAGAAGCATTCGGTGATGCATTAAATTCCTTTTAATGATTAAAAATATAATGTTTTATAATTACTTTGGGGGTTGGTGTGCTACATTGTGCACATCAGCCCCTATTATTTATCAAGGATTTCATCTATTTAGTTTATTTAGTCTCATAAATCTTTCTGGTTAATCTCTCTGCCGTTGGTGTTGCTGCCAATCCGCCTTCTGCTGTTTCCTTCAACTGAGAATTCATCTGATTACCAACTTCACGCATCGCATCAATAACTTCATCAACAGGAATTACACTTTCGATTCCTGCTAAAGCAAGTTCTGCCGCCATAATGGCATTTGCCACACCTGCAGCATTTCTCTTTACACATGGCACTTCAACCAAGCCTGCAACCGGGTCACAAACAAGACCAAGTACACATTTAATCGCAATTGCAGCCGCATGCAAGCACTGTTTTGGAGTTCCTCCGCCTAATTCTACCAAAGCAGCTGCCGCCATAGCCGATGCAGAACCACACTCGGCCTGACATCCGCCCTGTGCACCGGATAAAGATGCATTTTTGGAAATAACCATACCTACTGCAGATGCTGTCAATAAGGACATTACACACTGCATTTTATCTAATTTACGTTCTTCCTGCATGGTATAAACAGCAGATGGAACGATACCACAGGAACCGGCAGTCGGACAAGCAACGATTCGCCCCATAGATGCATTTACTTCTGATACAGCAAGGGCCCTCATAAGGGCGGTTGACAAAAATGTTCCGGTTAACGTTCTTCCTGTTCCAAGCACCTTACTCATTTTATATGCGTCCCCGCCACTTAACCCGCTTGTTGAACGGATATGTGGTTGAACACCTTCCAGCATAGAGTGAATCATAACATCATACTGCTGTTCCATCTGTGCCAAAACATCTTCTTTTGTACATTCCATAACGGAAGCCTGTTCAATTAAAACAAGTTCTGAAATGGACATTCCAAGTCTTTCTGCTTCATCTGCAATTTCTGCAAGGGATTTATATGAAAATTCCATTTTATCCTCCTATGACGCTTCTATCATTGTACATTGTTTCACACCTTGGAAGCGTGACAAGTAAGCCGTCAAATCCAAATCCGTATGTCCGTCAACTTCTACGCAAAGCACAGCCGTTCCTCCACGGTTTGTTCGGGAAAGGGCCATATTGTTTACATTGATTCCGCAATTTCCCAAAAATTCCGCAACCTTACCAACAATACCCGGAATATCTTCATGAACAACAATTAAAGTGTCATACTGTCCGGTTACACGAACATGCATACCATCAATCTCGGAAATCAAAATATTTCCTCCACCAACAGATGCTCCAAGTACAGATACTTCATCTTTGTCACCATAAAGCATAACCATTGCGGTATTTGGATGTTCAATATTACCTGTTGCAGTGGAAAAAACGATATCTACACCCAACTCTTTTGCTAAATCAAGGCTATCACGGATACGTGCATCATCCGGAGCCATTCCTAAGATACCTCCTGCCAATGCACGATCCGTTCCGTGACCTTTATAGGTCTTGGCAAAAGAACCATAAAGCTTTACCTCTGCACGACGAACTTCTTCATTTAACAATTCTCTGGCAATACGTCCGATACGAACTGCACCGGCTGTATGTGAACTGGACGGACCAATCATAATAGGTCCAACAATGTCAAATATATTCATAAATGTACCTCTTACATTCTGTCAGGTGCCTCAAATCCCAGTAAATCTACGCATGTTTCAAGGATTCTCTTTGTCAAATCCAAAAGTGCAATATAGCTTGCCTGTCTGTCTGCATTTTCTTCTGCAAGAATCTTTGTCTCATGATAAAAATGATTAAAGGAGTTTGCCAAATCATAAATAAATGCGCAAACCTTATGCGGTGCATTTTCTGCAGACGCAGTTTCCATCATTGCGGCAAAACCGGTAATGGTATTCATCAAGGACTTTTCACTTTCACTTACCGGTGCCAATAATTTTGCATCGGCGATCGTTTTTCCGGTTGCTTCGTATTTTGCCAAAATGGATTTGATACGAACAACGGAATATAAAATATACGGACCTGTGTTTCCTTCAAAAGAAGTAAATCGTTCCATATCAAAAATGTAATCTTTGGAAGCCTGGTTTGATAAGTCACCATATTTTAATGCGGCAATACCAACAATTTCTGCTGTCTTTCTGCCTTCCTGTTCTTCCACCGTATGATTTTCAACAATCTTCTTGTACATTTCTTCCTGGATTTCAGAAATCATGTTAGAAAGACGCATAACACCGCCATCTCTGGTTTTAAATGGTTTGCCGTCTTTTCCGTTCATGGTTCCAAAGCCCATAAATGTTAACTTGGTATCCTTTCCAACGATTCCTGCCTTTTTTGCAGTTCTGAATACCTGTGTAAAATGCAAATCCTGACGCTTGTCTACAACATAGATAATTTCATCCGGATGATAATCTTTTTCACGTTGAACGATGGTTGCAAGGTCTGTTGTTGCATAAAGACTGGCTCCGTCAGACTTCTGAATTAAACATGGAGGCAATTCTTTTTTGTCTCCTTCTTCACGAATATCTACAACCAAAGCTCCGTCATCTTCTACGGCAATTCCCTTAGCTTTCATATCCGCAATCATAGCCGGAATGTATGGCTGTGCATCGCTTTCACCCAACCACAAATCAAAATCTACATTTAACTTTGCGTAGTTTTTCTTTAAATCCGTTACGGACAATGCCAAAATATGCTTTAACAATGCAATATAAGCTGGTTTTTCCTGCTGCAATTCGTTTGTTGCTGCTAACGCCATCTGACGATAGTCTTCGTGTTCCTTTGAATATGCACTGGCATACGGATACATCTCTTCTAAGTCAGCCAAAGTAAATGGCGGCTCAGCAGGATATTCTCCGGTATAACTATCATCAAAATATACCAAATCCGGCTTTCTGCTTCGAAGCTCGGTGATAATCAAACCAATCGGCAATCCCCAGTCACCAATATGCACATCTCCGTATACGGTATGTCCCATAAAACGCTGGATTCTCTTAATACTTTCACCGATAATTGCCGGACGCAAATGACCTACATGTAAAGGCTTTGCCACGTTTGGTCCGCCATAGTCCATCACGATAGTTTTTACTTTTGCAGCCTTTTCGCATCCAAAATGGTCATCTTCTGCCATTTGCGCTACATAATCTTTCAAAAATTCAGCTGAAAGATTGAGATTTAAAAATCCCGGTTTCACGCTATCAACCATAGAAAACATAGGATTTCCATCTAAAACGGCCTTCACTTCATCTGCAATGATAAACGGAGTCTTTCCGGCAGCCTTTGCGCATGCCATTGCACCATTGCACTGGTATTCACAAAGGTCCGGACGGTTGGAAATACTAACCTTTCCGTAATCTTTATCGTATCCGCATGCTTCAAATGCTTTGGATACTTCTTCTGTAATCAATTCTAAGATTTTCTTCATACTTTTCCTCATTTCACTGTTGTTTTGTCACAGACCTTTCTATGTCTGCTTATTCAAAAAATGTATCTGTCAACATCATCATTCCCACATCCGCAACGCTTCCGGTCATGATAATCTGTTCCTTTTCATCAATTTCTACTTCCAATTCACCACCCGGCTGAACAACGGTTACCTTTCGTTCTGTCAAGCCCTGTCGGACGCAAATTGCGGCAGCTGCACAAGCACTGGTTCCGGATGCCAGAGTATAGCCGGCACCTCTTTCGTAAACCTCAATGTGAATCTTCTTTTTATTTTCCACTTCCATCAACATAAAGTTGATTCTGTCCGGGAAATACTCCGCACATTCTACGGATGGTCCCATCTCCATAACTTTTTTGTAATTTACATCATTAGAGAACATACCGCAGTGTGGGTTACCAACACTAAGACAGGTTACCTCGCACAACGTACCGCCAAAGTACATCGCTTCATTAATAACCTCTCTCTCTTCTCCAATTACCGGAATTGCAGAAGCATGGAAATCCGCCTTACCCATATGCGCACGAACCAAAGTCCCGTCTTCATTTAAAAAATCAACGCTGGTCTTTCCGCTCGCTGTATAAAAATCAACACTAGAGCCATTGGCATAGCCTTCATCTTTTAAATATTTTGCAAAAATTCGAATTCCGGTACCGGTATTGGTCGCCTCACTGGCATCCGGGTTAAAACAACGTACACGCATCTGTCCGTTTTCCATAATCGGACCATACAAAATGCCGTCTGCCCCGATTCCGAAGTTTCTCTTGCAAAGCTTCTTAATATGGGTATCTTTTAACGCCACATCGCTCTTATTAGGGTCAATTACAAGATAGTCGTTTCCTAGTCCGTGATATTTTTTAATTATAAATGATCCCATGTCTACTCTTCCATTTCCTTTATAAAATATCGTTACCTTTTATTATAATACATTATTATTTATTTGATAACTTTTTCCTGCATTTTATGTAAAATTTCTATACTTCGCCATTTGCAATCTTGGTAAGCCATTCCTGTTTCCGCATTTCTTCATCCTCTTCTGCTTCCCGTTTCAAACGTGCCAAAATCTCGTCAGCGGCACTTAAAACATCCTCAGAATAACCGGATAAGTCAAGGTCCGGCTCATCAACAAGGCCATGACGTTGTTCTTCGTCGGATCCTCCCCATGCATTCTCCTCATCAAACAATCCGCTGATATTCTCATAAGGATCGTTCTGAGCCAAAATACGTTCTAAAATTTCCTCTTCATCATCTGTAAAGTCGTTGGAAAAGTCCTCAGAAAAATCATCTGAAAAGTTGTTCACGCCATCCTCTTCCATCATTTCTGCCAACTTTTCTGCTTCCAATTCCTCTTCTGTCACAAATCTGACACGGCTGCGTTTGATTACAGTGCTTGCCAAATCCTGCTTAAAGTTTCTTCTGTCAATTGCATCTTGTATCGGTGCTCTGTTTTTCAAGGACTCTCCCTCCTTACTCTGTAGTTTCCTGCGCCGTCGGATCATATACTAACATAGTCTGTACTAAATAACGTTCGGATTTATCATCTCCAACACAAGTTGATAAAGTCAATACCTTTCCAAAATGCTCTTCTGTCATAATATCCCGAACAAAACCACTTTTTTCCGCTTTGGACATAACCTTCTCAACATATGAAATGACCTTGTTGTAATTTGTGGTTCTATACGTTGCAATCTGATGTTCACTGGTCGTCTGATACGCTGCAAAAATACGGTAAATATATACGCCTCGTTCCGTATAAATAAACACATATTGATAAGTCTTGAAAACATGCTCATTCTCAAAATTATGTAAGGTTCTGAACATCCTTCCATTGCTTCTACGGTTGTGACCATACAATACGGTGTGAAAATCCGAAAAATCTTTCTTGTTATACTGCACCTGTGTATAAATATTGCCGTCCAAGGAATACTTATGATTCAACGTCATATGGAGATAATAATCGTTCTCTGTAGGATGCTGTAAAATCGGATAATCAACATCTGTACCCGGGACACAAATCCACGCATAAATGTCCTTGTTGATTGACTTCAAAACATCCCAGTCCAGATTTTTAACCGGAACACGAACAGCGTCTCCATTAATCTGTATCTCGTAATATTCCGGATTCTCTTCATCGTCTTCGATAATCGTATCGCCCGTTTCCGGTGGCGTTTCAGCATCCGTTTCTCCGGACACACTACCATCAATTATATTATCTACATCACTATCCGGCGGCAATGTATTAACCATGTCCTGAATATCTTCAAACTGCTTGTTTGACCGGACATCCGAAAGAACATTAAACAATAATTTTCCGCCACTTACTAAAATCACGATTACAAGTGCCAGTCTTATAAAATTGTAAATTGCATTTCTTGGGTTCTTCTTTATGCCTTCTAACCATTCTTTGAACTGAAAAGTTGCAATCTTTCGAATCAATTTCTTCCACTGCAGCTTACATTTCAAACCAAACAGTTTTAAGTTCTCCCAAATTCTCTTTGCTTTCTTCACAAATAGCTCCTTCATTCAAATAACTTTATAACCCTTTTTCGGTTAAAATGCGGCCAACCGCATTGTGAAGTCTGTCTGCACTAATATCGCCATTATTTACGGCCTCTAACACTGCTTCATATGCCTGTACAAAGTCAAACGGCATATAAATCATATCAACACCTGCATTAATGGCTGCAATACAAGCATCACCATTACCATATACTTCGTTAAATTTCACATCGGAAAAACTATCCGTTACAATAACGCCTGTAAATCCCATGGTTTCACGAAGAAGCGCAACGGTTCTTACGGATAAAGAACATGGTGTTACGGAATCATCTGTAATGCTTGGTATAATTACATTTCCAATCATTACAAAAGATGCTCCTGCATCAATTCCTGTCTGAAACGCCAAAAGGCTACCATTTGTCAGCGCCTCTAACGATTCCGTGGAAAACAGAATTCCATTCTCCATTTTCTGGGCATTTGCTTTTCCAGGAAAATATTTTAACGTTGATGCTACACCTGCAGCTTCCATCGCGGTAATATCCGCTGCCACAAAATCAGCAACTGTCTCTACACTTGTTCCAAATGTACGTTTTTCATAATCCGATTCAATCGCTGACGCTACATCGCCAATCGTTGAAAAATTCACATTAAACTCGCCACTTAACAAATATGCTGCACGAAACTCAGCAGATTGCTTAATCAAGTCCACATTGTTTAACGCTGCAAGCTCTGATGCAAGCATGCCGGTATCTTTGCCAAGGGCTGCCGCATATGGGGAATACAGTTCTCCGCCTTCTTCCTCAATAATTGTAAACAATTCTACCCCATATTTTTCCAAATAGTATTCCTTCGCCTGACGGACAAGGGCTGTTGCCTGTTCCTCATTTTGGAAATTAATCTTGGAATATACCAATCCGCCAACCGGATATGTATCAAAAGCGGTTTTCGATGCATTACCAAAAACGGTTGCTGCACTTACTCCCGTTAATGCTTCCGGTGTGACAATAAATAACTGAGCAACCATCTGCTCCACTGTCATTGTTGCCAATACTTCTTCCACCGAGTTGGAAAACGTAATTCTTCCCTCTGTATAATCCTCCGGAATAACCACCGGTGTACCGGTTTGATTGTTCTTATCATCATCCTGATCATCATTGTTGTCATTCAAATTATTGTCTACATTGATGTTCGGATTACTATTATTATTTTTTCTAAGCCAACCTGCCGCACCATAGAAAACGCCTAATACCAGTACTGCAACCAGTACCAAAACCTCTACGGCCAAGAGCAGATTTACTCCGGTTTTACGAGTATTTCTAATCACTTTACTCTCCGTCCTTTTCTTCTCTCATGTCCTTGTTCGGGCCACTCACCTTATCACATAGTTCATCGTTATACTGCTGTACCTTATCGGATGGTTCGTAATCCTCTTCCCCTAACAGAATCTTATGTAACTCTGCATTCATTTCAATTAATGTATACGGAATCTGAACCGAAGATGCTTCCGGTATACTTCCGGCAAAAAATACCTGTGGGTACGCTGTCATCTTCGCAATCTCATATTCAGATAAATAATACATTAAAACCAACATCTCATCTTCTGAATAATTGGTATTTACCTCACCAATTAACGTTTCTACCACTTCCAAACGTTCATCGGTTGTCATCTGTTTTGACTGTTCAAAAATCTTAAACAAGACCTCTCTCTGTCGCTCGGTTCGCTTATAGTCGTATCCTACCGTGTAACGGATACGTGAGAAGGATACCGCCTGGGTTCCGTCTAAAAGATGTACACCCGGCTCTGTGATGTGTGGGGAATTCGTTCCTCGAACACTGTTTGTTTCTGTAATATAGCCATTGATATGCTGAATTTCATCTTCCGTCAATTCAATCTCAACACCGCCAACCATATCAACCAAATCGCCAACTGCATCAAAATCTACTGAACAGTAATGTCCAATATTAAAATCAAAGTTTTCGTTAATGACGCTTAACGCAAATTCCGGACCGCCGTAAGAATGTGCGGCATTCAAAAGCTTATAGCCTCTTCCTTCCTGATATACCAGGGTCTCACGATAAATGGAAACAACCTTTACCTGCTTCGCATCATGATCCAAGCGAATCAGCATAATGGAGTCGGATCGTGTACCTCTGCCTAAACCACCACTACGGGAATCCACACCAAACATTACAAAAACATCATTTCCGGTCTCAGCCTTTGGCGGAGCTTCATCATTTCCATGATCGATTCCTCCACCAATCTCATTGGAATGGTCGCCCGAATCGTCCACAATCGGTGTGTTGCCTTCTCCTGATGGAGTTTTATCTTTCGATAATGCCACCGCAACAATAACGGCTAATGCTACAACCAATATTCCGATTAAGATGTACCACAATATGCCACCTTTTTTCTTCATCGTTATTTATCCCTTCCTTCATCACCATAGGAACCATAGTAATGACCATAATAATGGCCATAGTAACCATTCTTTTTCATCTTTACTTTGTTTAATACCGCACCAAGAATCGGAATATTGGCATTTTCCAACTGACGCTTTACATTCATAATGGCACGACTGCTTGCACTACCCTGAGATACAACCATTACCGCACCATCACAATGTCTTGCAATAACAGCAGCATCAATAGCCGCACCCATTGGCGGACAGTCGATGAGTACATAATCAAACTGTTCTCTTGCAAAATCAATAAGTTCTGCAAAATAATTCTTTTCTAACATTTCCGTTGGATTCGGAACAGTCGGTCCTGCAAAAAGCATGCACATACCGGTCTGCTCTGCCACATAAATAACATCAGACATCTTTTTCTGTCCGGAAAGGAAATGAGATAATCCAAAGATTTCTCTTCCGTCAATGGTCTTTGCTCTCATACGACCAATAAGGACAGATTTACGGATATCCGCGTCAATAATCAATACTGACTTTTTAGAATCAGTAAGAGAACGGGCAAGGTCCATAACAACGGTTGATTTTCCTTCATTCGGAATCGCACTGGTAAAAAGAATGACCTTTTTGTCATCTCCGCAAAACTGCAAATTAGTCTTCAATGCACGGAGAGATTCTTTTAATGTATAGCTTTGTTCTTTTAACTGTAATTTTACGGTTTCCATTATTTTCTCTCTCCTTTCTTATTAGCTAAAGCCTGTTTTTCTTTCTCGATTTTCTTTAAAATCTCGGCTCTTCTTTCTTCGTCTGTTTTCTTTGGTGTGGTTGCTTTCGACTTCTTCTGACCGGTCTTAATACCGTCATCTTCCTCTTCATCAAATGGTAAAGATGCTAAAACATTGATACCAATCTTTCTTTCCATATCTTCCGGAGTCATAATCGTATCGTTCATAAGGTAAGAAATTACAACCACTGCGATTGCTAAAAATGCTCCCACAAATACACCTAAGAGGGTGTTTTTCATTACACCCGGGCTAACCGGTTCCTCAGCCACATAGCCATAAGATGGAACCGTTGGTTCCTCCTGACCCATCTTTTCCTTAATAAAAATCTTAGCTACATCTGCCAATTCATCTACGATTGCCTTTGCAACACGCGGGTCTTCGTGGGTTGCTGTAATTTCAATAATACGAGAATTCTGCGGATTTCTAAATTCCAAACAATTATACAGTTCCTCGTATGTCATATTAAGCTGAAGATTCTTAATAACCTGTTCCAAAATCGGTCTGTCATCAACAATTTCCATATAGTCGGTTGCAAGATTTGTTCCTAACTGCAAATCTGCCAAACCAGAAATCGTATTTGCCTTTACTAAATAAAGTTTCGAAGTGGATTCATATTTTGGAGTAATAATAAATGTACTGATTACAAACATGATAATACCTGCCAAAATTGCAGAAATCACCACCTTTTTCCACTCTCCAACGACTTCAAAGAAAAGTTCTTTTAAGTCAATTTCAATTTCGTCATTTTCGTGCTGTCTTCCCATCTTACTTTTCCTCTCTCATTCCTATTCTAAAGTAAAATCTTATAAAATTATTTTTTCCGGATTCTTAACCATAAGTTTGTATGCTGTGCTCTCACCAAACTTTCCGGAGATATATTTATATGCATCCTTTAAAAAGCATGCTCGAAATCTTTTGTCATGACTGTCGCTGGCCACAAAATCTATCCAACCGTTCTTTAGGGCTTTTTTGCAAAACTGCTTTACTCTATGCCCATCTTCTCCAATAACCGCAGTTGCATTACATTGTATCATTGCGCCAATCTCTTGTAGCTCGTCCAATCGCTGCGGCTCATTTAACAGGCACTCATAACGCTCCGCATGTGCAATAATCGGAACATATCCATGCCTTAGCAGTTCGTGCGTCATCTTGAATATGTAGGAATAATCTGTACCATACTCATATTCAGTTAAAACATATTCTGATCCTGCAAGGGTAAACACCCTTTTTTCCTCCAAGTATTGAATCAGGTCGCCGTTCACATGAATCTCGGTACCAACATGCAGATTAATTCCCAATTCATCTGCATATGGCCTGATTTCCAGTACTTTTGCACGCACTCGGTCGCCGTCAAATTTAAACATACCACGCCGGTAATGTGGCGTCAAAATAATATTCGTAACACCCTGCTTCTTTGCCCGTTCAAGCATGGCAATGGATAACTCTATATTGTCTGGGCCATCATCTACTTCATGAAGTAGGTGGCAATGGATATCGATCATACATTCCGCTTCCTTTTCTGTCTATGAAATTACTGAGTTTTCTTCTTTGATGAAATTTTATTTTTTATCATATCTACTAGTAATTTAATTGTTTTGATATTCGCTCCTATCAAAATCAGAAAACACATACTTGATAAAATAAAACATTCTTTTCCTTCCATCATAAGCGTCAGAATACTTTGAAGTGTTAACATAAGCAATGTAACTAATATTTTTACACCATTTACATCAAAACGCACATATTTCCGTGAATCAAACATTCTAAAAATAAATATGAAAAAATAAGCAACAGCCGTGGCTATTACAGCTCCTTGAATACCCACTCTAGGAATTAGTATAAAATTAAGAATTACATTTATAATAGCTGCCATTAATGTTGTTACCATAATACTTACATTTTTCTTGGCAGATGTATATATAGCACCAAAAAATGCCGCATAGGATGAGAAAATACTACCTAGCAAGAGCAATGGAACATATTTCCAACTAATTACAAAACTTTCCCCAACATATATTTGCATAAAAGGCCGTATAATCAATATTATTCCAGATGCGATGATTACTAAAACACAATGGAATACTGAAAAAATATTCGTATAAAACTTTTTGTCTCTTGTTGTATCATATTCAACTACGGAAGAAATAATCCAAGCCTGATTAAATATACTCGTCAGAGTAGTTAATAGGGACGGAATCTTTGCTGCCACCGAATAAATTCCAGAGGCTGAAGCAGTATCAAAATATTCGACCATAACCTTATCTGAAGAATTAATTATCCACCATGAAACTGAATTAAAAATCATTGGAATGGAAAACCAAACCATATTTTTTAACAATTTCAAATTTACCCGACTAATTTTGCAACTGCTTAGTGCTCTTCCAAAACACAACAACATTATAATTGAACCTATTGTTGATATTATCGTCGCTAAAAAATACCCTTTAAGTCCCAGTTTGAGTATTGTCAAAAAGATAATATTGCTAATCATAAGAAGTAACGTATAACAAATCGAATCAATAGCAAACAATTTAACTTTTTCAATCGACTTTAAATAAATAGCAAGAATATCTCTTAGCATATATAAAATGGTTATAATTAGAAAATACTGCGTCCAACCATCGAATGCTTTATACATATCCATCAGCGGATACAATAAACAGGTGATAATTGTTCCGATAAAAACCATCAATAGTGAATTACTTAAAACCTCTTCTGATTTGTTGCTCTTATCAAGGGTAAACCTTAATGTAGCATCTTTAATAGAAAGCGACACAAACGGAATCACAAAATTTACTCCTGTTATTACCAGCTCTGCGATTCCATACTCTTGGGTCGTTAAAGTATTTGTGTACAAAGGCATCAAAACAAATACAATAAATCTAGATCCCAGGCTTCCTAATGCAAACAACAACGAATTATTTATAAGTTGATAGTATTTGTTTTTCTTACGAGCTGGTATTTTCTTCATTTTACGAACACTTTCCATTCAATTCTTTTATTATAAGTTCATCTAAACCATCTATTCTCTTGACGTATTCATCCATTCTCTCATAAATGCACATTATTTCATCATAATTCATTTTCACTTTTAATAAAGCATCAAGAATTTCTCTTTCACTATGTAAATTTTTGCTGTCAACAACTGTATACTCTGGCATACCCACGTCATTGGCTATTCCCCTTGCTTTCACAGAATATCCCAATGCAATACAAGGCACATGCATACTATACGCAGATATAACTGCATGAGTACGTCCACCAATAAAATATTTACATTTTGAAATTGCATATCGAATTTGAAGATATGACATATTTTCGGTATCTAAAAGATGCACCCTATCCCCAAACTTATCAAGATATTTCATTATAGACTTACGATCATCTTGGTTATGCCATAAAACATGCGGAATAAAACATACCGTCATTCCCTCTGATAAAACATGTTCTATTACATTTATCATATTTTTTTCAAAAAGCTCATCCGTATCTGTAAATGGGCTAAAATTTATACCTACAACTTCATCCTCAAAATATTTTGGCAATGGACATTCCTTTGCATGTAGCGCAAATGCCGGATCAGGATAAAGGTAATTATATAACCCAAATTCTTGCATCGTCTGTGAGGAAATTGTTTCTCGGGTAATAATTAAGTCAAAATTTTTCAATCCGCACACAATTTCATCTGTAAGAAACTTTCTCTCCATTGAAACACCAAAAAGTACTGATTTAATACCGCGTTTTTTGGCTTTTTTGATGATTAAGTTTGGCAAAGTAGCTGCCCCCTCATAACAGTATATATCTCCGCCTGTTATGAAAATAGTATCCCCTTTTTCGGCCGCATTAACATAATAACGGCTCATCCATTGATTATAAAAAAATGAAATTCCAAACTTTTGAAAAACTCTACAAATTAATCGAACAAATTCTACAAACTTATTTTGTTTGCTATATTTCAGTTCTCCGATTTCATTTAAACCAAGATATACGTCGCGATTATAATCATTTTCAGTAATATCAAACAACACCAACTGTGGGTTATACCGATTTAAAATTTGAAAAATACCTCTAGCGATTCCTTCGCATCCTCGATTGTCACATCCCAAATGGTATGGTAATAAAACTTTCATACTAATTCCTTTCGCTTTACTTAGAAACTTGATATGATAAAATATCGCAAACTGCGATTATCTCTTTATAATTTCTTAACTCCAATTGCTATTTCAAGGGAACTAATTTCATAAATTCGTCCACATTTGATTCGTCAATTTCTATCTTGTGCCATCCTTTAATTTTATTTATAGTATCTTGATTAAATTTTGCATAATCTATTTTTTCAAACTTTGCACACACATCAGGGCTGAAACGATATTTAATAATTTTATGATCAGCATAAATTGCATATGGTGGTATTTCTCCACTTACAACAGTTCCGGCGCCAATCACGCATCCCTGTCGCAAAATTGCCCCGCCTAAAATAATTGCTCCTTGACCAATCCACACATCATCTTCCACTATAATCGTATTTTTTTTCTCCCAATCATAATAGCGCTCATTATATTCATAAATCTGCCATCCCCAAGATGAGAAAAACCGGTAATTATGTGGATTAATAATAAATTTAACCTCTGGAGCGATTGAACAAAAACTGCCTATTTTTATTGTTCTGTTTGGATTAGTTCCCAAATTGACATTTAATTCTCCATATGTTTTTTGTCCCACAACCACTTTTTCAGCATCAAACAGCGAATTCGCCACCGTGTAATTATGTTTGTTTTGCGCTTTCCATCGACACTTTAAACAAATCAATCTAATTTTATTCTTTATTCCAAACAACGTTATTACCTCGCTTTATACATATCATTTGTTCTTAATACATTCTGTTTTCTATTTCTAATCCGAATTGTATCCTCTATACATCTGATGCAGAACGATATCACATGTGCTGTGATTAACGCAGCATACTCCAATCGACCAATTGAGAAATTACCAGTTACGTAAAAATTCAAATAGTACAAAAATAAGAATATGGTACTAATTCGAAAACCGCGTTTTTTTATTAATCTACACATCGTAAAGGACCACAAACTCGTAAAGCCGATCGTACTAAAAATCCCAAAATCTGTATACACAAAGCCAAGATAAGTTACAAATACCGGTCCAATTTCCGGATAACCGATTTTTGTTTGGATAGATTCCCAACTATACGGCGTTCCAAAATAATGACTCAGTAACCTTCCACCAATTGTTTCTCCATAAGCAAAATTTTCCAACGAACCCGTTATTTTGCTAAACTCAATCGGTCCATGTCCAAGATAAAAGGATACATTTTTCAGCAATAGATTTCCTCCGCTGGTATTGCCGGCAAGTCGGGAAATAGTCACTGCTAAAAAGAATGAAATAACGATTCCTCCCCCTATGGCGCATATAAGCACAAGCTTTCTTTTGGAACTCGGACTCATATACTTAAAAAATGTAAGCACCATCAAAAATGCACAGAATAAAAATATAATTAATCCGCCACGTGCCGCATTTGCTGTAGCATAAATATAGTATATTCCAAATGTTGTAATTAATAATCCTATTGCAAGTATAATTCTATGTCGTTCCTTAAACATGAGTAAAGCGACATAGATACTTAAATACTTAAACTGAGTGCATAACTTAAAACATATATTTGCAATAAAATTATTGGTTATTACAATTGTAGATTCATTATTGCTATTATTGTATAACGAATCTCTTAATGCCCCAAAATCGGATATTCCAAAGATATCTTTAATACTACCAATTGAAAGCACTATAAAAACAAGCGCAATCAAAATGTAAACACATGAATAAAGCCTTGTAAACTGCTTAGTACCTCTTGTTTTTCCTATATCTCCAAGTGAGGAATTTTGATCAAAAATCTCAAACGGTTTAAATGCAATCAAGTTGCAAATGATTATCAAAAGATATCCCCACCACGTCGTATCTGACAAGTCATACCATCTATTATGCCAAACTGAAAATCCAACTAGTTCCGCTTGATACACTTTACACAGGACACAAAAGACTGCTGAAACAGCATACTCACACCATAACGCGCAATATATAACATTTTTTTTCTTTATAAACGCTCTAACTGTTATTATACAAGTTATGACAGCATAGCAGATTAAATAGAAGAGTTTCAATTTCTTTTCCTTCCCTTGTACAGACGTCTTATCAATTATTATTTATTCGAATATGCACTATTACTTGTAGTCATCGACAACTCTTTTTATAGCTTCCAAGTAACCAAGTCCAGAGTCCAAATCCGGTTCCAAATAATTTCCTTCTCCCCACTCATTCCATGCACGAATGAATAAAATTTGTCTCTCTTGCGGTTTATTCTTAATTAATTCAAATACTTTACGCAAATACCCCTCAAAAAGTTCTGGGCTATCATCAACATAAATGAGTTCTTTCCCCTTCGATCGAGGCGAATGATCAAATCTCGGAAAAACTTCCGGAAAACATCTTGAATCACAATCATAATTTCCCATAGCCACATCTATTGCGTCCTTATATTTATAAACATTAGGCAAACCTATTTTTTTTCGAAGCATAAACTTTCCCTTTGCCATAATGTCTTTATACATTACTTTTCTATATTGCGAGTCAATCATCGCATCATAAGCCCCTTGATAGATGCCGTTTTCATTTAGCAATGCATCTACACCACCTTTATTTAAAGCATCTACTTCATCACGATGTGCAGAATGTGCAATAAACATAATTTCATCGAGTCCTTCTTTCTGCGCCAATTTTCTCCATAATTCCATCATATTTATGATTTCTGAGGATTTCATTGGTTGATCTATCGTAAATGGTATTTTGCCATCAATACGAATATATCGTTCATCTTTGAAAGCAGGGAGACAGGTATAAAAATGTTTTTCTGCATCATCTTTCCCCGGATACGTTTGTTCAATAAGTAAACGATCTCCTTTACCATCCCCGTTCCACATTTTTTTATACCAAGAGCCATTTGCCCAGTGTAACATAAATGGGAATTTATAATTTTTATCATCTAGAATACTTTGAAATGGCTTTTCTAAGAGTTGTTTTCCATCCCCAAACCAATAATGATAAAATGCAAATGCATAAATGCCATGTTCGCGTGCCATCTCTGCTTGTTGATATAGTGTTTCTTTTACTCTTAAGTCATAAAACCCTAAATCTGCTGGCACACGCGGTTGCTTATGCCCTTCGAACAATGGTTTTGCTTTTGCAACATTTGTCCATTCAGTAAAACCCTTGCCATACCATTCATCATTTTCCGGAATCGGATGAAACTGTGGTAAATATAATGCAATTACTTTTGCCATCTTATGTCGTCCCCTTCGATTAACAATTTTGCTATTGTAATATTAAATCAAATATTTATGCCTATTATAGATTTTTACTTTGGTTAAATTTCTTTCAAAAACTAACTGTGTATTAACTTAAGCACCTTATTTGCTGAAGCCTCAAAAGTAAAATTACGTAATTGAAAATCATCTAATGTATTCGGCATTGAATTCAAATTCTTTTCCAAATTCACTAACTTATTAATTAAATCCTTCCTATTTCGATTTTCAAAATATGCAGCTTGCTTTCTTAAAACTTCAGGCAATGAAGCCGCATTTGACGACAAAACCGGTGTTCCTAATGCTAAAGCCTCAACTGGTGGCAATCCAAATCCTTCATATAACGAAGGAAATACAAAACACATCGCATTTTTATATATTACAGATATGTCTTCATCATCCACAAACCCTGTGATATGAATTCTATTCATGCTATTATATTGACTTATAACATCATCCATTTTCCATCCTTTTCTCCCCACCAAAACCAAATCATATGGCACGCTATCTTGCACTGCAACATAAGCTTCTAATAGCATTGCCATATTTTTTCTCGGTTCCAGCGTTGACAATGTCATGATGTATTTTTCTGGCAAATCATATTTTTCTTTTATCTCATCGATTTTTTTACCGTAATTTTTTGTAACTCCTTCATATACTGCTGATGGAATAACCACAATCTTCTGACTATCAACATTCAACAAATCAATAATTCTTCCCTTTGAAAACTCTGAAACGGAAATTATTTTTTCTGACGCTTTTGCAGATATACGGTATGTATATTGAAAATATATTTTTTGCAACATTTTCATGGTTTCTCCAACATCCCATGCTCCCATATCATGTATGGTATTAATAATACCCTTTCTTTTGAACAATATTGGACTTGTAAATGCAAAAAATAGATACTTATCTGCTTTAATTTTATATAAATTAAACGGTAAACACAGCTGATAAAACAATAATTTACTTTTTCCCTTTAATATAATCGCTTTGATTCTTTTATCATCAATTTTTAATTCAAACACCGGATGAACTTCATCTTTAAAAAGAAGCAAATATTCATTTTCTTGATCCTGTTCCAACATTTTTTCTGTCACACACATCGCATAACGTTCTATACCTGTTATATGATAGGATAATGCTGTTAAGTCTACTACAATCCTCATACATACCACCTACGACTTATTTATTTCATTTTTTCACGTTGTCTTCTCAAAATGTCGGTACGCAAATTTTGATACTCGCATTAATACTACACAATCTCATATTTGCTTGTTCTTTTTACGATACTTCCAAGCCAAACCAAAAATCTTCAAATCTTCAACAATATATCTTTTGAACATCCTCTTCGGTTCCTGAAATAGTCTATAAACCCACTCCATACCCATCTCGTTCATCCATCGCGGAGCTCTTTTCTTGGTTCCCGCGATAAAATCTATGGACGCCCCTATTGAAAAAGACATTGGGATTTTGTATTTATCTTTATTTTCATAAATAAAGATATCCTGTTTTGGTACACCCATTCCTACAAAAAGCATATCAGCTTTAGATGCTAATAATATTTTATTTATCTCATCTATTTCTTGTTCTTTCTTTTCAAACCCAAAAGGTGGAGAATAAACTCCAGCAACCTTTAAACCCTTATATTTTGTTTGTAATTTCTCTGCTGCTATAGCTGCAACACCTGGTTCCGCTCCAAGAAAGAAAACAGAGTACCCCTTTTTTGCCGCCATTTCACATAATTCAGGCACCAAGTCAGAACCACAAATTTTTTCCTTCAAAGGTGTTTTATACCATTTGGCAATCCAAAGCAAAGGATGCCCATCTGCCAATAGCAATTCAGCGTCATTACAAATTTGGCGAAAATAGGAATCGTTTTCTACTTTAACAATCTGGTCCACGTTTGGAGTAACCACATGCCCTATAATTCTATTATTAATACAATTTTCAATATGCTCCATCGCTTCCGTCTTTGAAACATTATCTATATATGTATTCATAAATGGTATCCTATTTAAAGCCATCTTTATTCACTCCTAATTATATAGTAACTTTCTACATCGAACCATCTCTACCCAATACAACCTTCACCGTCTTAAACAAAATTCTCAAATCCAATCCCATCGACCACTTCGTGATGTACTCGGTATCTAATTTTACTACTTCTTCAAAATCCGTAATCTTGCTTCGTCCGCTGACCTGCCACATACCAGTGATACCCGGTTTGATGGCGAGGCGCGCTCTGTGATGAAGCTCGTATTTTTCCCACTCATCTTCTGTTGGCGGGCGGGTTCCGATTAGGCTCATGTCACCTTTGAGCACATTCCAGAACTGCGGGAACTCGTCCAAGGAAAAATCGCGGATGAAGTTTCCGAGACCTTTTTTCACGGTTCCGTCGTCAAGCATCTTGCTTCCGATGATGCGCGGGTCAAAATCCAGTTTAAACATCATGCCGTCTTTTACACGGTTTTGCGCCATGAGTTCTTTTTTACGCTCCTCGGCATCTACATACATGCTTCGGAATTTATAGATTTTGAATTTTTTACCATTTTTACCGATTCGGGTTTGTCCGAAAAAGATCGGGCCCGGAGATTTGATATAAATCATCGGTGCAAGGAAGATGAACAATATCACCGTCACGAGGCATCCGAAGAATCCTGCTACGATATCCATGCTACGCTTCATAAATGCCTGCATTGGCGTTGCATAATTAATGGTTGAGGTCAGAACATGATAACCGCCCAACTGCTCAACTAAAATCTTGCTGCCGTTTACGTTTTCACGAAGGGAAAGTCCCACATGAACAACGATGCCCATTTCAATGAATTTATTTGCCAATTCTGTAACATTATGCTCTTTGATGTCTGCGTGAATGAAAATTTCATCAACCCAGCCACGGCAGGCATAATCAGCAACCGTATCTGCATTTGCCACAACATCGACACCGCGAATCTGTGTACCTATTGCGTCTTTGTCAATCAGTGCCAAGCCACTGATTCGGATTGCGTCGTAGTTTCCTCTTGCAAAGTTACGGATCACATTCTCCGCCATATTCTCTGTTGTAATCAATAGCACTGAGCGTTTGGCCGCAATCTTGCGGACCTTGGTCAAATACCACTTCCAAGTTAAACGGAAGATGTAGGCTAACACTGCATAAATCACAAAGGTCAAAATGATTGCCTGGCGGGAATATGTAGCACCTTCTTTTGTGGCAAACAAATATGCCGTAACCACTCCACCCACAAGCAACACATGCTTAATGGTGGCTGCAAATTCCATGTAGTAACCACGCTTCAACACATTTTTGAAGGAGTTAAAAATATAAGCTCCTATTATATCTACCAAAATAAGAATAATAGCCATTCTGCGCGTATCCACATCTGCATATGGATTAAACTGACCATAACCGGCAAATCGAATAATATACGCAAGTACAAAAGCAGTCTGCAAACAAAGAATGTCTATTAATATAAAATCAAAGTGTTTATGAAATCCTTTTTTTCTTCTGGTGTACACTTTTCATACCTCTTTTTTCTTATTTATATGTTTTTAAAGATGATACCTAGAGTAAACCCAATATATCACTCTTTATCATACACCTTTTCTGTCGAAAATGCAAACAATATAGTGTTTTTCTGTTCTTTTTTCGTTCTTTCTACACAACATTTAGTAAGAACCCGATTATTTTATTCCAGATAAAGCAAATGACCCACGTCACAATGTGACATAGGTCATTCATTTTTATAGATATGTTTTTGCTTCTTCTTCCGAAATGTCAAACTTTTCAATTATTTTTTTCAGAATAACATCCTCCGGTTGTGCAAATTCCCGTAATGTTTCTACAAGTTTTAGGATTCCGATTTCTCGTCCCTGTTCGATTCCCTGCTCGATTCCTTGTTCGATTCCTTGTTCGATTCCTTGCTCGATTCCTTGGCGTAGTCCTTTTTCAAAATTTTCCATATCTCGATGTATTAACAACATATACTCCGCCCTCCATTCTTCATGTTCTCGCGCTTTATTTACCTCTTCTTCCAACTTATGCGTAAACTCATTATTTCCTTGCTTTTGAATCAAAAAATCAAGAAAGCATCGCAGTTCTTCTGACACATTTCCTTTCGTTCCCGAAGCATTCAAAAATACTTTTAATGTTTCATCCTTCAATTGCAATTCCAAGTCTTCTGCACATCGATTAGAAAAATGATATACACTAAATCCTTTCTCGAAAGGATCTTTTAAGCAGATAAAAATTATTATACTCTTTTTTAATGCATTATAACTTGCTCCGCGCTCTATCAGATTCAAATCTATCATTCCCTGATAGTAACGACTTCTTTTCGGAAGTTCACTCGATACAGTTGTTTGCATTTCGATATCATAAACTGTATTATCATCATCTTCAACATAAACATCGAGTCGAATTCCTTTTCCATCGGATGTAATTTCGACCTCTTGCTGCTTATTCAAATAATCCAATTTTCTTATTTTCACATTAAGAATTATTTCCAGCAATTCCTTGCAAAGTTCCGGATTATTCACCAGAATCTTACAAAACATAAAATCACTTGTAAAATCAAGCGTATTGTACTTTGCGATATTTGTACTCATTTGTACTCCCCCTCTTATTTAGTTTATACACCTTTATTATATACAGTCATTTTCCTTTTATCAACCACAAATCATCCTATACCACTACTATTATCTTCATACTATTGATAAACTGACATGCAAACAAAAACCGGTCACCCTATTCATTCAGGTAACCGGTATATCATTTATTCCATACACATCTGCTCTTTCATATTTTCAAATTCTCGGCTGATTTCCACCACTACATCATGGTCTCCTGCAATATTATCCGGATGAAAAATCTTCATCAAGTCACGATAGCGTTTCTTAAGTGCCAGTTCGTTATGCACACCGGTAAAGAACACGCTGCAATCTCTGCCATCAGATGCATATGCGCCGTCGGAAGCTGAAGTTGTATGCCATGAACTGCTTTGCTTCATTCGCTCGAATTCTTTCTTGTCCTCTGCTAATTTCATCAACTCTTCTTCTAACATTTTCCATTTCATCTGGAATAGTTGATCGGAACGTTCCTGTCGTTGCTTTTCAAATTCTTCCCGCATGGAAATGCTCTTTTCTGTAGCCTCCAAACGGTTCTTCGCAAGCTGAAGTTCAACCTTGAGCGCCTCAAGTTCCTTTTTTTGTTCTATATATTCTTTTTGACGTTCTTCAAATTCCATACGCAACCGTTCCAGTTCCTCTTTTGACTGTGTCAGTTGCTCTTTATCCTGCTCTAATTTCTCTTTTTCCTGTTCTAATGCTTCTCTTTCTTTCTGCAATTCAATCGCATCCTGAAAGAGCCAACCGTTTACAACGGACTGGTTTCCATGAGAAATATAAGGCTGATCCATAATGTCACCACCCGTCTCGACCCAAAACCAAATCTCGCCACATATAGGGCATATTACAAACGTAGTATACAATATCTAGTTTTTAATTGCAACGACAAAATCCGTCATTCCTTTCTTTTCTAAAATTTTGTACAATCAAATACAAAAAACCAACACGAAAATCAATGGACTTTCGTGTTGGTTTTTTATGATTTTAATATTATTTTTCAGTTAATATTTTCATGATTTCATTGCTTCTGGCAACAAATCTTGTCATTTCTTCCGGATTTAACGGACGATTTGCAATCAGCGCCAAGTCATATAACTGTCTGCAAACCAATGTTGCGTTAGGAGATTCTTTTTCCTTCAACACATACTGAACCAGGGCATTATTTGCATTTAAGGTAAGGCTCTCTTCACCAAACATGGACGGGTCCATGCCTCCCATTCCATACATCTTCATCATATCCTGCATTCTTCTGCCTTCTTCCGATAAGGTCAGAATGGACGAAATATTTTCATCTTTTAATTTTTCAACCTTAACTTCCAGCTGCTCTTTATTTAATGCCTGTTTAAAGAGATCGCCCAATGTCTTGGTCATCTCTTCTAATTCTTCTGTCGGCACTTCTTCTTTTAAATCATCTACCACTTCCGCATCAATACGGACAAACCGATAATTTTCATTTCTGTGCTCAAGCTGTGTAATAAAAGATGTATCGATATTATGGTTCAATATTACAGCCTGTTTGTTACGGCTGATAAACATATTAATGTATTGGCTTTGCTGAATTTCATCCGTCACATAATATACCGTTGTTTTTTCCGCATCATCTGCTTTTTCCGCATCATCTGCTTTTTCCGCTTCTTCTGCTTCTTCAGTCTCTTCTTTTACAAGTAATTCCGGCAACGTAATATACTTGTGTTCCAAATCCTTAAATAAAATGTAATCATTCATTTTGTCACAGAATTTGTCATCTTTTAAGCAACCAAACTTAATAAATGGGCTGATGTCATCCCAGAATTTCTCATAATTTTCCTTATCGGTCTTACACATGCCACTAAGCTTATCTGCCACTTTTTTCGTAATGTACTCAGAGATTTTTTTCACAAAACCGTCATTTTGCAACGCACTTCTGGATACATTCAAAGGCAGGTCCGGACAATCGATGACACCTTTAAGGAGCATCAAAAATTCCGGTATAACTTCCTTGATATTATCTGCAATAAACACCTGATTATTATATAACTTAATAGTACCTTCCAAAGAATCGTACTCCGTATTAATCTTCGGGAAGTATAGGATACCTTTTAAGTTAAACGGATAATCCATATTTAAGTGAATCCAGAACAACGGTTCTTTGTAATCGTGGAATACATTGCGATAGAACTCCTTGTATTCCTCCTGTGTACATTCGCTTGGATTTTTGGTCCATAAGGGATGAATCTCATTTAATGCCGTCGGCTCTTCTGCAACAATATTGCCTTCTTCATCTTTTTTCGGTTCTGCATTTGCATTGATTAAAAAGATTTCTGTAGGCATGAAAGAACAATATTTATTCAATATTTCTCTTACACGATATTCGTTTGCAAATTCTAAGCAATCCTCATTCAAATAAAGTGTAATTGTTGTACCTACCTCTGTACGATGGCCTTCTTCCATTTCATATTCCGTACCACCATCGCATTCCCAATGAACCGGAGTTGCGCCTTTTTGATAGGACAACGTATCAATGTGCACTTCGT
Organism: Lachnospiraceae bacterium; assembly: GCA_045593085.1. Classification (GTDB taxonomy): domain Bacteria; phylum Bacillota; class Clostridia; order Lachnospirales; family Lachnospiraceae; genus XBB1006. Next base: position 180,976 of record JAZNWA010000027.1, on the reverse strand, counting down.
CCGCAACCATAAATGCAGAATAAAATCCCAATCCGAAATGCCCGATAATCTGGTCTTCATTGGTTTTGTCTTTGTATTTATTCAAGAAATCGGTCGCACCGGAAAAAGCAATCTGATTAATATATTCTTCTACTTCTTCCTCTGTCATACCTAACCCATTATCAATAAATGTAAGGGTCTTTTCTTTGCTGTTTGTGATTACTTGGATGTTGGCACGATAATCTTTTGGAAGATTGTATTCTCCCATCATATCTAACTTTTTCAGCTTTGTAATCGCGTCGCATCCATTTGACACTAATTCTCTTACAAAAATATCATGGTCAGAATATAACCATTTCTTAATAATCGGAAATATATTTTCGCTGTTAATTGACAAATTACCTTGTTTTGCCATATAAATCCGCCCTTTCCTTTGATACTTTGTTTTTAACTAAATAATTTCTTTTTCTTTTTCTTTGTATTACCATCTGTATCATCTTCGGCATGCAAAGAATTGCCGCTTAAAGCATCGAATTCTCTTAACGCTTCTTTTGCATCAGAGCTCAAATGTGTCGGCACTTCAATCACCAGAGTAACATAGTGATCGCCACGCACAGAACTGCTTCTTAACGACGGAACACCTTTTCCGCTTAAACGGATACGTTCTCCGGTCTGTGTACCCGGTTTTACATCGTAAATAATATCGCCGTCAATGGTCGGGATACGAAGTTCACCACCCAGTGCTGCTTGTGCAAAGCTCATCGGTGCTGTGGAGAAGATATCTTTGTCTCTTCTTGTAAAAATCGGGTGTCTGGAAACGGTTACTTCTACAAGTAAATCGCCTCTAGGTCCGCCGTTGGTTCCCGGTTCGCCTTTTTCACGGATACGGATAGACTGGCCATCATCAATTCCTGCAGGAACCGTTACAGAGATACGTTTTTTCACGGAAATATAGCCGCTTCCGCGACAATCACTACATTTTTCGCGAACCACTTTTCCGCTTCCCTGACATTCCGGACAGGTCTGGACATTCTGCATCATACCGAACAATGTCTGCTGGGTAAAGACTACCTTACCTTTTCCGCCACACTTATGACAAGTTTCCGGATGCGTACCTGCTTTTGCACCGCTTCCGTTACATGTCTTACAAGTTTCTTTCAAAACGATATCGATTTCTTTTTCACAGCCAAAAACTGCTTCTTCAAAAGTAACACGAATACCGGCACGTAAATTTGCACCTTTCATCGGTCCGTTATTTGCTCTTCTTCTGCTTCCGCCACCGAACAAATCTCCAAAACCGAATAAGTCTCCGAAAATGTCACTCATATCCATGCCGCTGAAGTCAAATCCGCCGGCTCCGCCTGCGCCACCTTCAAATGCAGCATGACCGAACTGATCATACTGTCTTCTCTTCTCACCATCACTAAGTACTGCATAAGCCTCAGAAGCCTCTTTAAACTTCATTTCAGCCTCTGCATTTCCCGGATTGGTATCCGGATGATACTGTTTTGCCAGTTTACGGTATGCTTTTTTTAATTCATCATCACTTGCAGACTTAGATACACCTAAGACTTCATAGTAATCTCTTTTCTGCTCTGCCATAAATTTCTTCCTTTTTTATTCAGTGGTAAAGGGCTGCTACCATCAAGTAGCAACCCCATAAAACCTTTTTTTGTGTTTCAGAACATCTTTCTGATGTTATTCTGTCTTGCTTCCTCTTAGAAGTTTTACACTTCTTTGTAATCAGCATCTACAACATCATCTTCCGGTGCGCCGCTCATATCCGCTCCGGCACCTGTTGCGCCCTGTGCTGCCTGAGCATTTGCATATACTTTTTCAAATACTTTCTGAGCGCTGTTCATTAATTTTTCTTTTGCAGCCTTTAATTCTTCAACCTGAGATTCTGTCATTTCATCTGCATTTGGATGAGCTTCTAACATATCTTTGATTGCTTTAATATCTGTTTCAACAGCTTCTTTATCTGCTGCGTCGATGCTTGCACCAACTTCTTCTAAAGCTTTTTCTGTCTGGAATACAAAGGAATCTGCATCGTTTCTTGTGTCAATTGCTTCTTTTCTCTTCTTATCCTGAGCTTCAAATTCAGCTGCTTCTTTTACTGCCTTTTCGATATCTGCGTCAGACATGTTAGAACCTGCTGTAATTGTGATGTGCTGTTCCTTTCCTGTTCCTAAGTCTTTTGCGGATACGTTTACAATACCGTTTGCATCGATATCAAAAGTAACTTCAATCTGCGGAACACCACGTCTTGCTGGTGGAATACCGTCTAATCTGAACTGTCCTAATGACTTGTTATCTCTTGCAAACTGTCTTTCACCCTGAACAACGTTGATATCTACTGCTGTCTGGTTATCAGCTGCTGTAGAGAAGATCTGGCTCTTCTTTGTAGGAATGGTTGTGTTTCTTTCGATTAATCTGGTTGCTACACCACCCATTGTTTCGATAGATAAGGACAATGGAGTAACGTCAAGCAATAAGATTTCGCCGGCACCTGCATCACCTGCAAGTTTGCCACCCTGAATAGAAGCACCAAGTGCTACACATTCATCCGGGTTAAGGGATTTGCTTGGTTCTTTTCCTGTTAAAGCTTTTACTTTGTCCTGTACTGCAGGAATTCTTGTAGAACCACCAACTAATAATACCTGACCGAGTTCGGAAGCAGAAAGACCTGCGTCTTTTAATGCGTTCTGAACCGGAACCGCTGTTCTTTCAACTAAGTCATGTGTTAATTCATCAAATTTCGCTCTTGTAAGGTTCATATCAAAATGTTTTGGACCTTCATTTGTTGCTGTGATGAATGGTAAGTTAATGTTGGTTGTTGTTGCGGAAGACAATTCTTTTTTTGCTTTTTCAGCAGCTTCTCTTAATCTCTGAAGAGCCATCTTATCATTTGATAAATCAACACCTTCCTGTTTCTTGAATTCTGCTAACATCCAGTCAACAACCTTCTTATCGAAGTCGTCACCACCGAGTCTGTTGTCACCGGAAGTAGATAATACTTCGATAACGCCATCACCGATTTCAATGATGGAAACGTCGAATGTACCACCACCTACGTCGTATACCATGATTTTCTGTTCTTTTTCATTGTCAAGACCATATGCAAGTGCTGCAGCTGTTGGCTCGTTGATAATTCTCTTAACATCTAAGCCTGCAATCTTACCTGCATCTTTTGTAGCCTGTCTCTGAGCATCGTTAAAGTAAGCCGGAACAGTGATAACTGCTTCTGTTACTTTTTCTCCCAAATATCCTTCTGCATCTGCTTTTAATTTCTGCAAAATCATTGCAGAGATTTCCTGTGGAGAATACTGCTTCTCATCAATGCTTGCTTTGAAGTTTGTACCCATTTCTCTCTTGATAGAAGAAATCGTCTTATCTGCATTGGTAACTGCCTGACGTTTTGCAGGTTCACCTACTAATCTTTCTCCTGTTTTTGTAAAAGCTACTACGGATGGAGTTGTTCTTGCTCCTTCTGTGTTTGCGATAACTACCGGCTTTCCGCCTTCCATAACTGCTACGCAGCTGTTGGTTGTTCCTAAATCGATACCAATAATTTTACCCATGTTTTTTTCCTCCTTGAGCAATATGCTCTTATCAAAATTTGTTTTTAAGTTACGATATTTTTGTGCAAAAATGTTTTTCAAATCTCTTTTTTCATTTTTGCCACTTTAGACTACGCCACAACAGATACCATACTGTGTCTTACCACAGTATCTTTGTACATATAGCCCTTCATGAGTTCCTGAGCCACGATACCGGACTCATACTCCTCGCTTTCCACCTGCATAACTGCGTTGTGGAAATCCGGATTGAACTCTTTTCCAACGGCCTCAATCGGTGTTACGCCGATTTTTTCTAATTCTGTCATCAACTGCTTATACACCTGATTCATTCCCTGAACGAAAGCATCCTCTTTATCTGCTTCATCGACAGCGACAAATCCTCTTTCAAAGTTGTCGATAACCGGCAAGATTTTTTCGATTACAGATTTTGCACCTAAATCAAACATCATTGATTTTTCTTTTTCTGTTCTCTTTCTGAAATTATCGAACTCTGCCATCTGACGCTGTACGCGATCTGTCAACTCTTCGATTTTTTCATCCTTCTTGTCTTTTTTGGCCTTTTTTTCTTTTTTCTTATTTTTAACTTCTGCTTCCACGGTCTCTTCCTCCATAGCTTCACCCGCAGCGTCTACAGCTACTTCGTCAGCTACTTCTTCAGCAGAAAAGTTATCCTGTTTTAAATCTTCGGCTTTCACGTTTTTTCCCATAGCCTCTTCATGATTGTTCTGTACCATGATGTTTCTCCTTTATTTTCCTATCCTGATTATTAATGTTTATTCATTGATTTCGTCTGTGGTAAGTGGTTTATCCTTGAACGTAACATCCAACTGCTTTTTCAAATTTTTCAAGCTCTTCATAACGTTTTCGTAATCCATTCTTTTCGGTCCAACGATACCGATATGACCACTAAGGCCATTACCCAGGTCATATGTTGCAGTAACAACGCTACAATCTTTCATCGTCTGCATCGGAGATTCACTTCCGATGTAAACCTGAATGCCCGTCTCGGAATGCTCATCTCCAAAACTGTCTGCCAGGAATTCCCTCAGTTCATCCTTGTCTTCAAAAGCACTTAATAAAGCGCTGGCTCTCTGTGAATCCGCCAATTCCGGGTATTTAATAAGGTTTGTTGCACCACTTGTGTAAACCTGTAAATCTTCATCCTCGGAAAATGCCTCAGCCACAGTATCGAGCACATCACTAACCACCTGTGAATAGCCCGCAGACTGTTCTTTCATTTTGGAAATCAATCCCAAATTAATCTCTTCCTGAGCCAGTCCATTTAATGTAGTATTAAGCAAAATGTTAAGTTTTAATAAGGATTCATTGTCTATTGTTTGTGATAACTCAACAATTTTATTCTTAACAATGTTACCTTCCATAACAATAACTGCAACAAGCTGTCTGTCATCCACATGCGAAAGCTGAATGAACTTTACTTTGTTTCTCTTCATAGATGGTGCTGAAATCATTGTCGCATAGTTGGTATTAACCGCAAGCATTTTAACTACTTGCTGTAACACTTTTTCCATCTTTTCCGTTTTTTCAATGACGAATTCCTTCATGTCGGAAACCTTTTTTTCGTTTTCTTCCATCAATTCATCAACATAAAAACGATATCCCATATCTGACGGAATTCTTCCTGCAGATGTATGCGGCTGCAAGATGTATCCCATCTCTTCTAAGTCTGCCATCTCATTTCGAATGGTGGCTGAGCTTAAGCTGACATCCAATAACTTTGAAATCGTTCTGGAGCCAACCGGTTCGCCGGTTTCCAAATAATTCTTTATTAAAAGCTTTAATATCTTACGTTTTCTTTCATCTAATCCCATGTCTTTGCTCCTTTTTTCCGGTGCGTTACTATGAGGTTTTATTTCTCTGTTAGCACTCATTTAAGTCGAGTGCTAACATCCTCATTTAAGATAACACGCACCCTTATCTTTGTCAACTAAAATTCAATCAATTTACAATTATTTTATAATTTTAATAATCCGGTAATTTTTTACTATTTTGATCGAATTTGATGGATCAGCCCCAACTTTTCGACAGGCGCCGGGATTCTCGCAACTTGCTTTGGGGCTGGACAGCTAGTTCTGCGGACGCCAGCCCCAACAAAAAAAGAGATTGCACTTTCGTACAATCCCTTATCGCTTTTATTCCATTAGTTACCCTGCTTCTGTTCTTTAATCTTAGCAACAATCTTTTCTTTTAATTCCAATGCTTTATCTTTGATTCTTCGGTTTGCCGCCTGAGAACCTAAAATACTTGACACAAATCTGGACGCAATGTCAAATCTGCCAAGGCGCATTCCCATAACTGCCATCATGTATTCTACAGTAGTTTCTTCCATGCCGCACATTGGGAACATTTCTGTTGCGATAGCTTTCAAAAAGCCTTCAAATGCCTGTTGATAGAAAGTCAGTTCTTCTTTTCTGATTTCCGCAGCAATTTCCTTATTGCCTTGTGGATTATTCTCCATTTCTTCCGCCTTGCCGCGAAGTAACCAGGAGATATTTAAGCAAATATAGGCCTTTTCACTGTTTTTACCTTTCTTTGCAATGCTGTTAAACAATGCCAGTTTGTACATATCAATTGCCTGGTCATATGTATAGGTGACAAACTGCTCGTTCGGGTTTTCATTTCTGAATTTGGAACAGATTGCTTCACGGATAAACTTCATCTGCGCAGAAGATACAGCTTCAAAATTACGGTTAATTGCCGTGTATCCGCAATGCGGGCAAGATGTAACAGAGTATTTTAAAGTATCCATATATTCGTGACGCGGACGCAAATCATCATCCGGCTCAAGTCGTTTTAATTTACCACTCTTAAGACGCTTAGCCATAAAGCTTTTCGTACATACCGGACACTCCGTCTTCTTATCTAATAAAAAGTCCTCTTCCTTCGGCGGCTCTTCATGTTCTGCCTTGCCTGCTCCGTCTGCCGCTTTCTTTTTGTCATCTCCGAACAAATCCATTTCTTCTCCCATGGATAAGCCGAATTTTTCAAGTCCTGATAACAAATTACTCATAGAACTGCCTCCTTAACTAGCTGCGTTTAATATGCTCATGTGTAAACAAATGGTCCTGGCAATATTCATAATTGCCATCGCACTTGGAACAATATCTGAATTCAAGGTTTGGATCATCTTTCTCGGTGCGTCCGCAAACCGCACATTTATGACGGGTCTTTGCCGGATCTACTGTTACGCTTTTCTTAAATTCAACCTTACGTTTCACCTGTTTTGGAGAAATGGTTTTCCAATTTCTTGTTGCAAAAAAGAAAATAATAAAGTTTAGTAAAGACGCAACAATGGCCGTACGTCCTGCCCAATGAGTATTTATAAAATCATATCCTACCAATGCAACATAAATAATTGCCATCCACTTCATCTTTATCGGAAGGATAAAATACAATCTCACCTCTGTGTTTGGGAAACAAAGTGCAAACGCCAAAAATAACGACAAATTAATATAGTAAGTACTGAAAAACAAAGCACAATACATACTTAATGTTGCTAACATTGTCTCTCTTGCTCCAAGCACATAAAATACTACAAATAAAGCAAATGCGCCCAAACAGGTAAAAAGCCATCCCCCAAACATATATAAGTTAAATCGGAAGGTTCCCCAGAAACGCTCCAATGTAGTTCCTAATTGAAAATACATAAATAGCATAATCAATGTAAAAAGCGGATTAAACTGAGAACTCGGTACAATAATCCACGTAAGCAATCTCCACACTTCTCCGTGTAAAATTGCATATGCATCCAATGTCAGGTATGGTAAAATCTCCGGTTTAAATAAGCTTAACACATATCCGATAACGTAAGCGCCAATAATGTACTTCATCAATCCGGATATTGCATATTTTCCGATTTTTCGTTCCATTTTATATAAAAATTTCATTCGTTCTTCCTTCTTTATTACTACACATACTTATCTATATTATAATTTTCTGATTTCTATTTGTCAAACCCTATGTTTCCAACATTTTTCGACGATTTTTTAAAAAATACCCTCCTCACCGATTGGTAAGGAGGGCTTTCCACTTAAACTTATTTTTCAAAATAAACCTACGTGTCAATTTAAACTTAAATTTCAATTTCGACACAGTCGACAATAACTTCATCCTGTCCGTATTCCATAGTACAAGAAAGAATATGTTCAACAATCTGTCCGTGCGGTCCTGCTATCTTATATTTACACTGATAAGAACCTTTCATTGCGCCAATTGCTTCCTTGATACTTTGTATAAAGATGCGTTTGTATTCCTCTTTTAATCCAAGCATCAGGGAATCAATCGTATTGACTCCGGCTGTATTTTTAATTTCCGGATGCCATACTTCAAACTGTTTGTTGAAAAATACCACATCTAAAATATTATCCGGATTTTTGTGGTCTATTTTCAAGCGACAGATGCCTGCAACATGTTCTACCAACATATTTTCCATCTGTTTTCTTACCAACGCACTCTCTCTTAACGCACGAACCTCTAGTTCCATATTCTGTCCTTCAGAAATCTTAAGAATATTTTCGATACGTCTTCTTAAAATATCTGAGTCATATGGCTTCGAAATAACATCAAGAGCTCCTAACTCTAATGCTTTTTCCATATTCTGGGCATCGTCATAAGCCGTAACCATAAGAATCGGAATGTCCTCTGTCAAAGGATTGAATCGAATGTGGCTTAAGAGTTCAAATCCATCGCCATCCGGCATATGGATATCCGAAATAATAAGATTGATGACTGCAAATTCTTTTTTCAGAATCTCTTTTGCCTGATTTCCGGATTGTGCACAAAGAATATTGTATTTATCTCCAAGGATATCAGAAAGAATCTCCAGATTCATTTGTACATCATCGACTAACAGAATGGTCTGCTGCTTGTCATTATCCACAACCACTTCTTCTTTGTTGTAATTTTTCAGCAACTCATCTACAAACTGCTCTTCCGGCAATGGTTTGGAAAAATAATATCCCTGAATACATCCGCAACCCATACAAGACAGCATTTCATACTGACTGCGCGTCTCAACACCTTCTGCAATCGTATCCATTTCAAGTGCCTGAGCCATACGAATAATACTGAACATGATGTTGGTTGCACGTTCGGAATTTTCCAAATCATCAATGAACTTCATATCAATCTTTAAAACGTCGATGGATAAATCCTTCAACATATTTAAAGAAGAATATCCGCTTCCAAAGTCATCCATCAACACCTTAAAGCCGTGTTTTTGGAACATCTGGATAGCACGCATAAGGTCATTGGAGTTTTCTTTGTATGCTGATTCCGTAATTTCAATTTCCAAATCTTCCGGAGAGATTCCATACTTATTAACAAGTTCTAAAATTTCCTTACAAAGTCTCGGATTGTAAAAATTCATTCGGGACAAGTTAATGGAAATCGGGATTAATGGAACTCCTTTTTTCTTTAATTCTGCCTGGAATCTGCATACCTCTTCACAAACGTACATATCCAGACGTGAAATAAATCCATTTTTTTCAAATAACGGAATAAATAATCCCGGAGAAATCATACCTTTCGTTGGATGTTTCCAGCGCACCAGTGCTTCTGCACGGATAACGGTCTGCTTTTTGGCATCCATCATTGGCTGGTAATGAATAATGAACTGGTGCTCTTTAATGGCTACTTCCATATCATTAACCAATTCCTGTTCATTTAAAATGGTTTCTTTTAAGCTTTCGCTGTAATAACACCAACGTTCTAAGTAGTTACCCTTAATCTGCATCAATGCCATACCCGCACGGTCACACATCAAGTTAACAGCTGTTCCGTCATTTTCCGCCCTGTAAAAACCAATATGGGACATAATCGGATAATTGTTCAAGCCCCATTCTTCACTTCCGGAAAGCAAGGAAAGAACTTCCGGCATATGTTCAATTAAATATGGTTCCGGCAAACAAATTGCAAAACTGTCCGCCTCTAAACGTCCGCAAGTACCTACAACTGCCGTTAATTTTTGCAAAGACTGTGCAATTCCTTGCAAAATACGGTCACCCACTTTGCTGCCGAATAACTCATTAATAATCTTAAATCGATCCACATTCCATACACCGATGACAAAAATTTCATCCGGTTTTTCACTCATCAGAGTTTCACAGGATTTATAAAATGCCTCACGATTGTAGATATCTGTCATACGGTCATGCTCTGCACGGTATTTCATTTCAATCATGGATTCTTCCAGTTGTTTTTCGACTTCCATTTCTTCCGTGATATCGGTAAATACTGCATGAACATACTGCGGTTCACTTTCCATTGGCTTTGCAACAATCTGAACCCAACGCATATGGCCGTTTTTGCGGACAATACGCACTTTCCAGTTGTGAACAACATTTACCTTTTCTCCCGGCTTACGTTCACCGGCCTTAATAACCGCTTCAATAATCTGTCCACGGTCTTCCTGAACAACAACCTTTAACGGATCTAATACAAGCTGACTAAACATTTCTTCTCTGGTATAGCCAAGCAAATTGCATAACCCGTCATTGAAGTAATCAAGGAAAATATTTTCGGTAATATGAAGAACCGCAATACCACCCGGGACTGTATCGATTAATGTTGACAGCTGTTCCTGTGTTCTGTCAATCTCATTTTGCATCACTTCTCTTTGTAAAACATACTTATCAATCAGATTGGCAATTCGTCTTTTTGCAACCTTCGGATTGTATGGTTTCGCAATAAAGTCATCCGCACCAAGTTCTAATGCTTTGAATTCGTTTTCCTGGTCATCTGCATGGGAATTCACGATGAGCGGAATATTGTCAAATCGCTCATCCTGCTTAATGGCTTTTAGGAATTCAAGGCCGTCCATAACCGGCATCATCAAATCCAAGATAATAAAATCGATTTTTTTACCCTCACGTAAAATGTTTAACGCAACTTCTCCGTTTTCCGCTTCTACGATTTCATAATCGGATTCTAAAATGCCGCGTAAAATTTTTCTGTTAATCGCCGAGTCTTCAACGATTAAAATAGTCATCAGTTTTTCCACTGCTTTTCTCCTTCAAATTCATCATAAACAAAAATGTCTGTTTCTTCACTTTCGCTTATTTACTTGCAGTTAACCCACTCATACATCATATAGTTTACCACTTTTGAAAAAAAAACAAAAAAATTCAATGTTATTTCACATAAACATCGAATTTTTTCATAAAATTTATTTGTTTTTGTCACTTAATAGGGTTTTTTCATATAATGCCTTAATATTTACGAAAGTTTGGAAATCTCTGCTTGGGTTAATAACTTTACATCCATAGAGGACATTTCCGTGATTCTTCGGTACAATTCGAACGACCTGTACAGCTGTTGCAATATCAAATGTACGGTCCCCTACAATCTCAACAAATCGCAAGTCAACCACTTCCCCTACGGCAGCAAATCCCGGGCCGGTAACAAAAGAGATTCCCTGACTACTGATATCGTGAATCAAAACAGCGGCCCCCATACCTGTATTCATAGAAAATGCCTGTCCAGGAGAATCCATCTGCTGACGCTTCTCTTCTCTTCTGTTTAAGGAAACACCTTGCATCAAATTGGATTTTGTACGGAGTTTATAATAATCTGTTCCTCTGCTGTGAACCAGTTCCATAATTACGTTCTTCCATACGAAACGTCCTTGATTTTGCGCTGATGTGGCATAAACATTGAACATTAAATGATCAAAGCCCTTTTGGCTAAAATCAATCACTTTTCCGCCATAACGGAAAATTTCCGTATAAATAGCACCCGGTTCTTTTTTCTTTATAGAAACCGACACACTAAACTTTTTACTGCCTGCAACAATTTCCAGTATAATCGGTGTGCCAACTGCTAATTCGCCTAATAACATATGCTTACTCCTTATGCCGTCACTTTTGTTTGTTACTTTTTTCGCATATATTGTTAATATACCATAATTTACAATCCCGGGCAATCTTTTTGGCAATTTTTATGCCCGTTCACAATGTTTTCAAGGTTTTGAAATTCCCCCATCTTGCCGCCCCCGTTTTTCTGTTTTCCTTCGTTCATAACAATGCTTTTTGCGTTGTAAAAAACAGATATTTGTGGTAAGATAAAATGAATATAAATCCGTAAAGGAGAACAATTATGTGTGGAATTATCGGATACACAGGTGCATTACCTGCCCATGAAGTATTATTAAACGGTCTGGCACAGTTAGAATATCGTGGCTATGACAGTGCAGGAATTGCTTACTTTAGAGAACATAAGGATAGTTATAAGATTTCCATTCGAAAAACGGTAGGAAAAGTGGCTGATCTTCGTGCAATATGTGATGACACGGAAGCAACTTGCGGAATCGGTCATACACGTTGGGCGACCCATGGTGGAGTAAATACCACCAACGCTCATCCGCATAAAGCCGGAAATGTTACCTTGATTCATAATGGTATTATCGAAAACTATCACGATATTATAAAAAAATACGATTTGGCCGATCAGTTAATTTCAGAGACAGACTCTGAAGTGGCCGCTGCATTATTTAATTTACACTACGATGGCAACCCGATTGAAACAATTCGCAAAGTAACTCCAATGTTTGAAGGTTCTTTTTCCTTCAGCATTATGTTTAAGGACCATCCGGGTGTTATTTATGCAACCCGACAAATTAGCCCAATGGTGGCAACCTACTGTGATGCCGGTGCTTTTTTAGCATCTGACTTGACAGCCTTTTTGAAGTATTCCAGACGATATTTCATCGTTCCGGAGCATCATATTTTAACCTTTAGCGTTGATGCTATTAAAGTAGAAGATTTTTCCGGCAATCCGTACGAGCCGGAATATTTAGAAGTGGATTGGGATGTAACCGCCGCACAAAAAGACGGCTACCCACACTATATGATTAAAGAAATTCATGAACAGCCGGATGCGATTTTACGCACGATTTCTCCACGAATCCAGAATGGATTACCATGTTTTGCAGATGATAATATTCCGGATTCCTTATTTGAAAATGTATCCGATATTACTATCGTTGCATGTGGTACTGCGATGTATGCAGGCATGGTTGGAAAAGCGTACATCCAGCAGGCATTACACATTCCGGTATCCGTAGCCATTGCTTCTGAATTCCGTTATGAAGAACCGGTTATTGGAAAGAACTCCATGGTTATCGTAGTTTCCCAGTCCGGCGAAACCATTGACACTTTGGAAGCACTTAAGTTAGCAAACAAATATACAGACAAAACACTGGCAATTGTAAATGTAAAGGGTTCTACCATTGCCCGCGAAAGCAAATATGTGATGTATACCCACGCAGGTCCTGAAATTGCAGTTGCAAGCACCAAGGCTTACACTGTACAGGTTGCAACCTTCTATCTCATCGCTTGCAGACTGGGTCTTGTAACAGGTACATTATCCGATGCAGAGGCCCGCGAACTGATTTTTCATTTACAGAAAGTTCCGCAGGATATCAAGCATGTTTTGGAGCAGGAAAAGTCTGTTGCAGAATTAACCAAACGCATGAACAATGCTGATAATGCCTTTTTCATCGGACGTGGTCTGGATTATAGTTTATGTATGGAAGGTTCTTTAAAATTAAAAGAAATCTCTTACATTCACGCGGAAGCCTATGCGGCAGGCGAACTAAAACACGGAACCATCGCCTTAATCAGCGAAGGCATCCCGGTCATTGCCTTAGCTACCCAGCAACATGTTTACAGCAAAGTAATCTCCAATATCCGTGAAGTGAAGGCCCGTGGCGCTTATGTAATCTTAATCAGCACGGATGAAAAGATAACGGATTCTACGGTTTGCGACGTTCATGTTTCCATTCCGAAGATTCATGATCAATTCGCCATTTTCGAGGCGGTTGTCATCTTCCAGCTGATTGCATACTATACTTCCATCGGAAAAGGATGCAATCCGGATCAACCGAGAAATCTTGCAAAATCCGTTACGGTTGAATAGCTGAATAGTTGAATAGTTTAATAGTTGAATAGTTTAATAGTTGAATTAAAAACTCCGGAAATCAAGTGTTTCCGGAGTTTTCCTATTTTCTGCTCTCTGCCCGATTATCCGATTCCCGGATAGCCCCTTATAATGACGTGAATTCAATTAAATACCCTGACGCTTGGGCACATAGAAGTAAAAAAAAACATATGCCCAATATTTGCTCAAAAATGACCAAAAATGTTGTGAAATCGGGCCTATAGGCGGGGATTTTTGCATATGCCCGGGTTTTAAAGCGAAAGTGTGGGTATATGTAAAAATCAAAGTGTATATGCCCAAATTCACAGAAAAAAAGTGGAAAATCCTTGTGAATTCGGGCTTTTTGCAAGCAAGATATTCCATATGCCCAACAGTTCAGCAGAGTATAAGGTTAACTCACATATTTTTCCATTCCCAGTCCAAAATAAAAAAGACTAAGATCGGCTTTTGGGCCGATTTAGTCCCTCTTCAAAATTTTATCCAAGTCTATACTAAGGTAATCACACAGTGCCAAAAACTCATCTGCCCACAACGGCTCTTTACAATCCCAATTCAAGCGCTCCACAGGGATCTCTAAATCCCGCGAAATCTGTTCCCGGGATAGTCCCTCTGCCTTTATATAAGCACGGATCCATTCGGATGCACAACCTTTTTTCATATTAAACTCCTCCCATTTCTTTATCCTTTGTTTTCTTGTAAAACAATAATTTTATCTTTTTAAACAATACTTTCTTACATTATATTCTTTGTAAACAAGAATATCAACATATTGTTTCTCCAGAAAATGGAATGAGTTGACGGAAAGAAATGCGTGGGATACTATGTTTAAGAGGTGATGATATGAGTAAAGAACACATTGGAAAAGTCCTTCGAGAATACCGCAAGAAGAATAATTTAACTGTTAACGATGTCGCACTAAAGTTGGATGAACATTCCCTCCATGTGTCACCGAAATCCATTTATGGGTGGGAAAACGGGCAAACACAGCCGAATGCCGAAACCTTATTGGTTCTTTGTGAAATCTACAACATTGAACAGATATTATTTACATTTGGCTATCGAACCAGAGCCGCTAATTATGCCATATCAGAAAATGAAAACAAAGTATTGAAACAGTATCGCGCAAAACCTCATATGCAAGATGCCGTTCATAAATTATTAGATGTGTAAAAACATTAAATAACAAACCTCTCAATATAGGAATCGCAAAGATGTTTTTAGCACAAACGTTGATTTTCAGACGCTAAAAGACCTTCTGCTAAGGGCTCCCACAAGGATTAGGAGCTTTTAACAGAAGGTCTTCTTTTATTTTTGATTTAACCAGCGATTTTATCCATGATATTCTCCATCAAATTCTAAGACCGTAACATCCTTCACGTCTTCAATGTTTCTCATTTTTTCTGCAAAAACCAGATTGTCCGGTTTACAGGTTACCTGAAGAGTAGCTTCAATGATTCCGTCTCTTAAGATTTTGGAACGGATGGAATACTTCATCTTATACAACAAACGCTCAACTTCGTCGCAGGTTTCATCCTGTGTATAATGGATTACCACAACATAACTATTTAAATTACCCTTTTCTTTGTTGAAAATAAGAATCAAAACAATCATAATGATTGCAGTCAAAGCCACTAATATGTACATACTCGCACCCACAGTAATACCGGTGGTAATTGCCCAGAACATATACATTAAATCAAGCGGCTCTTTTACTGCTGTACGGTATCTGACAATGGATAATGCACCGACCATACCAAGGGAAATAACAATATTGGTACTGATTGCCAGGGTTACCATACAGGTTAATACCGTCATTCCCACCAAAGTTATGGCATAGTTGCGGCTATATACAACACCTTTATAAAAATGCTTGTAAATATAGTAAATTAAAAGTCCCATCAAAAGTGCAACTGTCAAGTCTACAAGAATTGTAACGATCGTACTAATGCTGATTGCCTGGTTATACATATCAGACTCTAAAATTGATTTTTTAATAACATCTCGAATACTCATACTTAATAGCATGGTCCTTACCTCCTACAAAACTCTTTTTGTTTTTCCAGACACATCACATATTTGGATGCGGCTGTATGAATGGTTTTATCCTTCGGCAATAAATCCCGGATAATATCCGGAAGATATTCCGTGTATTTTACTTCCATAATCAGCATGTCTTTTTCCAAGACCTCGATGGTTGGAAGTTCTTTATCAAAAATATTAAAATCTGATAATGCCACTCGAATGTTTTCATCAAATGTAATTCTAACATCACCAAACGGAAACACATATGGTTTTCTTTCATAATCCACGATTACCTTCGGTCTTAACTGATTTAATTTGGTCTGAATGTAAAAATCACGTTTCAGCGCATTTTCCGACTTGGCAAAATCATCCACATTCCCTGCAAGAATCTGTTCAAATTCTGCACGGGTTAAATTGGCTGATTTTTTTTGGATGTACTGTCCTTCTTTCAGTTTGTATTCCAACTTGATGACATCATCCTTTCCGTCATAGCAACGGATGCGGATTTTTTTACGGCTTGGTGTTCCTGCCATTTTTTCCTGAAATGCACTCTCCCACAAATCATCAAAATACAAACTGCGAATCATGTAAAAGCCATCTTTCGTATGTACATCCGGCTTCATAACAGTTAACAGTCGTTTCCGTATCGTTTCCATTTGGTCTTTCGTAATAAGGTACTTCAACTCATGACGAAACGGGCGGGAATCATTCTTCATCATAAACTTCCTCCAAAACTTCGCCGTCATTTGTAAGATAGAAACATTTCACGCCATGCTGTGTACCGTATTCCGTACTGTTGTAACGGTCAAAAGCTTGCTGTGTGTTGCCGGAAGCATCGGTTGCAATAATCCGGATGAAATACTGTCCCGGCTCCAATTCCCCTTCATAAATATATTCCGGAATCTTTAACCCGCTTACATTTACGATTGGATCGCTGCCGTCAAAATTGCGGGATAAAATAATGGTGTATGTAATCATCTCTTTTTCAAAATCATAAGAATTATCCCATCCCATCTTAAGACCTGCGTCGGTAATTTCAGGTACGCCAATGAAAAATGGCATCGGTACTTCTAATGATTTTAAATAAGCGTCGTAATTATTCTGAATTTCCTGCGGAATCATTTCACAAACATAGTCGTACTGATCAACAGTAAGCGTTGCGTTAACACTGTCCGCCGGTCCGTAAACATAAGGTTTTACAACGTTTGCGTAGGCCTTGACTCTTTCAGCAACAAATTTTTCTGTCAAAATGGCCATATAAGTATTGATTTTCTCGTCCAGTTTTGCCCTTAAATCATCATCCTTTAAAACGCGGCGGAATAACATATTGCCCCAATAATTAGAGACACCGGTCTGCCAGCTGCCAAGCCACTGGGCTTCTCGGATCTCATTTTCCGTATCGGAAACCGCACCGTCACAGTCCCAGGAGATAAAATACCAAGTATTATGATTCAAAGGGCTGTAAATCAGAGTGTTTCTGGAAATCGTATCCTTATTTCCGGTAACAATCTGGAATGCCAACCAGGAAAGCAAATTATCTTCCTCAAACCACTTATACATGATTTCCTTTGTTGAAACCGTATCATCATTAATATCCTCCAACATCGCAATCAATTTACTGTGGTCGTTGCTTCCTTTGATTTCAATCAGTTGTTCAAAGGCTTTTTCATCATAGGTTGCATCGCTTCGAAGTTTAATCACATCCTCATATCGATGGAATTCAAATTCATTAATCTTATATAAATGCCCGTTTGAATCAAACCCATGACGTTTTAAAAAGCTTTTGTTTGGCTGTTCAACCTGTGTATAAAGACCGTAGTCCACAAACTCTCCACTTCCTCCGGCCGTTTCATCCTTAACATAAAGATGCACAAACTGGGTCTTTAAGGCAATCAGACCAGGCATCTCTTCCAAGAGGTCATACATCATCTTGTTGCGGAAACGAACTCCGTCAAAAACATGTTTATTTAAATTAATAACCTGCTGACCATTCCATTCTCCTTTTCCGTCCTGTAATTCAATCTTGTAACTTTTCTGACGGCCTAAAGAAGAGGACTGTCCGCGGATGGTAACCACTGCATTCGGAACATATTTTCCATATCCCAGTTCTCCTTCTACCGGTCCGTTTTCATCACCCACTTGTAACAATCCGTTTACTGCGTAACGCTCAACCCCCATACTCTCATAATCGTATACGGAATAGGAATTTACCTCTGTCCAGGTATGATTGGTATTTTCTGCACGGTTTCCGCTGCTGACGGTTAAATACATGGTAATAACTGATGTATCATCATCGTTTGTATAAAGCATATCATTATCTTCTAACTTTGCTCCGTCGCCGATTAGGATTCCGTTCTGATCCGGAATTTCCGGTGCCTCCACGTTATATCCTACGCATCCCACAAGCATAGAACTAATCAGGCTAAGTGCCATAAGTAATGCTGCGCCACGTTTTATCATACGTTTTGTTCCTCCTGATTCATAGTGTCATTTATCACAGACATTTTACGGTCATATCGTTTTTCAAAATAATTGGATATTTTTCCCATAATGCCGATTTTCTCCTCATACAATAACGGCTGGTTACTTAATACATGGAACATGATTTTTCGAATATAGCCCCACAAAAGTAACATTGAAACAATGGCAAACACAATGCTTCCGGTTAAAAAGCCGATGCCATAATACTTAATTCCCCAGTCACTTGTAAGATAAGTCACTACACACGAAATGATTCCAAAGCATCCTGCACTGGTTAACGCACCTTTATTATCGGAAAAATACAACTGCATCAACATCATACAGTTTCCAATGGCATAAAAAGCATATCCCATACACAGGATTCGGAAGATTCCCAAAGTGTTTTCGCTTAAGCCTAAAGGCAGACTCGGTAGTAAAATCGTTCCCATTACCACAAACACAATCGTTACGAATAACTGCTTGGTAAAGGTATATGTAAGCTCTCTACGCAGACAGCTCTTCATTTCCCGTTCTGCCTGCTCAATATCCTGAATGGAACCACCGTCGTTAAACATGGTAAAGTAGTTTTTATACTTATCATAAAAGTTTACCTCCACCGAGGTCACAAAATTTATGGTGGTAATCAGAATCGATATAAATGCCAATAAGGCAGGCGTCTCATACGGCGGTGCTGCATAAAACAACCCTTGAACCTGCTTTCCGATTGGGCTCATCCACATAATAACAAAATGCCCAAACAATCCCACGCCCATAAAAATACCGACTCCGGACAACTCCGGATATTTGTCAAACCATTTTAAGAAGGTGAAAGCACTGCTGTTTCCTGCCGGGAAATAACGCAATAAAAGGTAATAATACCAACAAGCCATAATACCGTATGCAATACAAACGGCCAACAACAAAGCAGTTATGACTTCCATACCTAATTTTACAAACACAAAACCGGCTCCCCATGAAAAAACAAGTGCTGCCACAAAGGTGTACATAATTCCCTGATAATCCTTAATCGCAGTTAAGAAATTCATCTGTGTCCAAACTAATACCAGTTCCGAAAAAAGAACCAGACACAACACCTGATAAACGGCCGGAATTCCGGAAAACAGTAAAAATGCACCATAACCAACTCCGCCTAAAATCAGCATAATGGACGTGCTTCCCCAAAAGGACGGCATAACCTTATCTTTGTCTCCGGAATACAACTGGTCGGAGACAAAACGCGTGGTAACCATGGCAAACGCATTGGTCCACACCATGGAAAACAACAAGGTATAAGTCACCATACTATTTAATAATTCCTTTTGAAACTCCGTTGCATTTCCCATTCCGGCAATGATTCGGATTCCCAAAAGTAACAATATACCTAAGATCATAGGGCCGATACAAACCACACCTGCATAGCCATAGGCTTTTAATGTGGCAAGCAAACCCTTCTTAGCAAACATTTTCTTGAGTTCGAACCCAATGCCTGCCATTACAATACCTCCTGATAGAGTTTCCTATACTTATCCATACTAATCTCATGCAGATAATACTTTTCTGCACGCATCTTTCCTGCCTTACCCATTTCTCTTCTTGATTCTTTGTTTTTACAAAGCATAATCATAGCGTTGGCAAGACTGTCTTTGTGCATCGGCGGTACGCAAATACCTGCCGCACCAAATTCATCCGGTCCTTCAATTAAATTTCTGCAACAACCCACATCCGTTGTCACACATGCCCTGCCGGATGCAAAGGCTTCTAATACAGACAGCGGCTGTCCTTCGGAAATACTGGTCAAAATAACAAAATCAATTTTTTCCATATATTCCGTTACTTTTACCACTCCGGTAAAAATAATATCTTCTACATTTAACTGTGCAATTAATTGCTTGCACTCTTCAAAATATTCTTTATCATCCACGTCTCCCATAATATGCAATCTTGTATTGGGAACGGCGTTTTTCACTTCAGCAAAAGAATAAATCATGGTCTTGATATCTTTGATCTTTGCAATTCGTACAACGGCACCGATATCAATCCATCCGTCTTCCGTTTTTTCCGGAATATTGCAAAAACGTTCGTAATGAATTCCGTTTTCAATGTACGTTAATTTCTCCCGACTGCATCCTAATTCTGCCTGTGTGTCATTGGCTTTTTTAAAAAGTGCGGTAACACGATCGGCAAAGGTATAGGCACAGTCAGAAAAACAATAAAACAACTGAATCCAGTTTTTTCGAAACGCCGGCAATACCCAGCGCGCTCTTAAAAGCTCCTCTTCCCTCTCTCTGGTATAAATTCCATGCTCTGTAACGATAAATGGCTTGTTATACTTCCATTTTCCCAAACTTCCGAGAAGGCCGCCGTAACCGGTTGCTGTTGCATGGTAAATATCTGCTTGGGGAATATCCTGTGTTAAAAGATACAATTCCGGCAAAAGCATGGAACGCATCGTGTGGAAATATTCGCTAAAAGAAATATAAGGTGTATTCTCCTTACATGTTTCTATCAGCAAATCCAAAAACTCCTTACTCATCAATAAGCTTAACGGATTGATTTTTTGCGTTTGGAACATATGAAACAACACTGACCAGTCAAGATGTTCCCCGGTAAAAAGCTTCTGCAATTCCCCCATCTGCGCTTTGGTAATATTCACTTTTTCATTTTTTCCGGTTTTTAAAGTGAAGGCGTCATCCAAAAAAACTTCCTTAACCTCTACCACATTTTCCGGAATTTTGAATTTAAACTTTCCTTTATCGGCGCTTTTCGCACCAATGCACAAAAGGACAAATTCCACATCCGGCATGGCCTGTATGTACTGATGTGTCCAACTGGAAACACCCCCGTATACATACGGATAACACCCCTCCATGATTAAGCAAACTCGCATGTTCTTACCTCTGTAACAATCATAAAATGCATCGTTTAATCCTATTTTATCTCAATAAAAATCTCATCCGCATCTGCAAATACCAGGTACAAATCTCCGGTAATATGCCGGATGCTGCAATTTTGGGTTTCTCCGATGGTTCCTTCATTCATTCGCATCATGAAGTAGGCTTCTCCGGAAAAACCGCCGATTTTTACACGTATTCCATCCTCTTGCACGTTGCGCTCTAAAGACAGATTCACATACCGCACAACGGCCTGCCCCAGTTCACTTCCGGTCATATTGCGTATGCCTGGTGCAGATGTTTGTATCCATTGGATATAACCTTCCCAGTTTTCTGCCAGTTTTTCCCATCCGAGAGAGGCTCCACGAGCTTCATCTAACACATCATCCGGATGCGTAAAATGATTCTGCACATAGTGAAAATTCAGTTCTGACAATGCCGTTAACCGACTATAATCATCAAACACACAACCGGATATTACACGCGGGGTATGAATAATTCCCCGTTCATCCACCATAAATTCCTGTTCATAAACATTGCTTTCTAAGTCCGGCAAAAAGGTTCCGGCAATAACGTTTACATCCGGGCAGCCTTTTTTTAAAGCCTCAATTCCTGCATCGGAAATGATATTGGAAGGTGGTACATATACCTTAAATTTAACTTTCGGATATAACTGTGTACAAAATTCTCTCAATTCGCTCATAGCCCCAATAATGGCATCTTCCGACGGCCAGAGCACATAATCTGCAAAAAGACGGTCCTCGTCAACTCCTTCAATACAAAGCGGCATATGGTTATATCCGTGGAATCCGATTTCACCGTCACAGTTTAACAGCATATTTCCATATGTTTCAAATTGATCCGCCAACTCATTTCTGTCATACGGTCCTTCCACATTATCCGAATAATGTTCAATGACAACACCGGTATATTTGATTCCGTATTTGTCATACCAGCTTAAAACTCTCGGCCACCATACAACCGAATAAAAAGTGTTGATGTCAATTCCGTAATCTCTTTCTATATAATTTCCGTCTCCCTGCGGTACCGGTGACGGAAAATCGTCCAGATAAAAGGCAGATCCGTTAATCACCGGATAGATACACACCTCGTCCAATAAGGAATAGGCCGTGGATAAGACCCCTCGTTTATACTTATCCATAAAACTCTCGTTAAGAACAACAAACCGGCCTTCTCCATGTTTTTTTGCCCATAATAACGGAATGGAATTATCCTCCGAGCGAATATAAACCTCTGTATCGTCTGTTAACCCTACAGAGAGACTTACTTCTACCGGCTCTTCCGAAAGGATAAATGAAGTATCCTCATTGGCTCCTACCATACTTCCGGCCAAAATATTAATCCCCATAATGGCTGCATATTCATATCCGCCGTTTTCCACACCCATATATGTAGATACCGCACGAAACGTAGAGTTTGGGTAAGGTGTTATGGTATTCATCATTGCTCCCCCGTCCTCTACCCAATCGACGATGTCAAACATTCTTTCACCAAGTAAACTCCAGTCTTCCATCGCAAGAATCACCGTACGGTAATCCTTTAACTGCTCCGGCAAAAAAGTATCCGGCTCACAACTGTCATATCCGATTTTCATATCAGAAAGAACAAATCCCATCATTTCAAAGGATTCAAGGCTGTGCTCATTCTTTGCATCATAAATAATCAGACACTCCGGTTCTGATACAACAGCGTCTGAAAAAACAAGGGGTGGAAATTCATTGGCCGGCTGTTCTTTTAAAATAACACCCAATCGTTCAAATAACACAAACAATCCGCAAACAACCAATACCATAAATGGCAGGATTAATTTTCGCAGTTCTTTCTTTGTCATAAAAAGCTACTCCTTTTTTGCCCAAAAGTCGTACCATTTCTTCCCTTCGGATGAAAGATAGACATTGTTTTTCTTAAGCAACTCAAGTATTTCAGGAATCTTACTGCCTTGCGATGTTGACCAGCAGTAATCAACCATCAACTGATACAGTTTTTCTTCATCGTTCCATTTTTCATAACCATATGTTAACAGTTCTTCTACTTTTTCTTTTTCCCCTAATTCTATGTGGTTTTCAATACATTCCCACATCACTCTTCGGTTTTCCGGTTCAAATTCAATCATACGATTCAATGCCTTTGACAATTTTGTACGATAAATCTGTAAAATGCTTCCGGAAATCAAACCGGATAAAATATAACGGTTTAACTGGTTTTTGTAGTAACTCCAGTCTTCATATGTATCACTTGTTTCTAAGGCCGTTTCAATTCTGTGAATTTCTAACTCATAGCCGCTTTGAATTTCCATCATAGTGGTTGTAGCATAGTGGGTCAGCTCCGTATCATCCGACATTCTGGCCTTTTGCAACAACTCAATATAATCCTCCGGATTGCGCTGTAATACCTCTAACAAAAGTCCTCTTTTTGTCTGAGCATCGTTAACTAAAATCGCTTCCTCAAGAGGAACCGCTTCTAAGTTATTTGCGCCTTCGGAAACCGGAATCTGACGATATTTCACATCATCAATCTTCGTCCTTCCCATACCTGCATCTTTTTTCCCGCGAATCTGTATTTCTAATGTTTGCTCTTCCATAATCAGCAGGAAAAGACCACAAATCGGCAAAAATACAACTGCAGGAAAAATAGAGGAACGCACTTTTATTCTCTTTTTCAACATTAAGATGGCAACCACAAGGCAAACCACACCATGCAAAATAAGAAATCCAATCAACATACTTTTTATTCTCTCACAATTTCATAAACCAACCGGTTTTTCTCCAAGCGGCCGGAGATAACGTCCATATCTTCTTCTCTGGTCTGACTTAACAACAAATAAACATCTCCGTCAGCTCCCAAACCGATACTGTCTGTATTTCGAACCATAGAACTGATTGTCGCACTTAATTCTTCTAAACTGCGACCGCCTTTTCCTATCTTAAGTAAAGTAAAGTCCAAATACTGTCGTTCTTTCATCTGGCGTTTTACCCGCAAGATACTTTCAAAGGCTTCCGTTTCCAAGATCACCGTACCTTCAATAAATCTTCGTTGTCTTTCTTCGTATTCCATTGCACGAACCAAAGAATCTCGAATTAAGTCTGTAATGATATTAAACTTATTTCCGAATTCCATATTCATCTGACGGTTCTTTGCATATTTAATCAAAATCATTCCCACCAGTTCCCCGTTTTGATAAACCGGGGATGCATATGCAGGATGTTCTTTCAATCCGTCTAAGTTGATGAACACATGATCTTTCTTTAACTGCTCCATCATCATTGGATATTTGGTTAATTGTAACGAACGTCCAAAATCATCGCCCAAACTCTTGGAACAAACATTTAATCGGGCAAAATCACTGTTTTGATTGATGGTATAAATAGCAACACTGCTTGAATCCAATGCTTCTTCCAAAACATCAATGGCTTCTAAGAAGATCCGTTCCGGCAATACCTGGTTCAATCGCTTAACGATGGAATAAAGTTTACCAAAACTGTCTCTGTATCCAATAACCTGGCTATTGTAAATCTCTTTATTTTCCAAAACCTTCAAATACAAATCATTTAAAAATCCGTATTTCTGCTCTAAAATTTCATGTTCTTCCTGTGCGTACATCGCCTCGTCATCATGACGCTCTTTTGTGTAACCGCAGGCAGCACCAAGTAGCAAATATACAGCAAACGGCAACCAATTCTGTACATTATAA
This sequence comes from Lachnospiraceae bacterium, assembly GCA_045593085.1. Taxonomy (GTDB): domain Bacteria; phylum Bacillota; class Clostridia; order Lachnospirales; family Lachnospiraceae; genus XBB1006. The sequence goes on along the minus strand of JAZNWA010000027.1, from coordinate 156,374 downwards.
AACAACACCTGCCAATTGGTTAAATCCAAATTTGCATAAATAAATCCTACAGAAGCTAAGAATGCTGCAATCAATCCGGCTGTTAAACCATTTATTGTACCTATAATTACAACAAATACCAGCCTAAAATCCATAAAATTCAACAGCACGTTATCATGAACCCAATAATTCAATGCCTCTACAATTCCGAAAAGTATCAGCATTTCTAATGCTACTCGAATCTTTACACTAATCTTTTTCAGATTCTTTTTGCGGGCATACGTTTTTTTCTTTTCTTTATAATCACGAACCGTTTGTTTCGCAATATCCTTTAAATCCTCTAAGAAAACATGTTTAGATGCCCAACCATACTCGGAACGTGGAATTTTATTCTTTTTATAAACAGGAATACAGGAGGTATTGTTCAAATAGGTAACCTCCAATCCCGGAATATTCTCTTTTAAACATTCTTCGATGTCTTTAAAGGTTACTTTATTTTCACCTGCAACCTCAAGAATGTGGAATTTTTCGGAAGCCGGTTCGTCTAAGATTCTGCGTACCAGTTCTCCCAAATCCATATCACAAACAAAGTCCGTTCCCTGCTCTGCCATTGCACGGAAACCGACCTGTCCTTTGTTTACAGATTCTTTCAGCCATCTTGTCACTTTATTATTCGCCGGGTAAATACTATAGATGTAAGGTAGTTTAAGAATGGAGAAATTCGTATTATATTCGTCTGAAAACATTTTACATAAGCGGAAACAAGCATTTAAAAGGATATGTCTGCTGGTTTCTTTTTGCTGCTCTTCTGCCTCAACCAAATCATTGGTTGTAAGATATAGAAACTGATTGATTTTGTGACTTCTACATAAAAACAAGGTCTTTTCCAATTTTTCCAGTTCATCAAAAACGGATACTGCGCCGTCTAACGCCTGCGAAAAATAAACAACCTTCTCAAAATTATAGGTTGTAAAGACCTGCTCTAATCCCTGTTCCGTTTCTCCTCTAAAAACAGAAATATTGCTTTCCTCTAAATGACTTACATCACTTTCACTGTAAACGACATTGTGATGTTCTTCTGAAAAGGCCGCAAAAAAGCCTTTTGAAAGCAAGTTTGTTTTTCCTGTAAATAACACTTCCATGGTATACCCTTTTTTCTTAGGACGATTTAAGTCACACCTAAACCGCCCTAAGATTTTTCTTTTTGTAATTTGATATTTATGTTTGAATCTCTTAAATATTTCTAAGAATTCCAATCATTCTTACTGTTCATCCAATTGATCCAACTGCAATAACAGTCTCATAAAGAAAGCCACCGTATTTTTAATATTGCTTTCTTCTACACGTTCGTTATGTCCATGGATCATCTTTCTTTCTGCACTTGACATCGTCATTGGTGAGAAACGATAAACTCTGTCGCTGATTCTGGAATAATGTCTGGAATCACTGCAGGCCATCATCAAATATGGGGACGGGATTACGCCTTCCCAAGTCTGGCGGATAGTCTGTGTGATTAATGCAAATTCCACACAGTCCGTTCTGGATGTTCTGGATGCATTTGCGCCACTTACCACACTAACTTCAATATCTTTATCTTTAATAACTTTATTGATGTGGGCAATTGCATCTTCGATGGTATCTCCTTCCAATAAACGAAGGTTTGCTCCGGCTTTTGCCTTTGGCGGAAGTACATTATAAGCATCGCTTCCCTGCATCTTTGTTACAGCTAAGGTAGAGGTAGCCATTGCATTTAATTCACCGCCAAGCATCTTACAGACCATAAAGAATAATGGTTTGAAGCACCAAAGGTTTGCAAAAAGCACTTTCAATCCAAAGGAAGAATGTCTTCCCAAAGTATCTAACATTTCTGCAACCGGTTTCGTCATATGACACTTCATCGGATGCTTTTCCAGGCGTGTTACAGCCTTAGAAAGTCTTCCGAGAGCAGTTTTTTTCGGTGGTGTAGAGGAATGTCCGCCTGCTGTCTTAATCTCTAAGTCCACACACAAACCACCTTTTTCTGCCGTACCAATCATTGCACAGGCTCCGGCAACACCCGGGAATGCTCCCTCAACAATTGCACCACCTTCATCTAATACAAGACGAGGAATAATGCCTCTTTCTTCAAAGGTTTTTACAATGTCCGGACAAGAAAGACCGTCCACTTCTTCGTCTCCTGAGAAAGATAAATATAAGTCATAGGTTGGCACAAAACCATTTTTCAAAAGGTTTTCCACTGCTTCTACAATACCGCAAAGAGATCCTTTGGTATCCAAAGTTCCTCTTCCCCATAACACACCGTCTTCAATGATGCCGTCAAAAGCTGGTTTTTCCCACTGCTCTTCATCAATAGGAACCACATCATAATGTGCCATAAGAACAATCGGAGCACCCGGTTTTTTACCCTTCATATGATATAAAAGACCGGTTTTACCGATTTTTTCCAAAGTAAATTTCTCATGAATCAACGGATAGAGTTTTGGAAGTAACTGCTGGAACTTTTCAAACTCTGCCCAGTCAATCTTTGACTCGTCTCTGTCAGAAACGGTCTTGCAACGAATCATTTCTGCCAAATGATGAATCACTTCTTCATCGGAATAAGCAATGCCTTCTAACACATCCTTTTCCGGAATACTTGTAACCTTCGGGTTAAACATAAATGTTCGGATTAATACGATGGCAAGAAACAATCCTACAACACCAAGAATAATATATCCAACCATTATACCCATCCTTTCTTATACATGATACGACCAACACCAATCGCAATCAAAGAACCTACCGGTACCAATACACCTACGGAACTTGCCAGGGAAGGTACACAAATAAATAACACAATCATGAATGCTAAAGGAGCAATCGCAAGTTTGAAATTCTTGCTGATATAAACCACTCCCAGTCCGCCGAAAAGCGCCGGTAAAATATTATCAAATGCCGGTTTTAATACTTCAGAGCTTAAAATCGGTGATAATTTACCTAACATTAAAACGCCGAGAGTAATAATAATCGTTGTTACGATTGAGGATGTTGCAATTGCTATGGTGGAATAAAGTTCACCTTCCTCCGTATTTGGTTTCGCATTGGCTGCTTCCATGGCATTGATAGCTACAGGAGCTTTTAATGCGGTAATATTACCGGTAACGAAGCCAAGATAAGAACCTGCTGTTCCAAGCATCGGAACATAGGTTATAACTTCAATCGCACCTACGGTCCAGAAGATCGGAGCAACACCCAGTAATCCTTTTAATACCTGGCCAATTCCCGGCCATGCATTATATCGAATACAGATAAGAATAGGAACCATTACAACTACTGCTACTGCAGCCCAGTTCCAGATTTGTCCCCATCGATAAGTTTTTTTCATATAAGTATTTGTATCCATAGTGACCTCCTAACCTGTAATCATCGGTACAACAATTACTGCGAATGCCATAGCACCTAACATGCTGAACGGAATTGCGTAATTTTCTAACCAAGCCATCTTACATTTTTTAATTAAAATACCGCAAACGGCCATAATCAAAGCGGAACATACTAAAACCATGACCGGAACCCATCCGGCAATACCGCCGCGGATATCTGCAAACACCATTCCTAAGAATGCAGAAATCATACCAAGGAATAATGCTGTAGAGAAAATATCACTCCACTTTGCGTCTTTATTTTTCATAGAAACCATACCACCCTGAATCTTTTTCATAAGAAGCGGTACTAAAATAATGCTTGGTAAGATACCTAAAGTCATAACCCATGTTATCGCTGCAAAAACCTTCGGATCGGTAATCAACTTACTTAACTCTGTAATACCGAAGGCGCTTGCTGCAGAAGACGCTGCCGGTAATTCATACGTTACTGCACCGATTACGCTTAAGCGGATCCATGGTAACGGAATACCTAAAAAACTTGCCAAGCTCACAACACCAAGTAAAATGGACAATGCCGGAGCTACCGTGAAAATTGCTGTTGAAATAATCGTTTTACGAACCTGCTTCATATCCATACCTTTTTCTTTTGCACGTCTACACGCTCTTACCAAAAAGAAAATGGACTGAACCAATACGAAAAGGATTACACCTGCAGCAATTGCATAAAGAAAACTGCTGTTTGGATTAAACATAATAAATCCCTCCTAGTGTATTTTGTTTATTCGATGGATAGTCTTTTTTAAATCTCACCTAATTCTTCTGTCAACTGACAGATTTCCTCAATCATTGCACCGATTGTTTCAATGGTATCAAGAAGTGGTGCATCGGTAGAAATGTCAACCCCTGCCATCTTAGCAAGTTCTTCCGGAGTCTTTGTACCGCCTGCAGCAAGTACTCTTCTCCAGTCATCAATTGCCGGCTGGCCTTCATTTTCAATACGTTTGCTAACCTGCGTTGCCACAGTAAGGCCCGCACTGTAGGTGTAAGAATAAAGACCCATATAATAATGTGGCTGACGCATCCAGGTAAGTTCTGCACCTTCATTGATTTCAACCGCATCTCCCCAGAATTTTTCCAGGGTTTCTTTCATAATACGGCATAAAGTTGGTGCATTTACGCTGCCACCTTCATCAATAATCTTGTAAACCTCACGCTGGTAAGCTGCTTCCAATAAGTGCGTTACAAAATTGTGATAATAGGTATTGCTTACCATACAGCTTAATACCCAACGGCGGAAACGCTTATCCGGATTGGTTTTCTTTAAATAATTGGTCATAATCAACTCATTGATGGTAGAAGGAGCTTCCACAAAATACGTGGATACATGGGTGCCGAATTCAGACTGCGCTTCGCTACATGCTTTAAAATGGCCTGCGTGACCAAGTTCATGTGCTAAAGTAAATACGTCTGCCATGCGGTTGTTCCAGGTTAATAAGATGTAAGAACCTTTACGGTATGGGCTTGCACAGAAGCCACCGGTAGATTTACCCTTGTTTTGTGCAAAGTCAACCCAACGCTCTTTGTATGCGGTACGAACCATTTCTAAGTAGTCATCGCCAAGAACAGAAAGGCCTCCTTCAATGTATTTTTTGGATTCTTCAATAGTAACGCTTGGATCATAACCCGGATCAACGGTAATCTTTAAGTCTGCAAAAGTCATTTTGTCAAGTTTGTGGATCTTCTGTAATAACTTTGCATATTTTCTCATATGCGGAGCTAATTTTTCCATAATCAGGTCAATCTGACGGTGATATAAATCAATGCTTACCTTCTGGCCGAATAATAAATAATCAAACACAGAATCAAATCCACGAAGGTCTGCCATGGTTTTTTCATGAGAAACCGTGGTATTGTATGCGTGCGCAGTAACATTTACATATTCTCTGAGCTTTTTGGAGAAGTTTTCAAATGCGGCACGGCGAACTTCTGTATTTTTATCGTACTCATAATCATCTTCAAACAAAGAGTAGCCCAGCGGATATTCTTTTCCGTTTACATTAAAATTCGGGAACTTCATATCTGCAAGCTTGGTCTGCTGATAGGAACCGTACGGAGCATCCAATGTCTGAGAAATGGCACTTAATACACGTTCTGCTTCCGGATGAAGCTGATATGGTTTGTAAGCCAAAATGTCTTTTAAGTATTCTCTGTTTGCTTCCGATTCTTCCACTGCCTGCTTTAACACTTCTTCGCTTGCAAGCGGAATCTCACTGCTGATAAAACTCAAACGGGAAAAAACTTCCGCAAATAAGCTGTTTGTTTTTGCTTCCATTTCCTGTGCATGTGCATCGTAATAGTCAACGGAAACCGCTAAACTTGTGTAGTTTCCGATGTAACTTGCCATACGCTGTAAGTCACGGTAATCATCCAAACAAGCGTTGATGGTCTTTGCATCCGTCATTTTTCCTTTGTAATTTTCTTCCATGGAAAGTGATAATGCTTTTACTTTTTCAGCATCCGCTTCCATGTCTGCATCTGTTTTGTAAATTCGTGACAAATCCCAGGTAAGCTCTACCGGAACCTCACTTCTGTTTTTTAATTCTTCTGCCATATTTAAGACCTCCAAAGTATGTATGATTTATAAAACAGTTAATAACAACTATAATAGCCAAAGATATTTATTCTTCTTTTTCTTCTTTCAGTTCTCCTCGTTCAACCAAATCGATAATCATCTGCTGATACATCTGTGCATCGATTTTATATTTTACCTTGTAAATAATATAACCAATGATAATTAAAATTAACGGAATAACCAGCATCACGATTTTCACTTTCATCTGACCGGCTGCATCAATTGATGTAGCTGCAACATCTCCGGTCTTAATTCCTGACCAGACAAGAGTGAAACTTACAATACCCATGGAAATGGCCCCGCCGATTTTATTAATAACCGGCTGAACGGACAAGATAATACTTTCGCTTCTTTTTCCGGTCTTCCACTGTCCATATTCAATGGTATCTTCTAAGAACATCAACATCAACAACTGAATAAACGCCTGACCGATGAATAATAACAACGCACTCACGATAACAACAATTAAGTTCTGTCCGGAGAATAAGAACACTACGTAGCCAACTAACACAATGCAGGTTGCAATAAAGTAAAACCGCTCTCTCGTGGTTTTTTTCGAGCAGGCAGGAAAAATGGATAATGCAAATAACTGTGCTACTCCCACAACTGCTGCCAGCACGGCGTACATATCTTTATTTCCAAACACATATTCCATGTAGTAAATGGAAATCGTTGTTGTAGTCATATAGCCGATGTTAAATAATGACATGGCCAAAGTCGTCCATAGCAACTGGTCATTTTTCCCGAAAATCCGAAGCATATCTTTAAAAGTGGTCTTCTCTTCCGCCTTAAACATATGGGTCTTTTCTTTTACTCCAACCACTGTAAACATCTGGAATAAGAACATGAGAATGGTTACCACCAAAGCAACGATAAGCCAGGCTTTTTGCGGATTGCCCATAGCATTTCCCAGTCCGTTTGTAACCGGTTCCCATCCGACCATAACTGCGAACATACCTACATTGGCACAAATTCTGGCAAAAGCTCCCATTTTTTCCCGAACCTTCTGTTCTACGGATAAAGATGGTAACATGGACCAATATGCAATATCATTTAATCCGTAAAAAATGTCCCATAAGATGTAAGCTACTGCAAAAATTGCAACAAACCAATAGTTTCTTAATCCGAAATCCGCAAATAAGACCAGGTAGCATGCACCTGCCACTGCGGCTCCAATAACCATTGGTGGTTTGAACTTACCATGTTTTGATCTGCTGTTATCGATTACAAGACCCATAAGCGGATCATTAATTGCGTCAAACACACGCAGAATCGTAAATACGACACTGGTTGCCGCAAAAATGGCAATCGGTAAATTCAATACATTGGACAAATAATAAAGCAATGCGTTTGCTTCCAAAGCATAAAACATATCACGTCCAACAGTTCCCAAACCAAAGAAGACCATATTACGTCTATCCAGCTTGGACATTCCGGCTTTTGTACTCATTTTTTTACCCTCCAATTATCTTATAACAAACGTCTTCTTAATTCCTCTGTAGAATGGATACTAAGATATGCAGGTGCCACATCAAGCACCGTCTTGCATCCGGTCATATTCTGCTTGGCCATACGGTATGCCGCCCTTGCATAAGCCACTAATACACTTGACGTAAATTCCGGATTAGAATCCAGCTGCAATTTATACTCGATTAAATGTGCATGCTCTTTTTCCCATCCGGTCTTACCGCTACGGATTACAAAGCCCCCGTGTGGGATACCACTGTGTTCTCTTTTTAATTCCTCTTCGCTGATAAAATGAACCGTTGTGTCATAATCTGCGAAATAATTCGGCATCTGCTTAATTTCTTTTTCAATTGCTTCCGCATCTGCCCCATCCTCTAACACAACAAAACATTCACGAAGATGTTTTTCTCCGGCACGAAGTTCCGGCTCCTGACCGCTTCGTACTGCCTCTAACGCCTCTTCAATAGGAATCGTGTACTGCTTTGCATCCTTAACCCCATGAATGCGTCGGATTGCATCCGAATGCCCTTGGCTGACACCCTTACCCCAGAAAGTATAATCCTTTCCCTCCGGAAGAATAGCTTCTGCATACAGACGGTTTAAAGAAAACATTCCCGGATCCCAGCCCACGGAAATAATTCCGATGTGACCACTTTTTTCTGCCGCTTCATGAACAGCTTTGAAATGCTCCGGTATTCTTGCATGGGTATCAAAACTGTCAACCACATGAAAATGCTCTGCAAGCATCGGTGTTTGTACCGGAAGGTCTGTCGCACTTCCTCCGCATAACACCATAACATCAATTTTATCTTTCCACTGTTCTACCTCACTTGAAGATACAACAGGAACATCTTTTGTCAAAATTTCTACCGACTCCGGTGCCCTTCTTGTAAAGACTGCAACCAACTGCATATCCGGGTTTTGCTTTAAGGCGCATTCCACGCCGCGACCCAAATTACCGTAGCCGAAAATACCGATTCGAATACTCATCATTCATCTCCTAAAAAAGCATAATATACCACGGTTATTTTACTACAAAATACAAGTTTTATCCACCCTTTTTATAGATTTTCCCACAGAAGACTGCTTGTTTTGCCATAGATTGGCAACCTTTTATCCGAAAATACTGTTTCGAATACATAGCGCGCCCCATCCTATCATAGAATTTGGATATTCCATCGTTGCAGGAAGCTGCTTTGCCCCTCTGATAAAGTATGCTTTTGCCTTCTCTCCGTAAAGATATAAATCCCGTCTTCTGATGATTCCCCACTCCATTAAAAGGGCCGCCGCTCCTGTTACAAAAGGCGCCGCCATACTGCTGCCGCTTCGCATCGTATACCCTCCACCGGGTGATGCCGATACAATATTTACCCCCGGGGCTACAATATCAGGTTTAACCTGATTCGTTCCCCATGTATATCCTCTCCCTGAAAATGGTGCAATTTGATTCAATCTCTGATCATAGGCTCCTACCGTAATTACACCTGCAGCAGTGGATGGTATCGTTAAGGTTTTTTCCGGCGAAGGACGCAAAAATCCGGTCTGCGGCGATAATGTTTCGCTGACCGGAAGCCAGAAATCTACCAACGAAACCGTACGGTCCTCCCTTCCGTTTGTCATGGGAATATCTCCTTGAATTTCTTCTCCAATGTATTCTACATAAATCTTCCAGATTCCCTGTGGCAAGTAGCTGTCATTCGGTATAAAATCCAGATAAATTTCCTGATAAGGAGAAAAGGGCGAAGGCTGACCGTAATAGATTAAAGCTTCCATTCCCGGAAAAGTATAGGTTACCGTTTCCAGTCTGTTAATCAGTTCCACCGCCTGGTTGCTCCCTGCCGGCAAAATGTAAAAACGCAAAGGGGCATTAAACTCTTTCCAAATTTGCAAACTGAATCCCTGTTGATAGACTCCTACTGCAAATGAAATCTCAAAGGCATCGTCAAACTCTTGTTTTCTCTCCCGAATCTCCGTAAGCGGAACCTGAAAATGACTCTTCCCAACTCCTTCGTTTCCGGCACCTGCTACAAATACATTTCGTCCGTACAAAACCGCATCGGTTAAAAACTGCTCTAAAACGCCGTATTCATTATGAGCACCATAATTGGTTCCGTAGCTGATATTAAGAGCTAACGGGCGCTTATTTTCCACCGCAAGATTCACGCACCGGTTAACCGCACGCATAAGCTGTGTCGTTTTTGCTCCTCCGCCGGCAGGCGTACCTAATTTCACCACAATCAACTCGCTTCCCGGTGCCACACCGGAATTGCCCGAACCGATGGCGGCCACATGGGTTCCATGTCCGGACAGGTCTTTTTGTGGCACGATTCGTTCTCCTTCCGCCACCGGATAAGATAAAGCCTCATCAATCTGTGCTTTTGTGTAAAAACCATCCTCTCTCGTCTGATCCCATAAATAGGCAATCCGGCTTTTTCCTTCTGCATCAATAAATTCCGGATGCCTGTAATCAATCCCCGTATCCAAATAAGCGGTATAGACTCCGTTTCCGATCATTTCATCTTCTTCCCCGGGAAATTCTCTCGTTAAACATATGGAAGTAAGCCCGGATACCCCTTCTGTCTGCTGGGCATACACTTCTTTTTCCCATGAAAAAAAGAGTCTCTTTGCAGCTTCCATATACAGCACCTCGTCCCTTGTAGCGATACGAAGTAAATCTTCTTTTTTTCCCTTTAAAATTGCATAATTTCCGATCAAGAACTCTCTTTCAACCTCCGGATATTCATTCAGGATTGCTTCCATATCCCGGATATAACGGATGGCAACTTCAAAACGATCTGTATTGCTGTCATATGCAGCCTCCAATTCCGGTGATTTTTCTCTCTGTTGTTCATTTGCTTCAAAGGATGTTTGTAACAGGTTTTCAATTTTTTGTGTTTCCATCATAAAAAAGGGCTGTCAACACCTATGCGTTCACAGCCTTTTACCTTTTTTATGAAGTTATGTTTTGTTTCGAAAAATTATGCAAAGATGTACGAATTAATATGTTTTTCTAATCTTTTCCAGCAATTCACGGGTTAACACTTCCGCGCTCTGATCATCATATTCATCCAGCTTAATCTTGATAATTTGCAAATCCGTACGGGCTTCTTCCGGAATGTCATATCTTAAAATATCTTCCACTTTCAATTTGGATTCCCGAATCTTAAAATTCGTCAAATCATCTAAAATATACAACAGCCTTGCATTAATTTCGCCGGTACTAATCGGCTTAACAGTTGCCGCACTTCCCTTGTGTAATTCTTTTTCCAGCAACGCTATCAGACGCTCTACCATGGCAAGTGCCTGTTCTCTTTCTCCGGTATCTAATTTTACCTTGATCGTCTTAATGCGGCCGGAAATCTCATCACTTACCTGATATCCCAGCACTTCATCAATCTTAAAACCTACGGTTTTATCCTTGTCTGCGTGCAAATCTTCCTGGATTTCCTTCATACGATTGTACAGTTCTTCTTTTTCCATCGGCAGACGTCCTAATCGCTTAAAGACACGCTCTATACGGTTTTGTAAATCTTCCGAAGTAAATGGCTTTGTAATAAAATCCATGATTCCCAATTTACTTCCTTCAACAACCGTTGCCTTATCTTTTTTTGCCGTTAAAAAGATAACCGGAACCGTCGTTCCGTTTGGCTGGGTACGAATTTCTCTCAAGGTATCAATTCCATCCATAAGCGGCATTTGAACATCCAAAAGAATCAAGTCTACTTTTTCCTTATACAAATATTTAATAGCTCTTCTTCCGGAAATCATCGGAATTACCTCATAGCGGTCCATCAACTCCTGTTCCACTGTCGCCAAATTTACGGTATTATCATCTACCACCATGATTTTCATTTTATCGATCATCGTATCCTCCTACATATACAGGATATTTAATAATTCCTGTAGCATTTCTTCTGCCGCATCATCATCGTATAATTTTAACTTCGTCCGTGTTTCCTTTAAACATGCATAGACATCTTCTTCCAGTTTGCAGGTTAATAAACGGTCAATGGTTTTTGCCGCTTCTTTTGGTTTGAAGTCTTCCAGTTGAGACAATGCATTGGAAACGGCTGCGATTAACTGTTCTTTTTCTATTGCAATCATCTCACCATGAACATGTTCCTCAGCCCCCAGTCTACCCATTCTTGTAAGTACTGCCTCCATTTCTGTAAGCACCGTCTTATAAGAGTTCGTCAGGATATACTCGTTACTCTGAACAAATTCCAGATTGCCGTCCCGTGCTTCTGTTTCATGGGTTCTTGCCAATACGGAAAGTTCCATAGCCCCTACGCTAAAGGCGGAATTTTTCAATCCATGTACTTCAATTCCGTAGTTCTTGATGTCTCCTTCTTCCGCCATTCGCTTCAACAGTAACACCTTCTCCTGGCCATCTGTATAAAACAACTCAATCAAATCAAGATATTCTTTAATGGTTTGTTTGCGATGTGCAAAAGCACTGCGCACATCCACACTGTCCATCAACAGTTCTTTGATATCTTCTTCCTTATGAATCTCTTCGCTTTCTATGTATTCGTACCGATGCTTTAACGCTTCCGGAACAAATCGGGCCATTTCTTCGTGAAGATGATTCTTGTCTAACGGTTTTGGCAAATATCCGTCAAAACCATTTTCCAAAAACATCTCCTGTGCGCCCTTAATAACATTTGCCGTCAGGGCTAGTATTACAGGCTGTCTGCCTTTATTCTTGCAGATACGGCGAACAATCTTTGTAGTTTCCACGCCATCCATACCAGGCATCATATGATCCATAAAAATAATGTCGTAATCAACTTCCTCCACCTTAGCAATGGCATCTTTTCCACTTTTAACCAAGTCAATTTTGGCTCCGTATTTATTTAAAAATCCTTCTGCAACCCGAAGGTTTATCTGGTTATCATCTACAACCAGCAGTCTGCAGTCCGGGCAGGAAAACATCACATTTACAGCGGCGTCGTTCTTGCGCTCCATTAAGTTGCGCTCTTCTTCACTTGCAACCTGCTGCGGAATGGTAATGATGAAGGTAGTTCCTTGTCCGTAAACACTTTCGGTCCGGATATTTCCACCCATCATATGTACAAACTGCTTGGTAATGGATAGCCCGAGTCCGGTTCCCTCCACATCACGGTTTAATTCCGTATCGACCTGCTGGAAATTTTCAAAAATACGTTCCAAATCTTCTTCTTTGATACCGATACCCGTGTCGGTCACGTTTAATATCAGATTCGGATTATCCGGTGCTGTTGCATCCCAGTCTACTTTCACATGCACGCCGCCTACCTTGGTAAACTTGACGGCATTGTTCATTAAATTGATCAGAATCTGACGAATCTTACCGCCGTCTCCCCGCAAATATTCCGGCAAGGAAGGGGCAAACTCAGCAGTTAACGTAAGACCTTTTTCCGCAGATGGAATCTTCATCATGTTTACAACATTTGCAATCATCGTGTTTACAGAATATGGTGCAATGACCAATTCCATTTTCCCGGATTCCACTTTTGAAATATCTAAAATGTCATTGATAATGTCTAACAGGTTATTGGATGCACGCTTAATATCCGTGGCATAATTTAACACCTTACGTCCCCTGCTTTCTTCGATGATGAGTTCACTAAGACCCATAATGGCATTCATCGGAGTTCTGATTTCGTGGGACATATTTGCAAGGAATGTACTCTTTGCATGGTTTGCCTGATCAGCCTCTTCTTTCATGTGCATAATCTCGCCCATGAATTCGTACATCTCCGTAACATCCATGATTAAGACTACATATCCGCGAAGAACTCCATCGCTATCAGCCACCACATTTCTATGTCCTTCATAATATCTTCCGTTTAATTCAAACTCATTTTTCTTAGAAGATAACAATAAACTTCGCGGAAAATCCTCAATCTCAGAAATCGGTGTTCCTTGTTCCACCAATCGGATCTGTGGAAAAATCGTTCTGGCTTTTTCATTTACAAATTGCAGGTTTTCGTCTGCATCAAGGGTAATAACAGCACCGTCCATAATGTCTAACACCCTATCGTTTGCCACACGGACAATATCAAAACCGCTGTTTCCGCTAAGTAGAATAATGACAAGTACAACCACAATCAAGCAAATGACCGGTGTCACATCATAATTCCACATTCTCAGTGTTGTATAGAGCATAGTGGATACAATCGGGCCAACCGTCAACGCCAAAATCTGTCTCAGCACACGTCTACGCTGCTTAGAACGTTCTCGATTTACTTCTCTTAATAAAACTGTAAAACAGATGACATAGCTTATCATTAATATGGTTTGATTCAAATAAAACAATGGGCCATAATGTAAAATCAAATGAGGATATGGCTCCATTTCAAACGATACAGAGGTATAGAACAAATTATGATATTTATTACTCCATACTGCAAGAAATGAGAACAGATTGATGATTTTTATAATGCGCATCACCCACTCCGGAAATTCGGTGTGACAATGCTCAATCACAAACATCATAAACAAATATATGAAAAAAATACTTCCGGAAAACTGGAGAATCGTGGCATGCATCGCTGCCTGTAACGTTGTGGAATTAATTTCCAAAAGGACTCCCACATTATGAACGAGGGAAAAACCAATCGTTGCCAATATCAGTTTTCTCTCATAAGTTAATTCACTTAAAAATAATTTAACAAAAGAAAAAATACCAATGGCTATTGCAACTATCTGAATTATGGACGCAATCAATACAACGTTCATCTGTTTCCCTCCCTTTTACATGGGCATTTTATAATAACTTATTCTATCATAACAAATTAGGGATTTCATAGGTTTTCATAGCATTTACGCTAATTTTCGATGTTTGTTAACAATCTTTTCACGAAAATCCGGAATATGCTGATAATACCCTGCAATTTTAGAGATAAGGTCGGCCACTTAAAGTGCCGCAGTTTCTGGGGGAATCGATTATTATTTTGAAATCTCAGCCCCAAATTTTTCAAACTATAATCTACAATGACCGTTTTTTTTGGGGCTGAGCGATACTATACGCACGCCATATTCCCCAATTTTTCAGTACCACGGACTAATTTTGACAAACTCACTGGGGCTGAACATATGAAAAAACACAATTTCTACCCTTATTATGCCAAACTATACAAAAAAACTGCCCACAGACGATGAACATTGTCTTATGGACAGTAATATTACATATCATTCGTGTTATAAATCACACATTCTTCAGGAAATGGCGGTATAAGAGGTTACTCCCAGTATCGTTTCACCATCAATCTGTAAAGATGTGGGACGGTCAAACTCTACGGTTATGTTCTTTCCCTCTAAAATACAAATATGTTTCATATGTTTCATGTGTTCTCCTTTAAACAAAGATGGAAAAATCATAAGTGTTTTGAACTTACCTGATCCGTAAAAAATCATTGTAGACAACTTTTCTGATTTCCTGTCCTGATTCGGTGTAGGCATCATTCCACCACCATAAAAACGACCATTCATCGTAGGTGCAACCCAAACTTTTTCAAAAAGATAAACATCATCATCAACCGTTACTTTTGCATTTACCGGCTTATAATGAAATAACAATCCTTTAATCGCTATGGATGTATAATTGATTTTCTTTCCCGGGATCTTTTTCAACTCATCTCCAACTTCACAACAATAACCATCAATGCCAAATCCAACTCCATTGATAAACCGGTATTTTTTCCCTTTTACGATTACCTGAGGCAAATTTTTCAAATATTCTGTAATGAAAAATGGTGCGCATTCTTTTATGTGTTCCAAATCATGTGAAAAATCATTTCCTGTTCCATTTGGATAATACAAAATTTCATTTTCGAAGGCAATTCCCTCTGTGTCATTTACAAAGCGATTCAGTGTTCCATCTCCACCGGCAAGTATAATAAAATCATCTTCCGACAAGCCGCCTAAAAAAGTATGATAGTTTGTAATGTTAAGAATATCTATTATCGTTAAATCCATATTCATAACGACTTCAAGAATTTTCATGTTTTCTAATGTATTTCCCATCCCTGCTTTTGAATTATAAAGAACATAACCTGTGCTCATTTTTATCCTCCTCTTTGTGTTTTCAAAACGTAACTATCGATTTCGTTTTCCATACAAATACTGTCTTTTTTGCTACAATCCAAGTTTATCTTCCATCGCGGAATAAATATGTGCTCCTAACGATGCTGTCTTTGACTTTTTCACAATATCCTTTGGCAAAAATTCAATAACTTCCAGATAAACATCTGTATGCCGGAGCGGATAATTTTTATGGACATTCTCTGTCCCGGATATACATAAAATAACGATTGGTGTTTCAGCCTCTTGTGCTATTTTAAAAACCCCGTTATGAAACGGCAAAAGAATACATTCTTTGCTTCGCGTCCCCTCCGGATAAACAGCCATTGAAACTTCTCCCTTTTTTAAAATTGCTGCAGCTTTTAGAATTGTTTTCAAAGCATTTCTTGGATTTTCACGGTCTATCTGCATAAAACAACACTTGCGAATAATACGCCCAAAAATCGGAATTTTAAAATTGGACGATTTGGAAATGTACGCCGGTTGCCATTTTTTCAAAACATACCAAGTAACAATCGGATCAAAATTGGAGCGGTGATTGCTGACAAACAAAAGTTTTTTTGTATCTTCCGGTATTTTTTCCATACCACTTACGTGGATATGTATACGCATCACCTTTATTGCAATAGCTGTTACCACGTTCAAAAGGAATCGATAAAACGGACTATGTTCTTCATATTCCTTTTGTGGATCGACAAATAAGCTGCATACTCCCAAAAATGAAATTGCAAGAACCAGCAAGGCACCTATCATTCCCAGTGCATAAAGTAAAATCATCTTAATACTCCTTTCCACTTGGTCTGCTTACCCCAAAACCAAAAACGTCATTTTGGTTAAAATTATATAGAACAATGTGCAACTGAACTTCAACTGAGTTTCAACTTTTGTTGAAAATAGCCATAAAAAATTGCACCTCAAACATTAAACAAATGTCTAATGTTTGAGATGCAGTTCAAAAATTATTTTTTCTTAGGTTTCATTTTTTTTAGGAAGAATAATTGTCAAGCGACAACCTCCACCATCAATATTTTCTGCAGATATCTCTCCGTCACATAACGAAATAATTTTTTTGACTAATGCCAAACCCAAACCATTTCCTTCTTCTTTGTGCGAAGTATCCTCTTGATAAAATTTGTCAAACAAATGCTTCTGGGATTCTTCCGATAGCCCCGGTCCCTGGTCCTGTATAGTAAAAACAATCTCCCCATTTCTCTCCAACAAGCGCATTGTAATTATTCCGTTCTGCGGACTGAATTTGATGGCATTGCTTAAAACATTTCCCCATACATGGTGCATAATGTTTTTATTACCAAAATAAGACACACTTTCAAGTTCAATATCAAATTCGATGTTTTTTTCTTCCCACTGTGCTTCGCATCCAAGGATATCTTCTCTGATTTGTTCATCTAACGCATAGCACTCCAAATTTGTTTGAATGGATTGACTTTCAAGTTTGGACAAAAGCAAAATATTACTAACAAGAGAGGAGAGTCGACGTGTGTTAAAAAGAATTTTCTCAATGTATTCCTGCTCAACTTCATCAATGTTTTCCGTACTCTGTAAAAGCATCGTATAGCCCTCGATTGCATTGATCGGCGTTTTAAATTCATGAGATACATTTGTAACAAAATCTGTTTGTAAAATTTCTGTCGCCCCCAGTTCTCCTGCCATCATATTAAATCCGGCAAAAAGTTCCTGGATTTCCACTGACGATGATGAGCTTTCCAAGCGTGTGTCAAATTTTCCATCCGCTATTTTTTGCATTGCAATTCGTAGTTTCTTAATCGGATCAAAGAACATTTTTGAAATGAAATTTGCAGAAATAAGAGCAATAATTAAACTTAAAATATTTAGTTGAATCAGTAACGGAATATTTGTAAAATTAGGCAACATCCATACCAACAGTTTCGAAATACCAAAAGAAATGAGGATACTGAAAAGGACAACAGCACCAACCAGTATTGTCATCCTTGTTCTCAAGCTAAATTTAATCTCCTGTTTTCTGATTTTTTGAAATTTTTCACGTTCCTTCATTGTTTAACCACCTTATATCCGACGCCACGCATTGTAACGATTTTAAAGTCATTATTATCACGAAAACGTTCTCTCAATCTGCCAATATGAACATCCACTGTATGGCTGTCACTGTCCGAATTATATCCCCAGACATCATCCATGAGCTGCTGTCTGGTAAATATTCTGCCCGGATATGATGCCATCTTATAAAGCAACAAAAATTCCTTCTGTGGCAGTGAAATCGCCTCATTTCCACTAATCACCATAAAGGTATCATATTCCAGCACAGTATTGCCGATGGTCTGTTTTCTTTCATTTATCATTTGTGCACGGCGAAGAAGTGCCTGAATACGAAGAACCATTTCATTGATATTAACCGGTTTTATCATATAGTCATCTGAACCGGATAAAAATCCCATACGCATATCATCAAATGCATCTTTCGCAGTAATCATTAATACCGGCGTATTATTTCCTGCATCTCTAAGCATCCGAACCATCTGATATCCATCCAAAACCGGCATCATGATATCAGAAATAATAAGATCATAGTAATCTCCATCCACTGCATCCAACGCTTCTTTACCATTTACTACTTCTTTTACGCTATATCCATTTTTTATAAGTACATGTGCAAACAATCTTCGCAGTTCACGGTCATCCTCTGCAATCAGAATTTTTAACATTTTTTATCATTCCTCCATCTAAAGTCCATCTATGACTTACCTTTCAAACTAATTCCATTGTATTCTGACAATCAAATACCGTCAAGTTCAAGACTGTAAAACAGACTTCGCAAAATACGAAGTCTGTTTCACATTTTGAAGTGTTTCTATGCTTAGCGTAGCAAAAGGGAGTGAGTTATAGTTAATTTTCCTTACACCAAACATTATATTCCTATTATTTCAACTGATTATCAATTCAACCTCAACATTTGTTGAGATAAAATTGAAAGTTAGTTGAAATAATACTCCTATAATCTTTGTAAAATTAAGAAAAAGGAGGATTTATTCAATTGACACATTATAGCGAGAATTTAAACAAACTTTTAGATGCTCTTAATACTTGCAAACAAACTGGTCTTCATTCCGAGGACGTCTTAACAAGAAGAGCACAATATGGTGAAAATAAGCTACACGAAAAGAAAAAGAAAACAACCGCACAACGTTTCTTGGACCAATTCAAAGATGCTATGATTCTCATTTTGATTGCCGCAGCCATTATTTCCTTTGTTGTAGTTTGCGTCGAGCGCAACTGGAGCGAACTATTTGAACCGACTCTTATTTTATTAATTGTCATTTTAAATGCTACGATGGGTGTCTATCAAGAAGGAAAGGCGGAAAAAGCTCTTGATGCTTTAAAAAATATGTCCGCCCCACATGCCAGAGTCATTCGCGATGGCAAAGAGACCATCATTGATGCTGTCCAATTAGTCCCGGGCGATATTATTCGTCTGGAAGCCGGCGATTTTGTGCCTGCCGATGCAAGATTGATTCAAAGTGCCGGACTTAAATCAGACGAATCCGCTCTGACCGGTGAATCTGTTCCTTCTGAAAAAGACCACCTTGCAGAAGTAAAGAAGGGTGCGGCCCTCGGCGACCGCCATAATATGATTTATTCCGGTTGCTCTATTACCTATGGAACTGCTACGGCTGTTGTTACGGCAATCGGTATGGACACAGAAATGGGCAAAATAGCAAACCTTCTGGATAATGAAGAAGACGGGCAAACACCTTTACAGCAAAAATTATCTCAACTTGGAAAGTATCTGGGACTTGTAGCTTTAATTGCTTGCGGTATTATTTTTATTGTTGGTCTGACCAACGGAATCCCTGTCCTTGAAATTTTTATGACGGCAATTTCTCTTGCCGTTTCAGCCATTCCGGAAGGATTACCGGCAATCGTCACCATCGTGCTCTCTATCGGCGTCCAACGTATGGTAAAGAAAAATGCCCTTATCAGAAAGCTACCGGCTGTGGAAACTTTAGGCAGTGCCTCAGTTATATGCTCTGACAAAACAGGTACACTTACTCAAAATCGCATGACATTAACAAAAGCTTGGGCAAACGGTAGTACCATTCTTGAAAACATTACCATAAATAATTCAGATGAAATCAAAAATCTCTTAATGTATGGAACGCTCTGCTGTGACGGTTCTGTAATTTTCAACGGCGAAGAAGAACAGCATATTGGTGATCCGACCGAAACTGCCATCGTTTTTGCCGCACATAAGAACGGTCTCTTAAAAGAAGATCTTAACAAAAAATATCCGCGTCTTGCAGAAATACCGTTTGATTCAGATCGAAAGCTAATGACAACAATAAATCGAATTAACAGAAAAAATATCGTTATTGTAAAAGGTGCCTTTGATATGATGGCCCCTCGATGTATATGTGGAGATCTTGAAAGCGCCGAGTTATTCAATAAACAGATGAGCCAGGATGCATTGCGTGTTTTAGCTATCGCATGTAAGGAAATAAGCAATGTACCTGAAAATCCAACTCCTGAAGAACTTGAATCCGGGCTAACATTCATAGGACTTGTCGGTATGATTGACCCACCTAGACCGGAAGCAAAGGACGCAGTTGCCGTTTGCCGTAAAGCCGGTATAAAACCTGTTATGATTACCGGCGACCACGTTATTACTGCTTCTGCTATCGCCAAGGAATTGGGAATTCTTTTAGAAGGTGATCGTGCCATTACAGGGGCTGAACTGGACGAGATGACAGATAGCGAACTGGACGCACAAGTAGAAACAATCAGTGTGTATGCCCGCGTGTCTCCGGAAAACAAAATCCGAATCGTAAAAGCATGGCAACGAAAAGGCCAAATTGTATCTATGACCGGTGACGGCGTCAATGATGCTCCTGCGCTTAAAGCTGCAGATATTGGATGCGCTATGGGTATTACCGGAACCGATGTAGCAAAAGGAGCGGCAGATATGACTTTAACCGATGATAATTTTGCAACCATAGTTGATGCAGTCCGTGAAGGACGTGGCATCTACGCAAACATCAAAAAGGTTGTCGGTTTCCTGCTCGGTACCAATATCGGTGAGGTCATTACCGTATTTATGTCAATGCTTTTGTGGCACAAGACACCACTTTTATCCATGCAGTTACTTTGGATAAACCTCGTCACGGACTCTCTTCCTGCCATTGCTCTTGGCATGGAACCTGTCGAAGCAGATGTTATGGACCGAAAACCAAAGCCTAAAAATGAGGGTATTTTTGCTCACGGACTTGGTATCCGTGTCGTACTTCAGGGCTTTATGTTCGCACTCCTTACTTTGATTGGTTTCCGAATCGGAGAAAATGTAACCGGAACTTTAGAAGGCGGACAGACACTTGCTTTTATGGTTCTTGCCTTGTCACAAGTTGTACAATCATTTAATATGCGTTCCGAGCACTCTTTGTTAAAGAACGGACCATTTAAAAACCACAAATTAAATTGGGCAGCACTTACATCGACGTTACTTGTATCTTTCGTGCTCTTTACTCCGCTTAAATCTGCATTCGGGCTTGTGAGTCTTCCGTTCAAGCTGTATCTTCTTGGTCTGGTACTCATTTTTGTGCCGCTTGTTGTTATGGAAATTTCCAAAGCTTTCGGACTTTTGAAGCACCAGCGATAAATTAAGGAGGCGAGTCTATATTATGGAATATATTTGTTGTATCCTAATAGGATATTTTATCGGTATGTTGAATCCATCCTATCTGCTGGGAAAAATAAAAGGAATCGATATTCGCGAACACGGTTCTTGCAATGCAGGAGCTTCAAACATAGTCATTTTATTTGGAAAAACACGAGGACTCCTATGTGCTTTATTCGATATTGCTAAAGCTTACCTTTCACTAATAGTCGCAGAAGCACTCTTTCCTGATTTTTCATATGCATTTGTTGTCACGGCCGTTTCTTGTATTATCGGACATATCTTTCCGGTCGAGATGAATTTTAAAGGTGGAAAGGGTCTTGCCTGCCTAGGCGGAATAATCCTATATTACAATTGGAAACTGTTTTTCATTATGCTTGCAATTGAAATTGTTCTGGCATTGGCTACAGACTATATTTGTTTTGTTCCGACAACAGCTTCCATTGCTTTTCCGCTTATCTATGGGTATATGGAAAAAGCGGTATTCGGAGCAGTTGCTCTATCTATCATTACCATCGTAATCTTTATAAAACACACAGAAAATCTAAAACGCGTTTATAACAATACAGAAATGCACTTAAGTTATCTTTGGAAACCTGATAAAGAAATAGAACGGATGAGCAAAAATATGCTCGATAAATCCTCTAAGCACTAGAACCCCAAATCAAAAGAAACCAATCATTTGCAATACAAAAACCACCTAAAAAGATAATTCCTCCTTTGTCCATTCATTTTGAACAAAATCAATCTTCTTAGGTGGTTATTTTTTTCTATTTACCTTCTCCAAGACGAAATCTTTTACTACATCTGCTGCACTTCTTCTAGCCAAAGTGCTACACATGCGTCACTTGGCATACGAAGATCGCCTCTCGGAGAAACACTGATGCTTCCGGTCTTTGGTCCGTCCGGCAAACAGGAACGCTTAAACTGCTGGCTAAAGAATCTTCGATAGAATGTAATCATCCATTTCTTAATGGTTTCTTCGTCATAAATTCCCGCAAAAGCAAGTTTAGCCATACGGAAAATCTTTTCCGGACTAAATCCGTGACGCAATACATAATACATTACAAAATCGTGTAATTCATATGGTCCTACCAATTCTTCCGTTTTCTGGGAAATCTGGCCTTCACTTGGCGGTAAAAGTTCCGGGCTGACCGGTGTATCCAGTACATCTTTTAAGATAACAGAAAGCTTTCCGTCGGAAGCGGTATCCGCTACATGCTCAACCAAATATCGAACCATCGTCTTTGGAACGGACGCATTTACTGCATACATGGACATATGGTCTCCATTATAAGTTGCCCATCCCAAAACCAGTTCGGAAAGGTCTCCGGTACCGATTACCATACCCCCAACCTTATTTGCAAGGTCCATTAAAATCTGGGTACGTTCTCTGGCCTGTGAATTCTCATAGGTCACATCATGCACACTGACATCATGGCCAATATCTTTAAAATGCTGTAACACTGCATCTTTAATGGAAATTTCCACGGTTGTTGCACCGAGTGCCTCAATCATTGCCAAAGCGTTCTGGTAGGTTCTGTCAGTGGTTCCGAATCCCGGCATAGTCACTGCCGTAATTCCCTTTTTATCAAGCCCCAGGATATCGTATGCTTTCGCTGTTACAAGCAATGCAAGAGTAGAATCCAAGCCCCCGGAAATACCGATTACCGTATTGGTGCAATGTGTATGGCGCATGCGTTTTACCAAGCCATAGGCCTGAATATCAAGCACTTCTGAAAGGCGGCATTTACGCTGTTTATCATCCGCCGGTAAAAATGGATTGTTTTCAATGGTTCTCGTCAGTTCTGTAGACATTTCCGGCAAAGAAAATGTGGTCTGATAATATCCTTCCGCCTGATTGGTAAAGGTAGTCAGGCGCTGTCTTTCTTTTACCAATGCCAACACGTCAATTTCACTGATTGTTAAACCATTTGCATACGGAGCACTTTCCGCCAGTACGTTACCATTTTCAGCAATGATATTATGTCCGGAATACACTACATCCATGGTAGACTCCCCACATCCCGGATTCGCATAAATGTAACCGCAAACCAGTTTCGCACTGTGATTTTTAATCAAATCTCTTCGATACTCTGTCTTACCTGCAAGTTCGTTACTTGCAGAAAGGTTTACGATAATAGTAGCCCCCGCCATTGCATGAAAAATACTTGGCGGACATGGTGTCCAGACATCCTCACAGATTTCTGCGCCTACTACCACATCCGGCATACCGTCCACAGCAAACAGCAAATCTGTTCCAAAAGGAATCTCAATTTGCCCGCACAAATCAATACTGTCTTCCACATCTGCTCCGGAGGAAAAATATCTTCCCTCATAAAATTCCCCATAAGTCGGGATGTATGTTTTAGGCACAATACCTAAAATCTCCCCACCACTTACCGCAACGGCTACATTGTACAGTTCTGCACCGATGCGAAGGGGCATTCCAAAGAAATACAGACCGGCTTTATTTCCTGTATATGCGGCCAAATCCTCCAAACCTTGAATTGCTGCTTTCAATAATACATCTTGGAAAAACAACTCTCCGCAAGTGTATCCTGTGATACAAAGTTCCGGAAAGACAGTAATCATAACCTTTTTTCCCACAGCTTCATCCATCTGTTTTTTTATTTGTTCTACGTTGTATTTTACGTCCGCCACACGCATATCCGGCGTTGCAGCAGCTACTTTTATAAATCCGTGTTTCACTGGGTTAACATCTCCTTTAATTGTTCCACATCAAATATATATTTTTTATTACAGAACTGGCACTTCACTTCGATTGGCTCGTTATCGTCAATCATTTCCTGAATATCCTTTTTATCAATGCTTGCGATAGCCTTTGTAACCTTCTCTACGGAACAGTCACAACGGTAACAAACCTCTGTCTTGTCCATAATCTGAAGATCCATATCTCCCAAAAGTTCCTGTAAAATGTCTTCCGGTGTCATCCCTTCTTCCAGCATAGTGGTTACCGGCTTAATTCGGATCAGCTTTTCTTCCAGTTTTTCAATCTGTTCCTCCGTAATATCCGGCATCAGCTGTAAAATAAATCCACCGGCCTGCTTTACAGAATAGTCTCGATCAACCAATACTCCAAGTCCCACAGACGATGGAGTTTGCTCAGAAACCACAAAATAATAAGTCAAATCCTCTGCAATCTCTCCGGTTTGTAAATCCGTCTGGCCAACATATGGTTCTTTTAAACCAAGATCTTTAATAACAACCAATCTTCCCGGTCCTACTGCTGTTCCAACATCTAACTTTCCGTTGGATGCAAGGGGCAAATCCACCTGCGGTTCATACGCAAACCCTTTCACATGCCCATGGGCATCCGCCGTAACACTGATTCCTCGAATCGGTCCCTCGCCCTTAATCTGCACGGTTAAAAGGTCTTTTTCTCCCTTCATCATTGCTCCCATCATTGCTGCACCGCAAAGGGTACGTCCCACTGCTGCAGTTACAACCGGAGTTGACTCGTGCGCCTGTCTGTATTCTTCCACAACGCCTTTTGCAGTAATGGCAAAACAACGAATCATGCCATCTCCTGCAGTAGCTCTAATCATATAATCATTCATTTCTTGTTTCTCTCCTGCTTTTGTTTAATTTCTGTTTTCCTGCATTTTTACTATTTCTGCACTTCTCTTGCAATAAAATATACTCTTTCACTTTCCGGTCCCGGGGCATTTTTTGTAAAAGCATCGTAAACGGCCACTACCTCAAGTCCGGCATTTTTCAACATTTCTTTAATCGTATGAATCCGGTAGCATCTCTGATAATGCACTTCTTCAAAACGACGGAACAAATCCTCTTCCTCTTTGACAAAAAGGGTCAAATCATATTCATTTATCCGCTCGTATTCATCATAAAAATTTTCCCAGATAAAACTACAGGTTTCACGGTTTTCACAAATCGTCCGGTCTCCCATCAATTCGCGGTACTTATATTCCGTGTTCATATCAAAAATAAAGATTCCGCCCGGATCCAGATAATTGTTTACCAGTCGGAAGGTTTCCTCCAAATCCTGTTCTTCCAAAATATAATTTAAAGAATCGCAAACACTGACAAAGGCTTTTGCCGTTCCGTAAAGTTCCAGTTCTCTCATATCCTGACACAAATAAAGGATATCTCTGTCACTGCTTCGGCTGTTTTGTGCGATGTTTAACATCTCCACGGAAGAATCCACACCAATCATATCATATCCTGCTTCCGATAACAGCTCCGTCATTTTTCCGGTACCGCACCCCAAATCACAGACAATACCGTCTTCAATGCCATACTCTTTCAACAACGTAATAATATATTTTGCCCATTCTTCGTATGGGATGTTGTCCATAAAAATATCATAGACCTCCGCAAATCCTGTATATGCTTCCATTTTTTATCCTTTCGTCTGCTTGTCCGCTCTGTTTCTGAAACACAGCTTTTTCTTTTCTAAGGGAAACTAAAACTATATCTAAATTATTTTACCACAATTTTATATAAAAGAAAACCAACTAATTTGCCACAATTTTACACAAAGAATAATCCGCTTATTCCCGCAATTTTATAGAAAAGAAAATCAACTCATCTTGATTATTTTCGTTTAAGATTTTATAATAAGGGTGATTGAATCATTACAAGGAGTTTGTCAATGAGAAAAGGATTAAAGCAGGATGCAACCAGCATTTCCTCACATTATATTACCAATAATATCCGTGCCGTATATGCGCGCCGTCTGATTATGCCTGTCCTTTTGTTAATTTTGCTTGTGGTGCTTTGGAAGGTTTTTGCCATTGATTCGTTTATCAACCCGCAATACCATGACACTACACAACTTTTAACGAAACCGGATGAATTAACGGACAATTATATCAAAACGGATCTACAAAATTTATATTTTACAGGCTATACCAGTACCATCTTCGGGAAAACAACAGGCTATTACTATTACACCATGATTGAAGACAAATGCCTTATCGTACTGCTATCTCCTTCCTCCTGCGAAGAAGGTTTGCCGGAAATTCCTCATCTGACATTGCCATGTAAAGTCAGTCTTCCGGATAAGGCTTACGACCGCTTAATCACACAGTTGGCCGATGATATCCAATGGACTCACGCCGGATTATCCGCACAGATGACAGATATCCACCTGGAAGAATCCACTTTTCATGCAACATCATCCCGGGTTTTCTTTGGTATTTGTTTCTTTGCATTTTTATATTCCTGTGTTTACGCAGTATTGTGCCTGTTAGCCATTATGTTCCCGCTCTTCTCTCCGCCATGTATGAAGCTGGACAAATTCGGCAACGCAAAAGAGTTGATGCGTCAGGCCGAAGAAGAATTATCCACTTTGCCACAGCTTGCCACAGAGGATATGTTTATCACGGAGAACTTCTTTATTGAGATTTCCAAATACGGTGTTGCTATTGTTCCGATTCGTGAAATCATCTGGGTTTACAAACATTCAACCCTGCACAAATTATTTGGTTATCATTTTGTTATTTCCTATACGTTACACATCGTTGGTAACAAGTTATTTTATCTGCAGTGTCCGAAAAATATTAAGTCAAACATTGATGGTATTATTGATTATCTTGCAGAAGCAAATCACGAGATTCTCGTTGGGTTCAATGAGGAAAATCGAATCAAAGCACAAGAATTACAGAAACGAAAATTACACTTCGAACGAATTATTCATTTCTTGCAAAAAAGAATCTAGTTGTTATTTATCTGCGCTTTGCCCCTTTGGGCAAGGCGCTTTCATTTTGTTTTTCAAAAAAGAACTTTTACAGACTTATGCTTTTTTGATTTTAGAAAAATGCACATTTTCAAGACTTTCCTTCTGCGAAAGCTTTTGTGTTTTTCAATATTTCACACCCGGCACTTTTTGTTCCGCGTGGTGCAAACATCTTGTCTGATTTCTATTTTTCTAAGGGAGCACTTTCATTATTGTTTTTTACGGTTGCAGGTCAAAAACTCCCTTTGGTCAAACATTTTCCCTGCAACCCCACATCTAATGAAAGTGCACCCAAGAAAAATCACGAAATCATCCAAAAATGTTTGACGCATCGCGGACAAAAAGAGCCGGGTGTTAGAAATTTTTGAAAAACATAAAAAATCAGCCTCGCAGAAGGAAAGTCATGGAAGAATGTAGCGTTTTTCTAACGAAAAAAATATAAGTCTGTAAAAGTCTTTTTTAACAGATAATAAAAAGCGCCTTGCCCAAAGGGGCAAAGCGCCGTATTACTAACAAGCAGGTCCTTTATACAATAAAAACAAAAGTGTAATGTCGTCAGCCTGCGGAATACCTTTTGCGTATTCTTCTACTTCGTGAAACAAGGATTCTGTAGCTTCCTCCATAGACGAAGCCGTCCGTGACAAGCGATTTACAAGTTCTAACAAACGTTCCTCACCAAACAACTCATACTCTGCATTATTACTTTCCGTAATTCCATCCGTGTAAAACAAAAAACGGGTGCCAGGCTTTAGCTGCAATTTCGTCGTTTCGTACTTCATATCCTTCACGCCGCCTAATATGAAATTTTGTTTACACTCCAAGTATTCAAAATCACGATTTCCAACCGTCATAAGAGGTGGATTATGAGCCGCATTACAACAGGTCATCTCGCCGGTCTGTAAATCCAGGATAGAAACAAACAAGGTTAAAAAGAGATTTTCCTTATTATCTTTACACAGTTCATTATTTGCAATATAAAAAGCTTCTTCCAGTGGTTTTCCATCCATCAAAACATCATTTAACACATGAGAAAACAATGTTCTTGCCTGGGTCATAAATAAAGCAGCACCAATTCCTTTTCCGGAAGCATCACCGATTGCGATCACCAAATAACGATTATCATAGATGAAATAATCATACAAATCACCACAAACTTCTTTGGCCGATTTCATTTTTGCATATAGCTTAAACTCATTTCTTTCCGGCAAATCCTCCGGTACCATCTGCGCCTGTAACTTGCCGGCCAGTTCTAATTCTGTTTTCATTCGATCCGACTGGATAAGATTTTCCATCAGTTCTTTCGTTTTTTCTTCTAAAATTCTCTCCAGGTTCTGCTGGTATTCAAACAATTCCAAATGCAGGCCAACACGATACATCATAATCTCCTTGGTAAAAGGTTTTCTGACATAATCCACTGCACCCACTTCAAAACCCTTGATTTCAGAATTCACGTCCTGATCTCCGGTCAGGAAAATAACAGGAATTCTTGATGTTTTCGGATTCTGTTTAATTCTTCTTGTCGTTTCATATCCGTCCATTTCCGGCATTTCCACATCCATAAGAATTAAATCAGGATTATATTTTTCCAAAAATTCCAATGCCTGCTCACCGGACTTCACCATACTGACTTTGTAATGATCTTTCAGCAAAGATGCCGCCTGTTTTAAATTTGTTAAATTGTCGTCAACTAATAAGATGTGTTTCATACTGTTCTCCCAATATATTTGATTACATATCGAATACTTCTTTTATTATTAAAAACATGAATTTCCGGCTGATAACATACAGAAATCCTTGCATCTCCTCTTTTTCCCTGCATATAATTTGACGAAACCTCTTCCCCAAAATTCTCTGTCAAAAACTCCTGCATTTGCTGAGGTGAAATAAAATACACCGCATCACCCTTCATTCCACTTGGCAAGATAAAAAAGAGCTTTACAAATTTCTTTTCTTTTCCGATTACCTGAACATATGTAAGCGTCAAATCCTTTTGTGCAAATAGTGGCATAGGATTACCTTTGCCAAATGGTTCCAAACGTTTAAACTCGTCTAACAAATCCAGTGTAACATATTCCATCGGCATCGGCACATCAATCAATACTTTTTCTTCCAAATCATCATCCGTCAAAATACAATCTTGATTTAACTTTTTTCTAAGTATTGAAATATTCTCTTCATTTAAGGAGAACCCAACTGCCATCTTATGTCCACCGAATTTTAAGAACAAATCTTTTTGTTTCGCCATTTCCCGGTACATCGGATAGCTTTCAATGGAACGCCCTGACCCCTTGCAATGTTCTTCTCCTTTTGTAATTACCAACGTCGGTTTGAAGAAACGTTCCCGAATTCGTCCTGCCACAATCCCTGCAATGCTTTCATGGCACTCCGGCAAATACAGCACAAGAACTTTATCCTCCGTTTGTTTTGCCTGGGCAACTGCTACTTCCACAAATCGTTCTGTCATTGCCTTACGTTCTTCGTTCATTGCAACCAGTTTTCCTGCTAACAGTTCGCATTCTTCTTTTTGAATCAGCAAATCAATGGCATGTTGCGGTGAATCGATCCGTCCACTGGCATTTAAACACGGTGCAATTTGAAATCCGATATTTCCGGCACGAACAGCCTGCTTTTTTAATCCGCAATGCTCAAACAGTGCAAGTAAGCTGGGATCATCTGTTTGATTTATAAAGTTTAATCCACATTTAACTATCGCCCGATTTTCTCCAAGGAGATCCATTACATCTCCCACAGTTCCAATCGCAGCATACATAAGCAATTCATTTTTCAGTTTTGCAAACTCATCTTCGGATGTTTTATCTGCTGCATCAAGCATTGCCGTTGCAAATTTATACGCAATGCCTGCTCCGCACAATTCTTTAAATGGATAACCACAGGCTTTCTGCTTCGGATTAATAACCGCAACTGCTTCTACTTTTTCTTCTACAAAAGTTCCATCTTCTGCTTCTGTACCCGGCATCTGATGATGATCGGTTACCACGACTTGCATATTATACTCTTTTGCCAGCAATAGTGCTTCTTTGGCGGAAACGCCGTTGTCACATGTGATAATCGTTTCGATTCCGTCCTCTTTACACTGGTTAATAAGATTTGTATTCATTCCGTATCCATCTTTCACACGATGGGGAATTGCCACACTAACTTCACCGCCAATGGCCGAAATACTCCGGTACAAGATATACGATGCTGTAATTCCGTCAGCATCATAGTCTCCTATAATACGAATCTTTTTTCCGTCCCTGACTGCGTTTATTATAACAGAAATCCCTTCTTTTAGATCCTTCATTAAAAAGGGATCAAAAAACTGTCGTTCATCTGCCATTAAAAACGCACGCATCTCTTCTTCCGTTGTCAAGTCACGGTTACGCATAATGCGCACGGTAACGGGATTAACGCCAAGTTTTTTTGCAAGTTCGTTAAATTCTGCTTTTTTACTCTGAACCATCCATTTTTGTTTTGTCATACCTGTTTCATCACCTTTGAAACTCTTTTTGTAATCAAACCGGACAAAAGACCTATGATGACTCCGGCAAGCACACCGGAAACCATTAATACCGGTAAATAATACAGAAGTTTTTCATTTTCCACAATGAACATCGCTACGATAAGCTGTCCAACGTTATGAAAGACTCCGCCCAATACACTAACTCCGTTGATTCCGAAAGAATCGCTTTTTTTCGCCCATAACATAACAACAAAGCTTAGTAGCCCACCGGCCAAGGAATAAAACATACTGAACAAATTGCCGAATGTAAATCCCACCAGCACAATTCTGGCAATTGCTACAATAAATGCCTCTTTATGACCCAAATTGTACAACGCAATCATAACAACCAGATTTGCAAGTCCAAGTTTCATTCCATAAATTCCGACAAAAAACGGAATCAGGCTTTCTACATATGCCAGAACAAATGCAAGAGCCAATAACATTCCCAAAAATGCAACTTTGGATTTTTTGTTTTTCTCCATAAAACTCCTTTATGTCCTAGTTCGTTGAAATATCAATCTCATTATCCTGTCCGTTTTGAATTTCAACAACCACCTTGTTTGGTAAACATACTACTGTTTCTTTGTTTTTATCGATTTTTCCATGGTAAACACAGATTTTATCCGGACAATCTGCTTCTTTTATAAAGGCTTTTCCGTCTTCTATCACCAATAAATTGGTTCCTGTTGTTCCCTCAATTAAGACCGTTGTGTCTTCCTTTAGCGGATATCGGCCAATCTCCTTACCATCCACAAATACAACAGCTTCCCCGTTTTTTGTATTGGCTTTTTTATACCCTTCCACGCAAAAAATTGCTGAAATGCCCAGAACGAGAAGGACCCCGATTAGGATCCAATCATTTCTTTTCTTTTTACTCATAAATACCATTTATCCTTTATTTGCCAGCTGATTTTCGATTTCGAGGGCATCTAAAATTTTGCCAACCATATAGTCAACCATTTCGGTAAAAGATGTTGGCCTTTGCGTAATTGCCGGCATAGCAGGAACGATCTGCGCTCCACTTTTTGCCAATGTCAGCATATTTTCTAAATGCACCTGTGTTAACGGCGTTTCTCTCGGAACCAAAACCAAATTTCTATGTTGCTTCATACAAATATCTGCACAGTTTAAAAGCAAATTTTCTGTTACACCATGCGCAATTTGGGCAACGGTTGTCATGGAACACGGAACCACAATCATCCCTTCCCAAAGGTAGGAATTGCGCCCAATTTCATCTTCTTCGTGATTTCCGACTACATGAAACTGACCGGAATATCTTTTTTCCATATCCTCTAACCAATGTTCCGTTAATTGGCCGCCTTCAGCAAGACTTTTTCCAAAATCGGACAAAATCAAATGTACATAATAGCCTCTGCCTAACAACTCCGTTACGAGACGAACGCCATACACGCTTCCGCTATTTCCGGACATTGCTACGACATACTCTGTTTTATTGATTCGTTCCATAATCTGACACCTCGTTTTCTTATATCTTCTTATATCTTCTTATATCTTCTTACATTTTCTTATATTTTTTCAGGTAAAATTTTTCTAAAAACCATCTGTTGCAATAACTTCTCCGTCCGTGGTAATCCACATCGCTTCATAGCCCTCAAGGGATTCGATGATTTCTTGTCCGTCCTCCAGAGATAAATTAAAAAGAGCTGTGGAAAGCGCATCTGCCAATGCAGAATTCATGCCTTTAATCGTCACAGAAGAAAATTCATCACCCGGCATCAAGGTGTCCGGATCAATAATATGACAGTATTTTTTTCCGTCCACCATATAATATCGCTGATAATCTCCGCTGGTAACCATACACTCTCCGCTCACACTCACAGTAGCACTATAGGCCTCCCCGGTTGATGCATCTCCTTCTTGGTAAAAAGGGTTCTCTACCCCCACCTGCCACTTACTTCCGTCAGGTCTTGTACCGATGGTTACAATATTTCCGCCAAAAGAAATTAGCATATGCTCAAATCCAAGTTCTATGGCATATTCTTTAATCCATTCAGCTGCAAGTCCCTTCCCAATGCTTCCCACATCTAAGGAGACCTTCGGATCCAAGATTTCAACGGTTTTGTTTTCCTTATCCAAAACCATCTCGCGAATGCCGGAATGTTTTTTTGCTTCTTTTAATTCCTCCATATTAGGGATTGACGCATTTTCCGGGTCTTCTGCGGCATTCTGACGATATTCATGCCAAATTTGAAGAACACCACCCATTGCGATATTCACCTGCTTATTGCTTAAATCATAGACCTCACAGCCTAACTCTAACAACTCCATAATCTCATCGTTGACTTCCACCGGTCCCTGCCCTGCATGGTCATTGATGGTTTTGATATTATTGATGCCCGGATATTCATGGTAGATATCAAAATAAGAATGATATAAAAGCATTCTGTCGTGAAGAAGACTTACTTTTTCTGTAAATTCCTCTTCCGAAGGTGAATATCCAATCACTTGGATAACGGTGTCAAATGCATCCGTGTAAGTCACGCTATATCGTTTTAATTCATGTACGGACGGTCCAATGACGCCAAGCTGCCTAAGGATTGTCACTGCTACAATCACGGCCAGCAAAAAGCCGATTTGAGCCCATCTGCCGTTTTTTCCTTTCATTTTGATACCTTCCTTTTATTTGTAAAAAAGCGGGACTCCATTGGAAATCCCGCTATTATTCATGCTTTACACCCTACAAAAGTATTGTGCTTTATAATTCACAGTTGTTTACAGTACGCGGGAATGGAAGTACGTCACGGATGTTGCCCATACCGGTCAAATACATAACGCAACGTTCAAAACCTAAGCCAAAGCCTGCATGTCTTGCAGTGCCGTACTTTCTTAAGTCAAGATAGAACCCATAATCTTCTTTGTTCAATCCCATTTCATCCATACGGGCACAAAGTTTATCATAATCATCTTCTCTCTGGCTTCCGCCGATGATTTCACCGATTCCCGGAACCAAGCAGTCACAAGCTGCTACTGTTTTACCGTCTTCATTTAATTTCATGTAGAAGGCCTTAATATCCTTCGGATAATCTGTAACGAAAATTGGTTTTTTGAACACTTCTTCTGTTAAATAGCGTTCATGCTCTGTCTGCAAATCGCATCCCCATTCCACCTTGTAATCAAAGTTTGCGTTGTTTTTCTTAAGGATTTCAACGGCCTCTGTATAGGTTACCCGGCCAAAATCAGAATTTACAACATTCTGCAATCTTTCAATTAATCCCTGATCCACAAAGCTGTTAAAGAACTGCATTTCTTCCGGTGCATTTTCCAATACATAACGGATAACATATTTTAACATTGCCTCAGCAATATCCATATCATCTTCCAAATCCGCAAATGCCATTTCCGGCTCGATCATCCAGAATTCAGCAGCATGTTTGGTTGTGTTGGAATTCTCAGCTCTAAAGGTAGGGCCAAAGGTATAAATGTTTCTAAATGCCATAGCATAGGTTTCACCGTTCAACTGTCCGCTTACGGTAAGGTTGGTTGGTTTACCAAAGAAATCCTGGGAATAATCAATGCTTCCGTCTTCGTTCTTCGGAAGGTTGTTCAAATCCATAGTTGTAACCTGGAACATTTCTCCTGCGCCTTCACAGTCACTACCGGTAATAATTGGTGTATGAACATATACGAAGTTACGTTCCTGAAAGAACTGATGAATTGCATAAGCGATTAAAGAACGCACTCTGAAAGTCGCCTGGAACGCATTGGTACGCGGTCTTAAATGGCTGATGGTTCTTAAATATTCAAAAGTATGTCTCTTTTTCTGCAATGGATAATCCGGTGTGGATGCTCCTTCGATTTCAATCTCTTTTGCCTGAATTTCAAACGGCTGTTTTGCTTCCGGAGTAGCCACCAATTCACCACGAACGATTAATGCAGCTCCTACGTTTAATTTGTCGATTTCTGCAAAGTTTGCCAATGCATCGGAATATACAACCTGAATCGGTTCAAAAAATGTTCCGTCATTTAATACGATAAATCCAAAGTTCTTGGATCCACGGATGCTGCGCACCCATCCGCAAACTGTAATTTCCTGTCCAAAAAATTCGTCTCTCTTTTTGAAGACTTCACGAATACTGAGTAATTTCATATTTTTACCTCCTAATATACTGCTTTATTTCTGATCGCCTGTTTTTTCAATGTAATTTATGGTCGTCTTTTCGATTAAATAATCAAGCACGTCATTACACAAAAAGGCAATCTGCATATCTTCCTTCGGATAATCCTGATACATTTCTTCTTCTGATTTGTATCCGTAATATTTTACATATGCTGCCACATATTCTGCATAACCTTTTTCATCCAAAACGATGTTTTCTGCCTTAGCAACAGCTAAAAGCGCAAACTGCTCTTTTACACTTGCTTCCATGTAAACATAAATTTCGTCGTAAAACTCATCATATGTTTTTTTGTAATACTTATCCAGGTATTCGTCAAACTTGTATCCTGCTTTTTCCACATCTGCTTTCAAAGCAAGAATATATTTCTCCACCTGATAAGTAACCAGTTCTTCCGGTGCTTCAATGGTACATCTTTTTACAACTCCGTCAAGGACTGCCAGTCTGGCATCGGATTTTTTCTGTGCCTCCAACTCTTCTTTCATCATTTTATCTACATAATCATAGATTTCCTGTTTGTTTTTGTAATTAAAATTGATATAACAATAATCATCCGGCACATTATCATAAGTGTACACCACTTCTTTTACGATGGCATTAATCGTTACTTTAAACTCGGTTTCCTGTCCGGCCAATTCACTGATATTTCCGAGATAGTCCTTGTAGTCAGCCGGGAAGGTCAATTTCAGTGTAACTGTATCGCCAACCTTCGCACCAATTAAGCCGGATTCAAATCCCTCGATAAACTTTTTGGAGCCAATTCCTAAGTATACATTTTTACTTTCGTCAAAAACTTCGCCCTTCCAGTAACCAACATAATTTAAGTCAACAATATCTCCGTCATCAACAACGGTATCATCCGTCTTTTCATAACCCGGATACTGTTTCAATACCGTGTTAATATAACCGATAATTTCTGATTCCTTAATTGGCTTGTAAGTAACATCTACAATTAAGTTCAAGTATTCGCCCAGGGTTACCACTTCATCTAAGTTATAATCACCAAAATAAACCGGTTCCAACTGGCTGATATTATTATTTTCATTATTCTCATTATTTTCGTTATTATTGCCATTATTCACATTATTATTGTCTTTCCCCTTAAATGCGACAAATCCTAAAATTCCTACTAAGGCTAACAAGCAAACTACACTGATAAATTTTTTCATCTTTACATCCTCTTTTCATTTCCAAAATTCCGTAGAATATACGAAATCCACATTACAATAGAATACCATATCTTTTCCAAAAATAAAAGAGATTTCAGCAAAAATTAACCTCCTTTTTCCCTAAAATTCAATTGATTTTTGAATGTGTAAATGATACAATATCCAATGTACGAAATTATGAGGAGGATATATTATGCCGTGGTATGTATGGCTTATAATTATAGCCGTTATTTTTATTGGAATATTTGTTGCTCTTTACTTTGTTGGAAAAAGAGCGGAAAAGAAGAAAGCAGAACAGGACAAAGTAATCGCTGAGTCTTCTCAGACAATCTCTTTACTTATCATTGACAAGAAAAAAATGCGTTTAAAAGATGCAGGTCTTCCTGCCAATGTTTTAGAACAGACACCTTGGTACTTAAAACGTGCAAAGTCTCCAATCGTTAAGGTAAAAGTCGGACCAAAGGTAATGACTTTACTTTGCGCACCGGAAATCTTTGATACACTTCCTGTAAAGAAAGAAGTGAAAGCTGTTGTCAGTGGCTTATACTTAACCGCTGTAAAAGGCATTCATGGTTCTATTAAACCGGTTGAAACAAAAAAAGGCTTTTTAGCAAAATTAAGAAACAAAGCCGGAAAATAATTGTTTCTTAATGCCAAGAAATTGTGAATCTAAATAAAAATCGGACCGTCATATGATTGACGGTCCTTTTTATTTGTACTCGATGCTATTTATCTTCATTATGCCCAAATGTCATATAAAAATATCACTGTCGGGCTCCCGCTATGTTTCCCCCTCCCGTTGGGTTTCCCTCTCCCGTTGGTTTTCCCCTCCCGTTGGGTTTCCCTCTCCCGTTGGGTTTCCCTCTCCCGTTGGGTTTCCCTCTCCCGTTGGGTCTATAGAAAATGAATTTCAATCCTGACCCATTCCATATCATAAACCGCCTCTTTTTTATGCAAAAAACGCCGGCATTGGGTCTCTGCATCTTGATTCTATTCTTTCAACCCCAATTTTTTCTTGTTTTGCGGGTCTTTTGCTTTCATTCTCTTTCAGCGACCCAATTCAGCTCTTTTCGGCTCATTTTTTCACTATTTTTGGTCTTTTTGATATGATGCAGGTCCATAGACCCACGCACGTCTTTATTCTGGGTTTTTATGACGTTCTAACCTCTATAGACCCACGCGCGAATTTATTTTGGGTTTCCGACACGTTTTCCTGTTACAGGCCCACGCCACGGGCGTGCATTGAGCATGAATTGGGTATTCAGCCCTTCATTACTTATATAGGCCCAACCACGGCAGAAAAGATACACGACAAGAAGCAACAAAAGAAAAAGGACCGTCTTACGACGATCCCAAAATTTGTTTCAAGCTTCCCTCTCTATTTCTTATTTCTTATTCCAATCCCTTATATACATTTCACCTGTAATTTCATCCTGCACTCTGTAAACACTTCCCCTGCAGCACTTAGGCGATAATGAATATGTGCCACAGTTTCTGTATCTTTGCGGTTAATCAACAACTCCAAGGTCTCGATATTCATAAAAATATCTCCATAAATGGTTCGGCTGACATATTCCGTAACCTGACCGGAAACAAAATGCATGAAGGCATCGCCCATACCCGGACGGCTGATTTTCACATAATCTTTGCCGATTAACAACCGTTGTTTGTATATCTCTCCAGATTCCACATCGGCCGCATCGCAGTCAACACAAAGTGGTTTATCGGATTGGGCAATTTCTCCGGCATCATCCGAAATCTCACCGGCATCGTCCGAAATCTCACCGGCATCGTCCGTAATTTCTCCGCCACCATCTATAATCTCACCTGCACACTGAGAGGAAAATTCCTGTTCTTCCTCCGTCTGACCGGTCACATCATAGTGCACAGATTCCATGATAACCAATGCTTTTGTCATTTTAGTACTCCTCAATTGGTATTACTTTTGTGGTATCCACATCATATGGAAGAATGGAATTGGCAAATTCCATAAATCGCTCTGCAGCATCGCTGACATAAAATTCATGGAAAGTACCGCCCAACTTCCGGCTCTTACCATCATTTGCCAGATTCTCTTTCTCCAGCAACTGCTTTAAGCTGGTTGCTGTCTCATAGGCAGGATTTACGAGATTGACACCTTCACCCATTACTTCGGCAATGGTAGAACGAAGCAGCGGATAATGTGTACATCCTAAAATCAAAGTATCAATTCCGGTCTCTTTTAACGGAGCCAGATAGCGGCTCGCAACTTCATATGTAACCGGGTCCTTGCTCCATCCCTCTTCCACAAGCGGCACGAACAACGGGCACGCTTTTCCAAAAACCTGTGCTGCCGGATTGTGCTCATTAATGCAACGATTGTAGAGTTTACTTTCAATCGTACCAACGGTTCCGATGACACCTACTTTGCCGTTTTCTGTTGTCTTTGCGGCAACCTCGGCCCCCGGCTTTACCACACCGATAATCGGCACTTTTAATTCGGAGCGCACCTCCTCTAAGGCAAATGCACTCGCTGTATTACACGCAACTACAATAGCCTTAACCTGCTTGGTTTCTAAAAAACGGATGATCTGTCTGGTATAACGGATAATAGTGGACTGGGATTTGCTACCATAAGGCACTCTCGCAGTATCACCGAAATATACAATTCGCTCATCCGGCATCTGTCTCATAATTTCTCTTGCAACGGTTAAACCACCAACACCGGAGTCAAAAACACCGATTGGTGCATATTTTAAATGTTCCATAAGCAATCCTTTTTCTTGTTTCTTTCTCTTTCATGTAATGTAAATCCTTTCTCTAATTGTATAATATTTTGCGGATATATTCAATCAGTTTAAAACGAATCGTGTAATCTTTTCCGTCCATAATGGCCTCACATTCCCTTGGGCTGAGTACCCTTTTAAAAATTTTCAGTTCCTTTTCGTCTGTCTGAAACAAATTTCCGGAAAAACATAAATTGGGATACATCACACACCACCAGTTCTGTCCGTTTCCTTCTCCCAAGACAATTCGAAGTGCTTGATATTCCCCTTCCGGAAAAACAAATCCGCTGTATTCTTTTTCCGGGAATTCCATGTGGGTCAAACTCGCTGTTGCACGGTAATCTACACCTTCTGCCTCCAATACATCATTTGCGACGTTCTCAATGTCCTTTAAATGCGCCTGAATAATACCAATTGTCTCTTCTAATGAATCGCTGTCTGCCAAAAGTCCCTCCGTAAACTGCACCACTGCGTCACGAACCTTTAATTTTATGTTCTGGTCCTCCTGGCTGTCACTTTGGGCGATAACATGAAAACGTAAGACCTTCTCCGCCAAAGACATCTGAACCGATTGTGCATAATTGTTCCTGCTTGCCACAAGCGCAATTAAAATAAGTCCTCCTGCCAGAATGTAGTTCATTGATTGTTTGATTTTTTCTTTCATTCTTTCTTTTATACTTTCCATCATTTTTTCGTCCCCCTTCGGATTTGTGGAATTTATTCGGATTCATCTGCACTGACATTTATTCCTTCTGTCTGTGCTCCGATTTATCCCTTCCATCTGCTAAAATACTTCCCTCTTTTTTGACGTTTAATCATTTTTATCAAAATTTTTATATTCCACAAATTCCGTCACCCGAATCTCTCCGTCAACGATTTCTAACACCGGCAGTGTCACGCTTTCCTTTTTTACGCAGGCATTTAAAAATTCCCTAATGGTAACATATTCATAATCTCCTGTCTTGGTTCCTTTTTTCACCAACTCATCTACCATCTTCATCGACTGAGCACTGTCTGCTTCTTCCATCAGTTTTTGGATATCTTCTTCCATGGGATTTTTTGAAAAAGCAACGTATGTTTCGTAGGAAATATTGGGTTGGTTTAACAGGTCTTTTGCTAGTTCCTCAAAAGATTTTGTATGCAGGATTAAAAATTGCATACAGCTGAATTCCGTATTAGAATCCCTCGTTGCCACCTGATTCT
Source organism: Lachnospiraceae bacterium (assembly GCA_045593085.1). Taxonomy (GTDB): domain Bacteria; phylum Bacillota; class Clostridia; order Lachnospirales; family Lachnospiraceae; genus XBB1006. The sequence goes on along the minus strand of JAZNWA010000027.1, from coordinate 116,699 downwards.
CATCTCCAATTAAAACCAATTTCTTTTCCCCTAACTTTACGGAACAACCTGCGCAGGTAAATCCGGTCAAAAGAATCACCCCAAGAATTAATACTGCATTTAAGTGTGTTGCTTTCCTTTTCTCCGTTTCTTTTTCTTTTCTCATAAACTCTCCTATCCAACTGTGAAACACGTCCATACACTGAATGGATGCAAAATATAAACTTACAATGACCACCATGAAGTTTAACGTTTCCAAGCGCATCCCCTGTCCGGAAAAACTTTTTGAAGTTTGGCCCAATAACAGATATGGGAAAGGCGCCATTTTCAAAATCTGTACTTCCCACAATGTGGTCAGACACAAGTATACCGCCAAGAATCCGATCCACAAACTTCCCCACCGGTAAAAAAGCATTCCTGTTGCATTTCGTTCCTTTTTCATTTCTGATGTCTGGCTGTTTTTCAGGCATATTTCCATATATAAAGCCGGCAAGGTAAGCAAAAATACCTCAACACCATATTGAATGGCCTTTAAAATTTGAAACGGTTCTTCCATCGTTGAGTCTTTGGCTTCCACACCCATTTCTATAAAATTTTCTCTTTCTTCCAACAATCCCGGAATCTGAAACGTAAAAAGTGCCAGAATACAAACCAGTACAACCTTTCCCCACAGATTCTCCATGGCACTTTTACCAGGCCGGTCACATCGTCTTCCGATAAGCAAAACTAAAACTAACATTCCGAGAATAATCCACACATTTTGCACGGCTTCCGAATACCAAAGAGCAACTTTTACAATTCCGAATATGGACAATAGTAGCCCCGCAGAGCAAAAAAATATCTTTCGAAGCATCTTTTTTATTCCGCGGTATCTTAACCATCCCTTCGCAACCGGAATTTCGTTTGCCCGACGGAGAAAAAATTGTTTCAGGCCAAAAAGATTTTTTCTTCTTCTGCCAAACCACAACGTAGTAAAAAGCGCCATCAGACAAGCCGTTAAAATTGCAAATAGCGCCTCCTTTTTTCCGCCTTGTAACAAACAAGGGATTCCCCAAATAACCAAAATCCCCCATTGGGCAAGCCAACTATTCTTTCTCATGGGCATTCTCCTTTCTTTCTTTTTTCAATCGCACCGGATTCATATTTTTTGCAAAACGGCCACGTGTAGTGGTTTTTCGCATAGGTTTTCGAAGTAGCGATGTAACCGGAAGTAAATATGGCCGTCCCATACTTGTCAGCCCGGAAAGATGGGCGACCAGACCTAAAAGCCCCAGCAAGAAGCCGTACAAGCCAAACATCCCGCATATCACCAAAAACACAAACTTCATTACCCGGAAGCTGAGTGTAATCTCTTCTCCCGGAATACTGAAGGAACACAATGCAGTAAATGCAACCACTATCACTACAATTGGACTGATTAATCCTGCTTCCACCGCCGACTGTCCAATAATCAGTCCTCCGACAATCCCTATGGCATTCCCCATGCCTCCGGGCACACGTAGCCCCGCCTCTCGTAACAGTTCAAAGGCTACTTCCATCAAAAAAACCTGTACAAGTGCTGAAAAGGGCGTGTTTTTTGCCGCCTCTGCAAAGGACAACAGTAATCGGGTCGGTAGTAATTGATTCTCAAACGATGCAGCCAACACATAAAGTCCCGGAAAAGTCATAGAAAAAAAAGCCGCCATATATCGTAGCAACCGCACAAAAGATACAATCTGATAATTTGAATATGCGTCATCTGCCGCGATTAAAAAGTTCTGATAGGCAGTGGGCAACAGCAACACCTCCGGCGAATTATCGATAATAACGACACATCTCCCCTCCAGCAATTCTTCTGCTGCAAGTGACGGGCTTTTTGTACTTTGTACCTGGGGAAACGGGGAATACCAGTTTTTTTCCATCAACTGCTCTATCACACCGGAATCCGTTACACGATCAATCGAAAATTCCTGTACGGCAGACTCAATCCGACGAACCAAATCCGTTTCCACAAGCCCATCCATATACGCAATATAGCCCAATGTATTAGAACGCACGCCCACCACAAACTGCTTAATTTTTAGTTCCGGCGTACGAATACGTTTTCGTAAGAGAGCTGCATTTGTTTTTACAGAATCGGAAAAACTCTCTGCTGAACCGCGATTTCCTTTTTCTGTGTCAGCCTTGATCACGCCAAGTCCCGGATAACCCTTGTCCGGGATTTTTAGCAGCTTGTTATATCCGTCCACCATAAATAAAATATCGCCGCTTAAAAACCCTTGTACCGCCTTATCCCAAGTATCAAATTCGGCCACATCCAGTAGCCCCAGACTATGATTTCGAAAACGACTCAACACTTCTTCTTTTTCCATGGTTCCCAGAAAGCTTAAGGTTTGTCCCAATGCCGAAGAATGCAGTTGCATATTTCCAATGGTCGGCTCTGTAAAAACCGCCACCGCCTCCACATCTTTATGCTTCCCAAGAGTCAATGACCGGTAAACCAAATCTTCGCACTCCGAAAAAATCTCACGGAAATGTTTTTCATTCTCCTGTAAATTTGTACTAATTGCGGACATATCTTTCTTGCACCCTTTCATGATTTCCTTCCTGTTACTTTCCCCTTATTGTTTCTTTACCTACACTGTTTTTGGCAATCTGTTTTGGTTATTTTGCCCGCAAAAAAAGAGTTTATCCCTTTACGGAATAAACTCTTTCCTATAATGTCTTTATAAATTACTCTTAACCACCGCTTTATTAGCCTTTACGAATAACCTGCTTAATAATATTCTCCTGGCTGTCAAGGTGTGCCGCAGTTGCTTCAATGGCAGCTTCAATACTTCCGCTTTCCAATGCATCAACGATGGTTTTGTGTTCTTCAATCAATTCCTGTAATCTGGAATGATGCTGTAAATATGCCCAACGATATCTGGAAAGTTGTTCCTGAAGACTATTCATAATATTTACCAAACGTCCGTTTCCTGTTGCTGCATAAATAACAGTATGAAACTCATTATCTTTGCGCTCAATTTCTGCATGATCGCCTTCCGCAACAGCCTCTTCAAATACTTTTTGTGCATAGCGGAGATCTGCAACTTGTTCCACACTTAAGCCATTCTTAAAATAGGTTAAAGCCAACATCTCCAACGTTCTGCGGATTTCATAAACATCGGCCATATCCTTTTCCGTCATTTTTGCAACCTGTGCACCACGACGCGGAATGGTAAGTGCCAACCCCTCCTGCTCAAGCATACGAATGGCCTCACGGATCGGAGTACGGCTAACCCCCAGCTTATTTGCCAGTTTCATTTCCATCAAACGCTCGCCAGGCTTTAAATTTCCTTTTAAAATTGCCTCTCTAAGGGTTTGATAAACAACATCTCTTAGTGGTAAATAATCATTCACAATAAGTTCCAATTCTGTCATCTCTACGCCCTTCCTTTCCCATTGTAAAATCCGGTTACTTCAACCTGTTGTACATCTTCCATATCCCGAAATGCTACAGCCGCTTTTTTCGCGTCTATCACATCATCATAAATTCCGAATACAGTAGGGCCACTGCCACTCATCAAACTGATTCTTGCACCGTGCTCCATCATTTTTTTCTTTATATCCGCAATAATCGGATGCATCGGAATGGTAACCCCCTCCAAGGAATTGCCCATGCCTTTTATAATTTCATCCCAGTCACCCTTATCCAACCCATTAATCAACCGGTCAATATCCGGATGCTCCGGATCTGTAAGTTTATCATATGCATCGTAAACTGCTTTCGTCGATACCCCCGCCTTAGGTTTTACGATCAACACATTTGCCTGCGGTGGCGTCGGAATAGGCGTTAAGATTTCACCAATTCCTTCTGACAATGCAGTGCCTCTCATAACGCAAAATGGTACGTCTGCCCCAAGCTTCAATCCGTATCCCATTAAATCCTGCGTAGAAAGCGCCAAATCAAACAATCTGTTCATTCCATATAATGCAGCTGCGGCATCGGCACTTCCTCCTGCCATTCCACCCGCCACCGGAATAACTTTTCTTAAATTAATTCTTACACCGGTTTCAATGGAAAATTCCTTCCGTAACAATTCTACGGCTCGAACAACCAAATTGTCTGCATCGCATGGAAGATAACGAAGATTTGTCTTCATTGACACACCTTCTTTTTGCTTCTCCATCAACAAATCATCGTGCAATTTCAGACTCTGCATAACCATACGGACTTCATGATATCCGTCCTCACGCAAGCCAACTACATCTAAGCCCAAATTAATTTTTGCCAGTGGTTTTAATCGAATTCGATCCATAGCTGCATCCCTCCGCAAATTGTACCTATATGTATACAATATACAATAAAATACTCTCGTCTCTTTGTCAATACTATTAAGGAAACAAAAGTACTTGCCGATATACTTTTTGGATGATATTATGAAAAAAAGACCTTTTCATGTATTATTAAGAAATACAAACAGTATTTTTCGAAAAATATTGTTTTACCAAGGAGGGACAACATATGGATATGAACAAAATCAACGCATTCAATGCATATCAAGTAACGTCAGGGAAGACACCAAAAAATGATTACTTAAACTTAACCAAGCCGGTAACTTTGGATTATATTGAAAAGTTTGATTCTAATCCTGCTGAAAAAGACGGAGTAATCTTAGAAAAAAGCGATCTTGTAAAGGCTTTAAAAGATGATGCTGCAGCAAGAAGCAAACAGTTAAGAGAGTTTGTTATTGACACCTTACAAAAACAGGCCGGTTTATCTGTCGGTAATGATGACGTATGGAAATTCTTAGCAAGCGGAAATTACACTGTAACAGAAGCCGCTAAAGTTGCTGCGAAAGAAGCTATTTCCGAAGATGGATATTACGGTGTAGAACAAACTTCTAACCGAATTGTTGACTTTGCAAAAGCTTTAAGTGGCGGCAACGTAGAAAAAGCAGATTTATTATTCAATGCTTTTAAGAAAGGCTTTGAGCAAGCAACCAAAGCTTGGGGAAAAGACTTACCGGAAATCTGTCAGGACACTTATAAGGCAGTTGAAGAAAAATTCAATGCTTGGAAGAACCCAAAAGAAGATTCTGTAACAGAAACCGAAAAAAACGATGCTGAATAACAGAAAAATAAGATATTATAAAACGAAAGCCGTCGCAAGACGGCTTTTCTTTTTGTAAATAAAAGAAGGGGAAGAATCTTTTGTCTTTCATTTTCTTTGATTTCGAAAAATGGCGGTATTTCCTTAGCCTTTCGCCCGGACTATAATTTTATGTTTTTCCATCCATTACACAAGTCGTCCGATTTGTTACGCGGGCGGAAAACACTTATTGAAAACGCCTAACTTCCTCTAGGGGGATGCACTCGTATGTTTATCACATGCAGCGAAAAAACTCGGCCGAAGAAAAGCATTTCGGCCTCAAACAGTTTTCGCCTGCATGTACATTTACTCGTCGCATCCGCCAAGAGGAACTAAGACGCTTTCCAAAGTGTTTTATCGCTCCGCGAACAAATGCGGTCGAGCTTGTGTAATTTTGGAAAAATATAAATAATCAAAATGTTCGGGCAAAAAGGCTTAGGAAATCCCAGGCTTTTTACGATGAAAAGAAAATGAAAGGCAAAAAGATTCTTCCGTTTTTTTAATAGGAAAAACAAAAAAGCCGTCTTACGACGGCTTTCTATTTTATAAAACTTCTTATTCTTCTGTCACTTCGCCACGTCTTTCAACTTCCGTCACCTGAATAAACAATTCATCCAACTGTTTATCTTCAACAACTGACGGAGCCTGTGTCAAGAGACAAGACGCATCTTTAACCTTCGGGAATGCAATAACATCCCTTAAACTTTCAGCGCCAACCATAAGCATAATCATACGGTCTAAACCGAAAGCAAGTCCTGCATGAGGCGGAACACCGTATTTGAACGCATTCAACAGGAATTCAAAACGTTCATAAGCCTCTTCCTTGGTGAAGCCTAAGCATTCAAACATCTTCTCCTGAATATCATTCTGGTGAATTCTCACACTACCGCCACCAAGCTCAGTACCATTTAATACGATATCATAAGCCTTTGCACGAACTTTACCCGGGTCGGTATCGATTAAATGCATATCTTCTTCCATTGGCATAGTAAACGGATGATGCTTTGCAGTAAATCTGTTCTGCTCTTCATTCCACTCAAGTAATGGGAATTCTGTTACCCACAAGAAATTAAACTTGCTTTCATCAATTAAGCCAAGTTCCTTACCAAGTTTCACACGCAATGCACCAAGAACATCCCATACGACTTCGTTCTTATCTGCTGCAAAGAGCAATAAATCTCCCGGTTTACCATTCATCTTAGCAACCAAAGCTGCTAATTCTTCTTCTGTCATGAATTTTGCAAAGGAAGATTTATAGGTTCCATCCGCATTGACACAAAGGTAAGCAAGGCCTTTTGCTCCGTAAGTCTTTGCATGTTCAACTAACGCATCAATTTTCTTACGTGGCATTTCTCCCTGACCTTCAACGCACAAACCACGAACAGATCCGCCGTTGTCAAGCGCTCCGGTGAACACACCAAATCCACAACCCTTAACAGTTTCAGATACATCCACAAGTTTCATTTCAAAACGGGTATCCGGCTTATCAGAACCATAGTTATCCATTGCATCCTGCCAGGTCATTCTTTGAATTGGTAACTGAACATCCACATCGATAGCTTCTTTAAATACCTTCTTTAACAGTCTTTCGTTTACTTCTAATACATCATCAACATCAACAAAGGATAATTCCATATCGATCTGTGTAAATTCCGGCTGTCTGTCTGCACGCAAGTCCTCATCACGGAAACATCTTGCAATCTGGAAATATCTGTCATAGCCTGCGCACATTAATAACTGCTTAAATAACTGCGGAGACTGTGGCAATGCATAAAAATTGCCCGGATGTACACGGCTTGGTACAAGGTAGTCTCTTGCTCCTTCCGGTGTGGACTTACACAAAAATGGTGTCTCTACTTCTAAAAATCCTTCTTCTTTTAAGAACTGCTGAACAAGTCCTGTTACCTTACTTCTCATCATAAGATTTCTCTGGATATCAGGTCTTCTTAAGTCTAATGTACGATATTTTAACCTTAATTCTTCTCTGGTCTGAATGCCTTCTTCAATCGGGAATGGAGGTGTTTCAGCTTCAGAAAGAATTCTTAAGTTGGTAGCGATGATTTCGATATCGCCGGTCTTTAAGTTTTCATTTACAGCTGCAGTTCTTTTTGCCACAGTACCTTCTACTGCGATTACATATTCGCTACGAAGGGTTTCTGCCTTTGCAAAGCCTTCTGCTCCAACACTCTTATCATCAAATACAATCTGTAATAAACCGGAACGGTCTCTTAAATCGATAAAAATCAAACTTCCTAAATTTCTTCTTTTCTGTACCCAACCCATAACGGTTACGCTCTGTCCAACCATTTGGTTATTCACTTCGGTACATCTGTGGGAACGCTTCATTCCCTTCATTGTTTCTGCCATAGTTTTCACTCCTCATTTTTATTCTTCTGCAAAAAAAACAACTCCTGCAGTTATTTATTTCCGGTTGTTTTACAACTTCCATCCTAATTATTAAAGTACTCCACAATATCCGTGTAGCCTTCCGCACTCAACTGGTCTTTCTGGAACTTTTTATTTTTGTTCATCTTGGAAACCAATACAGCCTTCCCTTCAGCTCTTAACTGCTGTGCTTCCTTTAAAATCTCAGCCATACGGTCAGCTGACATCCCTTTTTCGATTAAAAACGCTTTCTTCTGTGCTTGTCCCGGTACTTTAAACCCGCTTTCCATAAGCAGTAAAATAATTCTTTCAAATCCAATGGAAAAACCACAGGCCGGAACATTATTTCCGGTAAACTTGCCAATCATCTCATCATAACGGCCGCCACCACCGCAGCTTCCGCCAAATTCCGGCATAGCAATCTCAAAAATGGTTCCGGTATAATATGACATTCCACGAACAAGGGTCGGGTCAAAAACCAATTCGAACTCTGCTGCCTTTGTAGCGTTGACACAGGAGAAAATCTCACGCATACTGTCAATTACATCTGTCTCTAAGTGTCCTTGCAATGTTGTAGCCAAATATTCCAGCCCATTCTCTGCCTTTTCAATGCCATCAAACAACGCTAAATATTTGTCTACACACGCAGCATCAAATTCGTGATTTAACAAATCCTCACGTACTCCGTCCACACCAATCTTGTCCATTTTATCAAGAATGATAAATACTTCATCAAAACGCTCCGATGCAAAACCGCTGTAGGCAGCCATCGCTTTTAAGATTCGTCTTTCGTTAATACGAATTTCAAATCCCTTAAAGCCAAGTTTGCCAAGAGTTGTTGTGGTAGCTGAAATCAATTCGATTTCTGCTAAATTGGTCGGATCGCCTAATATATCAATGTCACACTGCATAAACTGACGGTATCTTCCTCTTTGCGGTCTGTCTGCTCTCCATACATTTCCCATCTGCAAAGCTTTAAACGGAGACGGCAATTCATTTGCATGATTGGAATAATATCTCGCAAGCGGTACCGTTAAATCATAACGCATACCCATGTCTACCAAATCATTTTCTGTCTCAGCAGTTTCTAAATTTAACTTTTCGCCACGTTTTAACACCTTAAAAATCAGCTTTTCGTTTTCGCCACCCTGCTTGCTGCTAAGATTGGAAATATCTTCCATGCAAGGAGTTTCCATTGGTGTAAACCCAAAGTTTCGATAAGTTTCTTTGATGACATTCATTACATAATCTCTGATTTCCATTTCTTCCGGTAAGATATCACGCATACCGGTAACCGGCTTTTTCTTTAATGCCATGTTAACCTCCTATTTTAAACGGCTGCTGCCTTTCCTTTATTTTTCTTCTATCTGTTCTCCCCGAAAAAATCAACACTCTCTAATGCCTCTTTTTTTCTGGCTATCATCTCATCCACACGGCTTAAATATGTGTGAATGTCTTTTACATTCTCTACACGTTCCTGTAAGGTCCCCGGGTTTGTAACAATCTTGGTAATGGCTCCCGCACCGACCGCCAAAATACTCTGGCGCTCTTCCATAATTAGCACGTTGTAAATTCCGTCTTTCCCGGGCATGGCATAGCCTACATTTTCCTGATTCCCTGCCATATTTTTCTGACGGTATAGGTAATACGGATGCATTCCCATGTTATAAGCGCATTCCTGCACCATATCCATGATTTCTGTGGAGTTCTCCATATCCATGTCCTTGTAACGCTTTAGATTCATACCCAAACGCGAAGTTCGTTTAATTGCCAAAGAATGCACCGTCAAATTATCCGGTGAAAGTGCCGCAATTTCCTTCAGTGTATGGGCCACATCTTCCTTCGTTTCTCCCGGCAACCCAACAATAATATCCATATTGATATTATCAAATCCAAGTTCTCTTGCCAGCAAAAAGGCTTCGCGGGTCTGTTCTACTGTGTGACGCCTTCCGATCAAATCCAAGGTTTCCTGTTTCATCGTCTGTGGATTAATCGAAATTCTGGTAACAGGATAACTTCTTAAAACCTCTAACTTTTCCCGTGTCACGCTGTCCGGTCTGCCGGCCTCTACGGTAAATTCTTTTAAAGCCTCTAAATCAAAGCAACTTTTTAAAACTTCCATCAAGCGCTTTAAATGTGCAGGCGATAATGTTGTTGGCGTACCTCCGCCCACATATATCGTATCCGGATTCTTATCCGGCATTGCTTCTTTTAAGTATCGGATTTCTTTTTCCAGGCAATCCAAATACTCATCCATCCGTTCCTTCCACATTCCTTCCGGATAGGAGGTAAACGAACAATACAAACAGGTTGTCGGGCAAAATGGAATGGATATATAGATACTATAGCCATTTTTCTCATCAATCTCCGATAAAATAAGCTTCTCCACTCCTGCAATCTGACGGCTCAAAATCCATTTTTCCTCAGAAACCAGATAATGATTCATCATATACGCACGAAGTTCTTTCGTATCGACACCCTCTAATACGCCGGTTAACACCTGTTTTGTCGGGCGCACGCCGGTTAAAATTCCCCACGGCAAGTCCTTGCCCGAAACTTCCTTACACACTTGATAAAGTGTCCGAACCGAAGTGTCTTTTTTGTCCTTGTAAGAAAGTCCCGTGACCTTTTGGGTCCTGCGAATCTCTCTATCCATGTCTTTGTATACAACCGACACTTCATCCATATCCTTTATACGGACAATTATATGCTTTCCGATTCTTGTAAAAAGCTCATTTGCCGCTCCGATATGGACCTCGGTTTCCTCTTTTGGAAAAAATGATTTAATTAAGGGCGTCACTTCTGTGACATATTTTTCTTCATCTAACCAAATGCTTATCATTCTTTGTCCTGCTAAAGTTTTTTCACTCTTATGGTCTTATCTTATAAACGGATTCATTCTCTTTTCATATGCGATGGTGGTTGCCCCCATATGTCCCGGCAAAACCTTGGTTTCTTCCGGTAATACAAAGAGCTTATTTTTCACGCTACTGATAAGGTCGTCTGTATCTCCTCCCGGCAAATCCGTTCTTCCTACAGAAGCGAGGAATAAGGTATCCCCGGAAAAAAGCAATCCTTCTTTTTCGAAATAAAAACACATACATCCGGGAGTATGTCCCGGGGTGGAAATGGCACGAAACTCCATTCCTCCAAAGCTAACCACTTGACCGTCCTTTAAAAATTCATCCGGAACAATCTCACAGTTCCACATATGAACGGCGGAATTTTTAAAGCTTAGCTTCTCTTCTATGTTAGCATAAACCTTTGCGCCGGTTAATTCTCGCAATTTGTTTACGCCTGTAATGTGATCATAATGTGCGTGTGTCAACAAAATAGCAACTACATTTCCGCCCATTTCTGCACATTTATCATATATTCTGTCGCCGTTTGCCCCAGGATCGATAACAATCATCTCTTTCGTATCTTCGTTAAAGAGCAAATAGCAGTTGGTGGAATATTTTTCAATCAATACCTGTGTTAATTCCATACGGGATTACCCTCTCGTTCTTTCAATATCAATGACACTTTCTATCTGGCGAAGCTTTGCAATGGCATTATCTAATTCTTCCCTTCCATTTACATCAAATGCCAAAGAAATGGTTGCCACGCCGTTCTTGCCGACTCTTGTGTGAACGGAAATGATATCAACATTTCTTTCCGTTAAAACTTTGGTAATATCTACTAATAAACCTCTACGGTTATTGCCGTAAATATTAACTTCTGCCGCATAATGACCGCCTACTACGTCTGCCTGCCACTCTGCATCAATCAGTCTGGCTTTTTCGTATTCTGACAAACTGATCATGTTGATACAGTCGGTACGATGAATAGAAACACCTCTTCCTCGCGTTACATAACCCACAATTTCATCTCCGGGCACCGGGCTGCAACATTTTGAGAATCGAACTGCAACGTCGTGAATACCACGAACTACGATACCATCTTTGGTTTTAAACTGTTTCGCCGAATCACGGTCCGCCAGATTTTCCAAAATATCATTGTCGGTCAAATTCTTCTGTGCTTCCTGGTTCTGAATATCAACCATCTTATTGATGACCTGACCTTCTCTAAGGCCGCCATGTCCGAGACTTGCAAGGAGGGAATCCCAATCCTTGAAGCCGTATTTTTTCATAACCTTACTCTTTAATTCCTGCTTGCTTAAAAGAATGGCATCGATGCCTTTATTTTTACAATAAACTTCCAGTAATTCTTTTCCTCGGGCAACGTTTTCTTCTTTTAATTCGGATTTAAACCACTGATTAATCTTACTTTTTGCCTGAGAACTCTTTACAATCTTTAGCCAGTCACGGCTTGGCCCCTTGGTGTTTTGGGACGTTAATACTTCAATACGGTCACCATTTTGTACCACATAGTCAATCGGAACAAGTTTACCGTTAACCTTTGCTCCAATCATACGGTTACCTACCGCCGAATGGATGGCATATGCAAAGTCAATCGTCGTAGAACCATTTGGCAGGTTCTTTACATCACCGGTTGGCGTAAAACAGAAAACCGTATCGGAAAACAAATCTAAATCACTCTTTAACAAGGACATAAATTCCTTGTTATCAGACATGTCTTTCTGCCACTCTAAAATCTGACGAAGCCAGCTCATCTTTTCTTCTTCGCCTTTTAAATTGTCACCCATTCCGTTGGAAACTTCTTTGTATTTCCAATGAGCCGCAACACCGTATTCTGCCACACGGTGCATCTCATAGGTACGAATCTGAATTTCAAACGGAGTACCGTTTTTCCCAATCAGGGTAGTATGCAAGGACTGGTAACGGTTCGGTTTCGGCATGGCAATATAGTCTTTAAAACGCCCCGGAATCGGCTTGTACATCTCATGAATAACACCCAAAGATGCGTAACAATCCTTTACATTATCTACAATAATACGAATTGCAAACAAATCATAAATCTGCTCCAAGGTCTTATCCTGATTTACCATTTTTTTGTAGATACTGAAGAAATGCTTTACTCTGCCATCAATATCTGCCTTAATACCGGCTTCTTCAATATAACCCCGGACTTCATCGCAAAGTTCCTGAATATACTCCTCACGGACGCTTTTCCGAATCTGAATCTTATCTACCAAATCATAGTAAACATCCGGCTCCAAATATTTTAAGGACAAATCATCCAATTCAATCTTAATCTTGGAAATACCAAGTCTTTGTGCAATCGGGGCATAAATATCCATGGTTTCACGTGCGATTTCTTTTTGTTTCTCCGGACGCATAAATTTCAAGGTACGCATATTATGCAGACGGTCAGCCAACTTAATCAAAATAACACGGATATCCTTTGCCATTGCCAAAAACATCTTACGAAGACTCTCTGCCTGAAGTTCCAGTTTGTCCTGGTCATATGATAACTGGCTTAACTTGGTTACGCCATCTACTAAAAGCGCAACATCGCTGCCAAACATCTCTTCCAGTTCTTCCTTCGTAAAAGAAGTATCTTCTACCACGTCGTGTAAGAGACCTGCAGCAATCGTTTCCTTATCCATCTCCAAATCAGCCAAAATAATGGACACACTTAACGGATGGATAATATACGGCTCACCGGATTTTCTCTTTTGGTCAATATGTGCATTGTGCGCCAATTCATACGCCCGCTCAATTAACGAAATATCTGCAGACGGGTGGTATTTTCTCACACATCGAATCAGTTCTTCGTATAATTCAGCCGGTTCCTTTGCACCGGTCTTTCCAATGCTGGTCATTTTATCAACCATTTGCGCTTCTATTTTTTCATATTTTTCAGATGGATTATTGGTTTTAACTTCACTCATAATTCTCACCTTTCCACTTATGGTAAAAAAATACTGTTTTGAACAAATAATATCTTATTATTATATCGAAAATTGTCCCAAAAAGCAACTTTTTACAATGGAAAAACACTTTCTTAAAAGGTATCTTTAATGGTACAATTTCAAGACATATCGCATCATATCCCGGTCTTCCGAAAAAATGTTTTTTTCATAGACAAAACCAAGCTTTTCTGCAATGCGGACAGAATGAACATTATCCGGCCGTACCAGGCAGTATATCTGTTCCAATTCCAGTTCTTCTACTGCGTATCGGATAATTTCCCTGCAAGCTTCCATACAATAGCCTTGGCCTTGATACTCTTCTGCGATGACATAGCCTAATTCGGCACCTTTTTTCCCGTCTTCATAGGATTTTGGCGTCAGGCCTGCTCTTCCGATAGAAATATGGCTGTCTTTTAACTCTAAATGCCACAAACCATACTCAAAAAAGGTGTAAATGTATTTATAATAATTTGCTAAATATTCTTTTTCTTTTTCTACTTCAAAAAGGGGTTCTAAATATTTTCGGATGCCGGGTGACTGATAAATCCGAATCAAAGCCTCCACATCCTGTGGCGTTTCTTCCCGAATAATTAACCGCTCCGTCTCTGCAATTTTCCATGGTAAACCTTTTTGTCGCTCATAGCGTCTGACAAGGTCTCTTAAGCTTAAAAATTGAATTCCTTCCATTACATAATCTGTATCCGGAAAAGAATAAATACTACCAAAATCAGCGTATGCTAAAACGGCGATTTTCCTTTCTTTTCCCAAGCGGACATATTCATTATCCGGGCACAACAATAAAACCTCTTCCAAACCCAGTTTGAATTCAGTGAGCATCTCCACAATTTCCCCGCTTTTTACATCCTGTTTTGACACCGGCAGAATCTCTAATTCTGCTCCGACTTTATGCAAAAAAACGGCTAAGTTTTCATCCCTTTTTAGAGCTTCTTCAGCTACTAATATTCCTCGTAATCTCATAGGTTCATTGTATTCCAAAAATTCCGTTGTTGCAATACCCTCCCTGTTTGAAAGATTTTATACTTTACAAGGTTTCCTGCTTGGGGTAAAATATTGGCACTATCAGAAAAAAGGAAGGACTATTTTATGGCAAATCATCCAATTATTACAATTACAATGGAAAACGGCAAAGTGATGAAGGGTGAACTTTATCCGGAAATTGCACCAAACACCGTTAATAACTTTATCAGTTTAGCAAACAAGGGATATTACAACGGATTAATATTCCACCGCGTTATCTCCGGATTTATGATTCAGGGCGGATGTCCGGACGGAACCGGAATGGGTGGCCCGGGATACTCTATCGCAGGTGAGTTCCTTCAAAATGGTTTTGACAACCAGTTAAAGCACACACCGGGCGTACTTTCCATGGCCCGTTCTATGATGCCTAATTCCGCAGGTTCCCAATTCTTTATTATGCACAAAACATCTCCGCATTTAGACGGCGGATATGCTGCATTTGGTAAGATTACAGAAGGTCTTGACGTGGTAGATGAAATTGCAAATGTTGCAACAGACTACAGCGATCGTCCGTTACAGCGTCAGGTAATCAAATCCATCGAAATCGACACCCTCGGAGAAACTTATCCGGAACCGGAAAAATTCTAGTTTCCCGACATAAAAATGTCTGGATTTCCAGCGTATATACGTCTGGATTTTCGAAAAATTTTTATTATGTGTTCAAAAAAAAGACCATCTTTCGATGGTCTTTTTCTTGTTATAATCGATTAATCTTTTAATGTACGATATAAGAAAGATACTACGTCAGCTCTGATACATGTCTTTCCTGTACCGAATGTAGTGGCATTCAATCCGGATGTGATTCCGTTTTCTTTTGCCCACAATACCGCTTTGGTATAGTATTCATTTGCTGCCACATCATTGAAAGAATAGGTTATTGTTGGTTCCGGTCTGTCCATTGTTCTCCACAAGAAAGTTACAATCTGTTCTCTTGTACATTTTTCAGATGGTCCGAATACAGTCTCTGTAAGACCGGATGTGATTCCGTTTTCGTAAGCCCATAAAACTGCTTCCGTATAATAAGCGTCTGCCGGAACATCCGTAAATGGATTTATCGTTGTTGTCGGTTCCGGTCTGCCCATTGCTCTCCATAAGAAAGTTACAATTTCACCTCTGGTACAAGTTCCGTTGGTACCAAATTCTGTCGGAGTATATCCGGATGTAATACCATTTGCATACGCCCACAGTACCGGTTCGAAATAGTACGCATCTTCTGGAACATCTGTAAACGGATTTTCTACGATATATCTCCTTTCACCTAAAACCACTACATAGTCGGACGCATGTTCCAGTACAAAGGTCACTTCACCATTTTCTGCAATCAGGACAGATTCCATGTATTCAAAGGTTCCGTCTACAGCGTAGTAATATAAAGTAGCATATAATCCCTGTTTTTCTGCTCCTACATTAATTGATAACTCTGCTGTTAATCCAAATTCACCCTCATGACGTAAGGACATCTGGAAGGCTTCATCCTCCCCTGCAAGTTCATCAACGAGCGTCTGGTCAATATGATCCGTATCCATTTCTGCTTGCAAACAAATATCTTTCAATTCATCAGCTACAACTTCAAAACCATGAATGGACCAAGCATAGTCGCCCATATCAAAAACAAGCGTAACATCCTTACCTTTCAATGCTTCTAATACTTCCCAGGCAACCGTTTGCTCTGTCATATCGATGATAATCGTTTCACCGGCCTGTGCATCTTCAATTTTTTCAATGATATCCGCAATTTGGGCACCTATCATATCTGTCGGCGGTAACTCATCATAAACAGCATAAATGGTTGATACCGGTTCACTCGGTTCAAGTAATTTTTCACCCGGATAATACAGAAACCATTGTACATCCCAAACAAGGTTCATACCATTGTGTTTTGCAGGTAATTCAAAATCCTCTGTCCAAATCACCATCTCAGTTGTATTATCCGGATAGTATATCTCAATAATCGTACCATCGTAAACAGCCTCCGCATAAACCATATGTCCATAGTAGTATCCATATTCAGCGTCCTGAGAGCCTTCAACCTTTCCGGAAAAATTCACTCCATCAAGTGTAATTCCTTCATATTGTCCGCATATTTTTTCCATCTCTGTTTCATAATCGTCTACTGCGCTATATATCTCGCGATTACTTTCCAAATAATAAAACAGCTTTCCTTGTATATACTCTCCCATCTCGTTTACATAATATAGGGGCGTCAGATATGGTTCATATTCCTCGTATCCGGCTGCTGCTCTAACATGGGTAACCGTACAACCAACAATGGTGTCAGCATTAATCTCAAGATACCAATTTGCAAAGTCTTCTCTGGAATCATCCGGGAGTTCAAGATTTTTTAAGTATTCTCCTACTTTTGTTCCTGCTTCCACATATACAAGTTCCGTCACCGTCTTTTGCTCGTTATCTTTTGTCAGATAATCATACTCATAAACAACCGGATATCTTTCATAACCGGCAACAAAAACTACTACCGTATACGCCGGAACCACATCGTCCATATTAATTCCATCCATGTCAATATGCCACTCTACAAATCCTGCTTCCGGACTATGATAACACTTTTCTGCCATCATATTTTCTAACTGCTGATAAGTTGTGCCCTCATCAAGAAAAACAAATTCTTCTATTATGGCAACTTCATTCTTGCTATCTAAATAAACCATCATAACTAAAGCATCCCTTTTTTCGTAAATCGGATAGTACGAAATGCTTGTTGTTTCGCCATCAATCGGTTGATTTAGCTCCTCGTCAGAAATAGAACATTGCCATCCCGTAACCGGTATGCTTTCCGGCAAACGGTCTTGAAATCTTTCAATAACTCTTTCCATTACCTGTGCATATGTCTCAGTTTGCTGTGCAGGTTCCATTACCTTCCACGCTTCCTCCTTACCGGAAACACCTATGAACGATATGACGTTTTCTATCAGAACGGCATCATAAACCGGCGTTATAGTCATCGGCACATCAATCTGAACTTCATCTTCCGGCACATGACCTTCTACGTTGATTGACCACTCCAAAAAACGAAATTCTTCCGGATGCTCGATGGAAATATAAGTTTCAACAACTTCTGCATAGGTTGTTCCAGGCTCTACCGCAACCGGTATATGCATCTCTTGCAGTCTATGATTATCATCAATATAATTGCAGGTGATTAATAACGGAATTTTTTCATAGACAGCTCGAAGGACAAGCTCAGAATAGTTTCCTGTAATGTCTCTATATGGTCCTTCTGAGCTACTATCGTATGCCCATCGGCTAAAACCAAGACCTTCCATGTGTGAAACATCAACACCCATTAAAGCTTCCATAATACCGCAACAATTCACTTCATCTTGGACAAGGACATATTTGTTAACAAACGCTTCTGTCGAATCCTCACCTCTATAAAAGAAGGTAACAAACAGACCGTTTTCTTCATATTCCGCTTCTATTTCAAGGGAACGTCGCATCGGCGTGATGATATTATACATATCGATCTCGCCCGGTTTATAGTTCGCAAACGTCAATTCCGAATAATGGGTCAATTCTAACTTGTTTTTTACAATTTCGAACGCCTCGGAAAAAGTTGTTCCGCATTCTACAAATTCCGTAGCGCTATAAGTATTACTCCGGCCATTTTCATCCACATACCGAACCCGATACTGAAATTCAATACCCTCATATACCGGTACTGCATTTAAGTAACCGTTCGTTCGAAATACAGCGTCATTGTCATACAATTGTCCATCAATACACCATGCGGTAAGCTGACGTCCGTTTTTTTCAGTTGGTAAACCCTCTATACCATCCGGGAACATTTTTTCCATAGATGTAATTGGTTCTGACATTGCGCTATATCGCTGACCATCAACAAAAAAGTAGGTCTCAACGGTAGGAACGCTACACGCACCGTTTTCATCCAGAAGATAAAAATACGTTATTTCCGAAGTATTTCCCCCATCATAATTCTGATATATATCCATCAAACTAACGTTTTCAATTGCCCACATAGTCGCTGTGTCATTCAAGGAAAAATCTACGTCAGCAACATAACAACCGTAAGTCTCACTGAATACCGGTAAAAGATTCACATAAGATTTACTTCCTCCTTGCAAATACAGTACAAGCGAACTGTAAATTTGTTGAACCTCACTATCCTCATCAATGATAAAATGAAATTCTACATCATCGGATACCTGGACTTCTGCCCCGTTTTCCACCTGTTGACCATTTACAAATAACTGAATCTCTTCCAATAATGGTGCTTCATCATCTGTAATGCTGTTATGAACTGTAATAGCAGAATTACAGGTAAATTCTACACTCATCCAATCTGCCCATACTTCGTATAAATAATATACAGCATCGATATATTGACAATCAATCAAGGTTATCCCTTCATATTTGCCGTTAACCGCATCATACTCTAAATTTGCCTCAATATAATAGCTTATATCTTTATCAACAAAAATTAAGGTTAATTCTTCAGGAGGAGTATCCGTTTCAAGCGTAACATCCGCCGTCACCTCTACATACGTTTCTAAAACATCTTCCGTCAAAAATACTTCATCCGTAGAAACTGTAACATTATTAATAGAAACACCTTCAACCTCAGCAAGTGAATACCAGAAACGGAACAGTTCCTCTCTCAAATCAAAGTATTTACTCATCTGCTTATCGGTACACAAATAAAAACCTTTCACTTTCCATTTCCCCTGAACATAGTCTTCTAACGGAGAAAATGTCATTTCATAATGGTCCTCACCGGATTCAACAACCGTTTGTCCCATCACGCCATTCTGCATACCCATAATGGCATGTTCAAACACCAGGCAACAGTTCGATGCAAGAATTTCAACCCCGTCTTCCAAATTTGCATCAAACGAAACATGAAATTCATCCTCCGATTTTACAACCGCAGCATTCTCCTCAAATACAAAGTTCTCAATCACTATACCGGAAGCTTCTCCTTCCGTCATAGGCATTGTCTGCCCCTGCAAGTCTGTTGCCTGCACAGGCCGTACCGGAATTAATGTAAGAAGCATTACAAAAGCCAGTACGAAAGCAACCAATCGTTTCAATACACTCCTTTTCATACCTTACCTCCTAACGTGGTTATTTGTCTGATATTATACGCCTGTATTTTCTTGTTTTCAATAAATTTATACAAAAAAAGGTGACTTTCTAACGACGCGGATGTAAAAAAAAGTAGACCAAGCTTTTTCGTCTTGTCTACCTTAATTTAACGACCTCATCTTATGAGCGTCTATTCGTATTCGAATCAATATTCAACGTTCTCATTAAAAGAATAATCCCAGCAATCCATAAGAAACAATGGACATTATGATGGTTGCTATAATAACTCCCACTAATTCGGCAATCACTGCTTTTTTAATATCCATCTCCAAAAGAGCTGCTATCAAAGATCCCGTCCACGCTCCGGTTCCCGGCAAAGGAATTCCTACAAACAACGCCAGTCCCCAGAACTCTACCTTCGTTAACTTATCACTTTTCCCCATAGCCTTTTTTTCCAATTTTTCCACCATCGGTCGAAAAGTCCGAAATTTCTTCAACCAGGAAAAAATCTTCCGGACAAAAAGTAAAATAAACGGAATCGGAATAATATTGCCGGCAATACAAATCGGAATTGCCGTTAACAACGGAACACCCAATAATTTTGCAGCCAATAAGCCTCCACGAAGTTCCAAAATCGGCATGAGCGAAATCACAAATACCACAACCTCTTTCGCCACGCTTCCGGCCATCACTTCCGTAAACCAGGTTACTAATCCTTCCAAATTATTTGTCTCCTTCTTGTAAAATAATCTCTAAACATTATAAACAAAATGCTGTAGGAATATACCCGCTTTGCATCCGGGCAATTCCAAACAGCATTTTAATCCTTCATCTTATTTCTTTGGTGTTAAACCATATGCCTGAGCAAGTTTTTCAAACTGTGGAATGGATCTTTCAATCTTTTCTTTTGAAATACAATATGTCAAGCGGCAGAATCCCGGACATTCAAAAGATGTTCCGTGTACAATCATAAGATTGAATTCTTTTGCTTTTTCACAGAATGCAATATCATCTGCGATTGGGGATTTTAAGAAAATGTAGAACGCGCCCTGCGGTTTTACACATTCAAATCCTGCATTTAATAAGCCATTATATAAGATTTCTCTGTTTGCTGCATAGTAATCAAGCGGAGTGCTTTCTTCCAAACAAGCCTTAACTGCTTTCTGAATCAAGGACGGTGCATTTACGAAACCAAGTACTCTGGTTGCAATCTTAAGTGCAACTTCCATACGTCCTGCTTCTGCCATCTTCTTAGAGAATGCAACGTAACCGATACGTTCACCAGGAAGAGATAAAGACTTAGAGTAAGAATAGCATACGAATGTATTGTCGTAATAATTGGTAACAAATGTATGCTCTGCTCCATCGTATAACAATTCTCTGTACGGTTCATCGGAAATCAGATAAATTTCTTTGTTATATTCTTTCTGTTTTCTATCCAAAATATCAGCAATTGCTTTGATGGTTTCTTTGGAATAAACCGTTCCGGATGGGTTATTTGGAGAGTTAATAATAACTGCTTTTGTCTTTTCTGTAATCTTTGCTTCAAAATCTGCCAAATCCGGTTGGAATGTTTCTGTGTTTGGTCTTACAACAACATGCTTTGCATAGAAGTTGCTTACGTAGTTAATATATTCGCTGAAGTACGGAGCGAAGAAAATAACTTCATCGTCAATATCCAAAATCGCCTTAAATACAGTATTTAACGCACCTGCAGCACCTACGGACATAACGATATTATGGAAATCAAAATCCGTTCCGTATCTCTTGTTCAAATCTTCTGCAATTGCCTGACGAACATCCTGATAACCGCTGTTGTCGGTATAACCGTTTAATAACATAGAATCTTCGTTCTGAACCAAGTCAACAACTGCCTCTTTAAATTTTTCCGGAGCCGGTGTAGCAGGATTGCCTAAGCTGAAATCAAATACGTTTTCCGGTCCGATTTTCTTGCCTAATTCGATTCCGTATTCAAACACTTCACGAATTGCAGAACGGTTCTGTAAGTTTTTTTCCATCTGTCTGGATAACATGTTTTTACCCCCTGTAATCTCTATTTTTTATTGTTTTTGATAAAAGTACATCACTTCTAATTATAAAGACTTACTCCTTTTTGTCAACCGAAAACCCTTTGTTTTCCGGAAAACGACAATTCTTTTTTTCATCCGCCGAAAAGTGTGTTTTTTTTGCAAATTCCCGCCAAAACTGATTGACAATTTATGATTTTTGAAGGAAAATTCAAGAGAATATATAACATTAGGGAGGGGGTACATTATGTTATTCCAGAAAAATAATACAGACACTATTAAAGCCATTTCCCAATTACAGGAAATTGATTTTTCCAAACAACCGGAAGCAGATTCCGTTTTTAAACGTCTGCAGTTTGGAAGAAAAAGATTTGCAGATGCTTTTTCCAAAAATGTTGAATCCGTTATGAATATCAGTTCTTTGGATTTAACCTTAAAGCATCATATCAAAACTATGAACAACATTTCCGAAAATGTATCACAGGCTACCAGCGAAATTTCTGATGCCGCAAGCGAATCTGCTGCTATTGCCGGACAGGTAAACAGTCAGCACGAGGATTTAACCAATACTATTATTTCTGCTTCTGAGGAAACAAACAGTGTACATAAAGCCATTGAAACCAGTCAGCAGGAATTAACCCATGTTCGTGAGCTTTCTATGCAAACAATTGATGTATCCACAGAAATGCAGGAAGACATGAAGGAATTGTTAAATGTTATCAATCATATGAATGAAGTTATTTCCGGGATCAATGCAATTTCTTCCCAGACAAACCTCCTTGCACTGAACGCTTCCATCGAAGCCGCCAGAGCCGGAGAAGCCGGAAAAGGCTTTGCAGTCGTAGCAGATGAAATCCGTTCCCTTGCTGAAGAAACCCAGAAATTAACCAATGAAATGAGTGAATTTGTAGCTGCGATCAGAAATGCTTCCCAGAAGACCGATCACAGTACTACAAGCACCATCAACATTTTAAATACCATGACAGAAAAAATTAATACTGTTTGGGAATTAAATGATCAGAATCAGAAGCACTTAGCTGCTGTTAATGACAATATCAGTTCCTTAGCAGCTGTCAGCGAAGAAATCAGTAGTTCCATGGCAGAAATGGAAGCTCAGGCTGAACGGATTGAAGAACAGTGTAACGGATTGGATCAGGATACAAATGTAATGAATACTACCGTACACGACATGCAAAAAATTACTGCTCCCCTTCCTGGCATTGAATCTACCCTTGATGAAGCTACAAGAATTATGGGTAAGATGTCCGATGATGTATTCTACCACTTAGAATACAATGAGGTAAAAGAGTATATCGAACTTGCAATTACAATGCACCGCGGTTGGGTGAACAAGTTAAAAGACATTGTAGATGCAAAAGAATTCCTTCCATTACAGTTGGACCCGACCAAATGCGGATTCGGACATTTCTACTATGCCATCAATCCTCCGACACCGGAATTAGCAGAAATTTGGCAGCCATTGGAAGAAAAACATCGTAAGTTACACAATTACGGTTCCGAAGTTCAGAAAGCTATTTTTGATGAAGATTATCACAAAGCAGAATCTCTTTACAAAGAGGCCGAAAACTATTCCCACGTATTAATCAGTGACTTACAGAAACTTATGCAGTTATTATCCAGATAATTAAGAATGTTTCTATTTTTAGAAAAGAGCGTTGTATAACGCTCTTTTTTTCGTTTAAAAAAACAGTTTTTTCTTTTACAGTGTTTTCTTTTTGCTGAAAAAAGCTGACATTTCCACAACACTTTGCACGGACATTTTGATGATTTATATTTTTCCAAGGGTACACAATTCGCCCGCTTTGTTCGCGGATTATAAAACGCCTTGGGAAGAGTCTCAGCTACTCTTAGCGGATAAAGCGAATAAATGTGTATGCGGCGAAAACTGTTCGAGCCCGAAATGCTTTTCTTCGAGCGAGTTTTTTCGCCCGCATAGAATACACATATGAGTGTATCCGCTTAGAGTAGCTGAGGCGATGACAAACAGCGTTTTTTTACCACGGACAAAGCGGGCGAATTGTGTACCCGATGAAAAAACATAAAATTATAGTCCGTACGAAGTGTTGGGAAATGCCGTTTTTTTCAGAATCAACTAAAACACTGTAAAAGAAATAACTGTAATATAAAAAAATATAAAAAGAGCGTTATACAACGCTCTTTTCTAAATTAAAAATATTCTTAATTATGCTTGTTCATTAGCCTTATTCGCTTCCACAATGGCCTCATTAAGCGCTAGCATTTGTTCATCCAGCACAGATACAATGCCCGCACATTCCCGTAATTCTTTGCTGATATAATCCGGTGCATGTCCTTCGAACTTATAGTAAATCTTATGTTCCAGGCTTGCCCAGAAGTCCATTGCAATGGTACGGATTTGAATTTCAACTTCCGTATCTACCACCTTATCCGACAAAAAGACCGGAACCGTAACATTCATATGAAAGCTCTTATATCCGCTTTCTTTTGGCTTTTTGATGTAATCCTTAATCGATACGACCGTAAGGTCATCTTGTTTTCCAATCATTTCCGCAATACGGTAAATATCCGGTACGAAAGAACATACGATACGGATTCCCGCAATATCATCAATATTTTCCGCGATACTCTCAATCGTTTCTTCATAGCCCTTACGGGTAATTTTTTGCATTACGCTCTCTTGCGTCTTAATTCTGGATTTCACGTATTCAATCGGATTATACTTATGTACGTATTGGAATTCATCGTTTAAGATTTCCAATTTCGTGTTTACTTTTTTCAACGCTGCCGAATACAGAAAAACCATTGTATTCCACGCATCCGGAACTTGGCGTACCAATTCCACCATATCCATTTTGTCTTCCCCCTCTATTCCTCAATAATATGAAATTCCAAATAATCAAATGGGATTTCCTCTATAAAACTGTCCTGATAAAATCTCGTCTTTTTGCTTTGTTTCAATTCTTTCACATTTAAATCGAGCCAGATTGGGCGGCTCAAATCCATCCTATGACAGATTTCCTCCAATCCGCGAAAAATCTTATGCGTTCTGGTGTCATCGCTGTACTCTTCGTACACCGTATCGTTAAGCATATGATTATCTTTCCAGATTTTTCCCCATATTCTCATTTATTCTCTCCCCCGTTGTCTCAAGGTCTCATACATCAATAAGGATGCTGCAACACCTGCATTTAATGACTCTACACTTCCCTCCATCGGAATCCGCAAATAAGTATCTGCCACATCCGAAAGTTCATCCGTCAGACCATTTCCTTCGTTACCGATTAAAAAGGCACATCCCTTTGTAAAATCCATATCATACAGTTGTTTTGTTCCTTTTAAATGAGCCGCAAAGACTTCCACGCCTCTTTTCTGTAACTCTTTTACGACGGAAACCAAATCTTGTGCGACTACAACCGGAATACGATAAATCGATCCCATCGTACCGCGAATGGTCTTTGGATTGTACAAATCAACGGTTTCTTTATTTACAACAACACCAGATATCCCGGCACCTTCACCGGTTCGGATAATGGTACCCAAATTGCCCGGATCCTGAATGCTCTCTAATATCATTATGTGCGGTTTGTCCTTTTTATGCATAATATCATCCAATGTATACTCCAAAAAACGTACCACGGTCAAGATTCCTTGTGGTGTCAAGGTATCGCACATTTTTAAAAAAACCGGATTGGACACCACTTCATAGCAGTATCCCTCTAACATTTCCTGATGTTTTTCATCCTGAATAAAGCTTTCCGATACATATACCTGCTCCACACGGTCCTTCGGCGCTTCCAAAAACATCTTAACGCCTTCAACAACAAAAACGCCCTGACTTTTCCGTGCCTTTGCTTTTGTATTTAATTGAACAATATTTTTAACCTGTTTGTTATCGGTACTGGTGATCATAATTTTCCTTTCTTCTTACCAAGCGGTCAAAGATTTGAATACGTCTAATAAAAAGCTATCCAGGTCTTTTTCCATTGCAAGTGCAACATCAATATCATAATCCACAAACATACCTTCACGATATGCAACTACACGGTTAGACTTTCCTTCCGTCAACAAATCTACTGCCATAGCTCCCATAGCAGATGCATATACCCGGTCCTTACAGGTTGGGCTTCCGCCTCGCTGAATATGCCCAAGAACAGTTGCACGGCTTTCAAGACCGGTTGCTTCCTCAATGCGACGTGCCATATTAAAGGAGTCTCCTACGCCTTCTGCGTTGATGATAATAAAGTGTTTTTTTCCAACTTCAAGGCATTTCTTAATGTGATCAATAACCTTCTGTTCATCGTAGTTATAGCGTTCCGGCAACAATACCTCTTCTGCTCCGTTTGCAATACCGCACCACAAGCCAATATAACCTGCGTGACGTCCCATTACTTCAATAATACTGCAGCGTTTATGGGAAGTGGAAGTATCCTTAATCTTATCAATAGCTTCCATCGCTGTATTCACCGCGGTATCAAAACCGATGGTATAATCGGTGCAAGCAATATCCAAGTCAATGGTTCCCGGCACGGCAATGGTATTGATGCCGTTTTTACAAAGCGCCTGTGCACCCCTGAATGTACCGTCACCACCAATTACAACCATACCGTCAATTCCTGCCGCGCGACAGTTCCATGCTGCGATTTCCTGATTTCTAGGCTGTTTAAATTCCACGCAACGGGCAGTCTGTAAAATGGTTCCTCCCCGCTGAATCGTTTCCGCAACATCTTTCGATTTCATTTCAAAAAATTCATTTTCCAAAAGTCCTTTATAACCGTGGTGTATTCCGTAAACTTTAATTCCTTTGGATAATGCTCTTCGAACCACGGCACGAATCGCCGCATTCATGCCCGGAGCATCTCCTCCACTTGTCATAACACCAATTGATTTTATTTCACTGTTCATTCTATTCCATCCTTTCCGTGTATCATTATGGAATCTTTTCCATCTAAGCAATACGAAACTTTTCGTTATCTGCTCTGTGATTATTTTCGGGTCATTAACTTTACTTTCTCTTCGCCCAAATAATCTTTTAAGATTTTCTCCGTTTGTTCATCAAAGCGGATGTTTTTTGCCGCAGGGAGTTTTTTGACTGCTTTTTCTTTTGCAAGGTAAACCACCAACTGATCATTTCCGTCAGATTCCTTTACCAAATCAAAAAGTGCATCAAATTTTTCATCATACTCCTGCTTGTCTTCAAACTTAAGCCATACTTCTTTGTTTGAAAATGTCTTCGTCTGCTTCCGTGCATAATTGTAATTTCCGGCCTTTACATTTTCCGGTGTTGCTTCATCAAAGGTCACTGCACCGGTTAAAATAAGTTTCGCATTCTTATCATCTTCTGCATTCACTCTGCCGTAAATAAACAGTTTTGCGTCCTCTAACAAGATGTCGTGATACTTCTCATAATCTTTCGGGAATACCACCACTTCAATGCTTCCTACCAGGTCTTCCACGGTCAAAAATGCCATTGCTTTGTTATTTTTGGTATATTTAATGGTTCTTGCCACCACCATACCACCAATAGTGGCAGTTGCATCATCACGCACTTTACAGGTATTGGTTTCTTCATCCAGATAAAAATCACCGGTTACATTCGTGATTAAAGAAGACCATTTTTCTTCATATTCCTGTAACGGATGTCCGCTGATATATACCCCCAACACTTCTTTTTCAAAGGCCAAAAAGGTTTCTTTATCATACTCGTCAACATTTGGAACTTTGATTTCAAATTCCTGCTTCATGTCCTCGCCAGCCATATCGAACAAGCTCATCTGACCTGTGATGGCATGCTTTTTGGAATTGTTTGCTTCATCCATCATTGCAGGATAAATCATCATTGCCTGTCTGCGGTTTATACCAAGTCCGTCAAATGCACCTGCCTTAATAAAGTTTTCAACCGTGCGTTTGTTAACTTCTTTTCCGTTTAATCGGGTAATAAAATCATTTAAAGACTTAAACGGTCCATGTTCTTTACGATTTTGCACAAGGCTTTCAATCACCGGTCTTCCAATGCTCTTAATAGCAGATAAACCATATACAATTTTTCCATTCTTAACTGAAAAACTGCCTTCTCCTTCATTAATATTCGGAGGCAAAACCTCAATTCCCATTCTCCTGCAGGTCAAAATGTATTCAGACACCTTTCCGGCATTTCCTAATACAGAAGTCATTAAAGCTGCCATAAATTCTACCGGATAGTAATATTTCAACCACGCAGTCTGATAAGCAACAACTGCATATCCCGCTGCATGGGATTTGTTAAATGCATACTTTGCAAAATCCGTCATTTCGTCATAGATATGATTTGCCACTTTTTCATCAATGCCTTTGCTTACGCAGCCCGGTACCCCTTCTTCTTCGTTCCCGTAAACAAAGTTCTGACGCTCTTTTTCCATAACGGAGGCTTTTTTCTTACTCATAGCACGACGAACAAGGTCGGAACGTCCCATCGTATAGCCGGCCAAATCGCGTACAATCTGCATAACCTGTTCCTGATATACAATACAGCCGTAAGTCGGCGCCAGAATCGGTTCTAATTCCGGACATTCGTATACGATTTTTTCCGGATTATTTTTTCCTTTAATATAGGCCGGAATAAAATCCATCGGTCCCGGTCGATAAAGAGAAATTCCCGCGATTAAATCTTCCAATACCTGTGGTTTTAATTCCTTCATGAAACTGGTCATTCCGGCGCTTTCCAATTGGAATACACCTTCGGTTTTTCCCTGACCAATCATTTCCATTACTTTTTGATCATTAAAATCAATATTATCGATGTCGATGTCTACTCCCTGGGACGCCTTTGCATACTTTACTGCATTTTGAATTACAGTCAGGGTGCGCAGTCCCAAAAAGTCCATTTTTAAAAGTCCCAGTTCTTCTAAGGTGGTCATCGTAAACTGCGTGGTTACAGAACCATCGGCAGCTTTTGACAACGGTACATACTCATCCACCGGTTTCTGGCTGATTACAACGCCGGCCGCATGCATGGAAGAATGTCTCGGCAAACCTTCCAGGCGCTTTGACATATCGATTAAGTTCCGTACCGTTTCATCCTCTTCATACAACTTACGAAGTTCCGGATTCATTTCAAGGGCTTTGTCAATGGTGATGCCAAGTTCCATCGGAATGCTTTTTGAAATACTGTCCACAAAATTGTATGGTAAGTCCATAACACGGCCAACGTCTTTGATAACGCCACGCGCCGCCATCGTACCAAAGGTTACAATCTGAACCACCTGGTCTTTTCCATAAAATTCCACAACATAATCAATCACTTCCTGTCTTCTTTCAAAGCAGAAGTCCACGTCAATATCCGGCATGGTTACACGCTCCGGATTTAAGAAACGCTCAAACAAAAGACTGTATTTCATCGGATCAATATTGGTAATTCCAAGGGTGTAAGAAACCACACTACCTGCAGCAGAACCACGCCCCGGTCCTACCATAATGTCTTTGCTTTTTGCATAGCGAATAAAGTCCCATACAATCAGGAAATAATCCACATATCCCATCTTGTTAATGACACTTAACTCATAATCCAACTGTTCTTTATATTCTTCCCATTTGTCCGGATAACGCTTTTTTAATCCGTTCAAACATAATTCATTTAAATATTCCCAAGAGGTTTTTCCATCCGGCACCGGGAATTTCGGCAACTTCGTTACGCCAAATTCAATTTCCACATGACAGCGGTCTGCAATTTTTTGTGTATTTTCAACCGCCTGCAATGCATACGGGAACAAGGCCTTCATTTCGTCTTCGGATTTAACGAAATACTGACCTCCGTCATAACGCATACGATCCTCGTCGCTTTGCTTTTTACCGGTCTGGATACACAATAAAATATCATGCGGCTCCACGTCGTCAGCATAGGTATAATGCACATCGTTTGTAGCCACCAACTCGATTCCGGTATCCTTACTTAAGCGCATCAGCTGTTGGTTTACAGTTTTTTGTTCCGGGATTCCGTGGTCCTGCATTTCCAAGAAAAAGTTTCCTTTTCCAAAGATTTCCTGATACTCAAGGGCTGCTTTTTTTCCCTCTTCATACTGGCCTCTTTGCAGATACTTCTGAACTTCCCCTGCCAGACATGCGGACAATGCAATAATCCCCTCACTGTATTGTTTTAAAACTTCTTTATCTACTCGCGGTTTATAATAAAAACCTTCGGTAAAGCCCTTAGACACAATCTTCATCAAATTATCGTAGCCTTTGTTGTTCTCTGCTAACAACACGAGGTGATAGTAACGTTCTTCACCGCTGACTTTTTCCCGGTCAAAACGGGAGTTTGGAGAAACATATACTTCGCATCCTAAAACCGGATTAATTCCAGCCTCTCTTGCGGCGCGGTAAAACTCAATCACGCCGTACATCACACCATGATCGGTAATTGCTGCTGCATTCATCCCCAGATTCTTAACCTGCTGCACATATTCTTTTATCTTGTTGGATCCATCTAACAGACTATATTCTGTATGGACATGCAAATGTGTAAAAGCCATGGTGTTTTTTCTCCTTTTTTAGGTTTGGGCATAACATCCCATAATCCATTTTATTATACCTTCTCAGGCCACAGATTGTCAAATCCTTAACGCACTACTTTCGTTCTTCTTTTGAATTGTTTTTTTCGTTCTTTTTTGGTATACTGTCTTTGTAGTGCTTGTCGTTGACAAAGACTGCAGCAAACACAAAACACTTCGTTTCTGACGATGAAATATAGCTTTATGAGGGGGCTTTATGAAGATTTTAAGAAAGATTGGACAGATTTTATTATGTGCGCTTCCATTTGCAGTAACAATGCTTGCGCAGTTTATCATTACCATACCGGTGACCTTTTACTATTTTTTAGTGGTCCTTTCTACAAGGGACATTCCATCTGACTTGGAAGGGCTTATAAATTGGATGACTTATGAAATGTTGTATGGGGACTTTGGCATTATAGTTACGATTTGTTGGGGACTTGCCAGCTTAACCATTTTCATTTTCTGGTATTTAAAGCAACGAAAAACTATGGATTTGGTTCCTTTAAAAGAATCCTTAAGCGTTGCTTCCGTCGGCGGACTTACCTTGATGGTCTGCGGATTGCAGATTGCCATTCAGTATACCTATACATGCTTGGAAATGTTTAAACCGGAGTGGTTTGAATCCTACAACCAATTAATGGACTTCGGGCACTACAGCTATCCTGCGGTGATTGCAATGTTCATCTACAGTGTGGTTGTGGCTCCGATTCATGAAGAATTTTTAATCCGAGGCGTAACTCAGAATTTTGCCAAACGAGTATTCCCGTTCTGGTTGGCTAACATCGTACAAGCGCTTATGTTCGGCGTATTACATATGAACCTGATTCAAGGCTCTTATGCATTTTTTGTAGGTTTACTCATCGGATATGTGATGCATAAAGGAAAGAACATCGTTTTACCGATTATCTTCCACTTCTTCTTTAATATGTTCGGAACATGGATTCCGTTAAAGTTATTAAAAGGACAAGGTTTTTCTGCTTACCTCCTCGTAATCGTGATTGGTTTAGCTATTATGAGTGCCGGTATTGTACTGTTTAACGTAAAAATGAACAATCGTAACCTTGCACTTGCAGCAAAAGAATAAAAAAACAATTTTTCAAGTGAAATGACGGTATTTCTACCGTCATTTTTTTATTTTTCTATCATCCATCATTCGCCGCTGGGTCTATACAAAAGAAAAACGTTGCCAGCCCCAAAGACATAGAAAAAGGCTGTCTTTTTACTATAATCTTCTAAGGATCATAGTTTAAAGACAACCTCTTTTATCGCTTACCTAAAATATTTTTATCAATTCCTTATTTTTCTAAAAACTGTCCAAGATATCTCGCTGTTCTTCTCTTAAATACGCTGGCTTCGATTGGAACGGAAAGCACATCTTCCACACCGGCTTCAATAGCTGCCTTAATCTGCTTCAAATTCCCCTCTTCACATAAGGCAATAACCGAAACTTTCTTTAACCATTTATGAGAATACACTTCCGACCAAAACTCCTCTAACTGACCGGTCTTGACCCCGGAAGAATCCACATAAACGAGACAGATATTCTCTCTTTCCTTCGCGGAAAGTTCTTTTAATTCGACAATGGTGTTTGGCACCTTAACGTTCACCGTTCTCGGCATAAGTGCACGGATCATGCTCCTGTTTCCTCTGTCTTCGCTTAAAATCACAACAGATTTATCTTCCAATTCTTCTGAATAATCCGGTGTAACCCCATACTCCCAAGCCTGTGCTTTGCCGGTTCGTTTTACGATATGCAATGCCTGATCAGCTTTGTCAAAAAGTTCCACAAAACTGTGTTTCTTTCCCTCTGTTGTTGCAAAGCCGATACTTAAACTGGCATTTTCCGGAATGGAAAGGTTGGTCTTGTGATATAGTGTTTCGATGATCTTATTTACTTTTCTTCGAACAGCATCTTTTTTTCCGATGTTAATCATGAATACGATGAACTCATCACCGCCGATACGCCCAACAACGTCCTTTTTGAAAAAAGTACCGACAATCATACTTGCCATTACCCGGATCGTGTGATCACCAACCAAATGACCGGCCATATCATTGATTGCTTTGAAGTTATCAATATCCATAACCAACATTGCATGGTTCTGTTCCGGGAAACGGTTCAACACTTCACTTATAATTTTTTCAGAAGTGGCTTTATTATATAAGCCTGTCATCAAGTCCATCTGAGACTTAACCTTTAATTCTCTGGCCTCTGCTTCCATCACCTGAATACGCTTTCTGGATGCAAGCACATGCTCTACACGGAAGCGGATAACGTCAGGTATAAAAGGCTTTGTAATATAATCCGTTGCGTCCAATTCAAATGCAGCAATCTGGTATTCCGGCTGGATATTTGAAGTAATTACAATAACCGGCACATTTTTCATATAAGGTAATTCTTTACGCTTTTTCAACAATTCAATTCCATCCAAATTCGGCATTGCCAAATCTAACAAAACCAAATCGATATTTCCTTTGTTCTGTTTTAAGATTTCTAAGCCCTGAAGTCCGTCTTCCGCTTCAAAGAGCTCATATTCTCCTTGAAAAATATCCTTTAATTCTTCACGAATCAATTTCACATCATCAATGATTAAAATTTTTTGCTTTTGTCTTCCCATATTTTGCCCCTCAAAGTAAACCTTAGCCCAAAATAAAAACTATAAAGTCATACATTTTCGATTATAACTGCTTCCATATATTTTGCAAGTAGTTTTTCACATTATTTTCACAAAATTTTGCATTTTTCAACATACTTTTTGCTGCATCCGACAAAAAAACACACCTGTGAAAAACGATCGTCTTCACAGGTGTACTACTCTTATAGATATTTAGAAATCTTTCATTTGTACTTTGCCGGCTTCTACGCCTTTTCTACGTAAGAAATAGAAACATCCGACACCGCCAAAGGCTAAGCCCATCAAAAGATTCTGAAGAAATGCACTTACATATTCCGGATTTGTAGCAAATAATCCCACAAACCAACTTGGAATGTCGGCATAGGTCGCGTCAACCTCTCCTGCACGGATCAGTTTAACCATCTCAATAGCATCTCCCGCAAATGTTCCGACTATAATTGCAAGAACTGTAACTGAAACCAAGATGGCAATCTTTCCTCTGCCTTTTTTCCCCTTAAACAAAACGTATCCAAAATCTGCCAACCAGGCAATGGCTAATGCTGCGATGGCTGCAATGTAACCGGAATTCAAAATCAGTGCCCAAATAATCACACCGATAATTGCCCCAAGTAATGCACCGATGAAACCTTTAAAGTAGGAAGTTCCCTCCATTTCGGTTCTGCCTTTATATTCCTGCTCTAATTCATCCGAATATCTGCGTGCACAACTGTCATGCATATGAACAACTGCACCATGAACGAGCTTTGGCTTTGCCGCTTCAAGAATTTTCTCTCCGCAGTATGGGCAACAATCTGCTTTTGTCGCTCCGTGTGCTTCCAACATAGGGAAAAACCATTCTATAAATTTCTGAATAAGCGGCATTGTTCCCGGATTGTCAAAAAAAATCACCTGTGTCATCATTGGTGTAAACATCAAATTATTTACACGGTAATTTTTGTCGCAGTTTGCTGCCTTCGCAACTTCAATCAACTCATTGATTATGTCTTCATCTAAATGCGTTGCAACCATCATCTGCTTGTAGCCGCTTCCTTCTTTAAAGGTTACGAAAAAACCTTTCAGTTCTCCGTAAGCTACACCCTTTTCAACTGTTAAGCCATACTCTTTTGCTAATTTTTTTAAACCTACCCCTATCATTTTTATCCCCCTAAAAACTTTACATTTTTTCTACGCCAAGAACCATGTCTTCGCCGTTAATCTTCCATTCTTTGCTAAATCCGGTCACTTCTCCTGCCACCAATTCATCACCAAGAACTTCGGATAATACATCCTGTCCCATGGTTTCCATAATCATGGCAAGCTTTCCTTCTGCCTTGTAAGAAACCTTGATGTGGTCCATTACGTCAAAGTCTGCTTCTTTTCTCATGGTCTGAATCTTGCTGATGATTTCTCGTACGAAACCTTCATTTAATAATTCTTCTGTCAGGTTGCAATCCAAAACTACAGTGATTTCATTATCACCTTCGGTCATGTAACCTTCCATCTGAGTCATGGTAATTAATAAATCTTCTTCTGCAAGACGTGCTTCTCCATCACAAAGAGTTAAGAAACCTGTTTCCCGAAGCTCTGCCATTGCTTTATTACCATTTAGGTCTTTTAATTCACCCTGGATTCTGCCCAAAAGCTTACCATATTTTGGTCCTACGGTCTTAAGCTGTGGCTTAAAGGTATAATCGGTATATGCACTGACGTCATCAGAGAAAGTAACCTTCTTAACATTTAATTCTTCCGCAATAATCGTTGTATAAAATTCTTCCAATGCATTTGGTGCTTTTACATACATGTTGCCGATTGGCTGACGATTCTTAATGTTTGCTGCGTTACGGGCTGCACGACCCATAACTACAATCTTTAATACTTCATCCATGTAGTTTTCCAGTTCTGCATCGATTGCACTTTCATCCACTGCCGGGAAGTCACATAAGTGGATACTTTCCGGAGCGGTTTTATCAATACTGCGAACTAAGTTCTGATAGATTTCTTCCGTCATAAACGGAACCATCGGCGCTGCCGCCTTACTTACGGTTACTAATGCAGTATATAAAGTCATATACGCATTAATCTTATCCTGTTCCATTCCTTTTGCCCAGAAACGGTCACGACAACGACGTACATACCAGTTACTCATATCATCTACAAATGCCTGTAATGCTCTTGCAGTTTCCGGAATCTTATAGTTTGCCAAGTTGTTGTCAACAGTCTTAACCAAAGTATTTAACTTGGACAATAACCATTTATCCATTACGGATAATTTGCTGTAGTCCAAGGTGTACTTTGTTGCATCGAAGTTATCGATATTCGCATAAAGTACAAAGAACGCATAGGT
Source organism: Lachnospiraceae bacterium (assembly GCA_045593085.1). Classification (GTDB taxonomy): domain Bacteria; phylum Bacillota; class Clostridia; order Lachnospirales; family Lachnospiraceae; genus XBB1006. The sequence continues at coordinate 81,791 of JAZNWA010000027.1, read as the reverse complement.
ATTCCATAAGGTACCCATGAATTTTCTCTGGCCTTCTGCTACCGCATCACCATGGAAACGGTTTGGCAACCACGGAGCAGAGTTGATATAGAAATACCAACGGATTGCATCGGCGCCGTATTTTTCCAATGCTTCAAATGGGTCAACCGCGTTTCCTTTGGATTTGGACATCTTCTGTCCGTTTTCATCCTGAACGTGACCTAAAACGATAACATTTTTATATGGTGCTTTGTTAAATAACAAAGTGGAAATTGCTAATAAGGAGTAGAACCATCCTCTGGTCTGGTCAACTGCCTCGGAAATAAAGTCTGCAGGGAACTGCTGTTCAAATAAATCCTTATTTTCAAACGGATAATGATGCTGCGCAAACGGCATTGCTCCGGAGTCAAACCAGCAGTCAATAACTTCCGGTACTCTCTTCATCTGCTTTCCGCAGTGAGGACAAGTTAAAGTTACATCATCAATAAATGGTCTGTGAAGTTCGATATCGTCCGGACAGTTTGGTGACATTTCTTTTAACTCTGCAATGCTTCCGATTGCATGTTGATGTCCGCATTCACATTCCCAGATATTAAGTGGTGTTCCCCAGTAACGATTACGGGAAATTCCCCAGTCAAGAACATTTTCTAACCAGTCGCCGAAACGTCCTTTTCCGATGCTTTCCGGAATCCAGTTGATTGTATTGTTGTTTGCGATTAAGTCTTTCTTAACCTCGGTCATCTTAATAAACCAGGATTCTCTTGCATAGTAAATAAGTGGAGTATCACATCTCCAGCAATGCGGATAACTATGCTCAAATTTCGGTGCATCAAATAACAAACCTGCTTCCTCTAATGCTTCCAAAATCATTGGGTCAGCTTTTTTACAGAATACGCCATTCCATGGTGTTTCTTCTGTTAATTCACCCTTGCCGTTTACTAACTGAACAAACGGTAAATCATATCTTCTTCCTACCTGGGCATCGTCTTCACCAAATGCAGGCGCAATATGAACCACACCTGTACCATCGGTTAAAGTTACATAGTCTGCACAAGTAACGAAAAATGCTTTTTTATGCTGTTTTTCACAGATTTCATTTGCATATGGGAACAACGGCACATATTCTTTGTGCTCAATGTCTTTACCCTTCATACGCTCTAAGATTTCAACATCTTCCCCTAAGTTCTTTGCCACCAAAGCTTCTGCTAAGTAGTATACATAGTCACCGGATTTTACTTTTACATAATCTTCTACAGGATTTACGCAAAGTGCCACGTTAGATGGTAAAGTCCAAGGTGTAGTGGTCCATGCCAAGAAATACGCATCTTCACCAACCACTTTAAAACGTACCACTGCGGAACGTTCCTTTACATCCTTGTAGCCCTGCGCCACTTCCTGAGAAGAAAGAGGAGTACCACAACGTGGGCAATATGGAACGATTTTGAAGCCTTTATATAATAACTTCTTATCCCAAATCTCTTTTAATGCCCACCATTCAGATTCGATGTAATCATTATGATATGTTACATATGGATCGTCCATGTCTGCCCAGAAACCAACGGTACCGGAGAAATCCTCCCACATTCCTTTGTATTTCCAAACACTTTCTTTACACTCTGCAATAAACGGCGCTAAACCATAAGCTTCAATCTGGTCTTTACCGTCTAAACCTAATTTCTTTTCAACTTCGATTTCAACCGGAAGTCCATGGGTATCCCAACCGGCTTTTCTAGGAACCATTTTTCCCTTCATCGTCTGATATCTCGGAATCATATCCTTAATAACACGGGTCAATACGTGTCCAATATGTGGCTTTCCGTTTGCGGTTGGAGGGCCATCATAGAATGTATAGCTCTCTCCTTCTTTTCTGGAATTCATACTTTTTCTAAAAATGTCTTCCTCTTTCCAGAACTGCTCAATCTGCTTTTCACGTTCAACGAAATTCATATCCGTAGAAACTTTCTTGTACATGTTTTTCTTCCTTCCTTTCTTTACTAACTGCTATTCTCAGGCGAATCCACGTCAGTAAAGTGATATGCGTTTTATGTTTGTTTATCTTCTTTTGTTTTGTAGGTTGGCGACTTATATGTATTAAAGATATGATTTCAAGGACGGTGCTGTGTTTCTTATTCATTTGCCTTTCTACCCCAGTGCATTGTCAACAGGAGGTTGACAATAGGCTTAAGGAGCCATGGATGGCGATTTTAAGCCGGCACGTCAATTTGCAAATGCGTTTTGCAAATGAATTAGAAATACACACTGTCATTGACGAATAGATTTAATACATATAAGTCGCCAAACGCAGAACAAAAGCGATATAAACAAAAAAGCGTCCACCCTTAGTAAAAGGATGAACGCATACTTATCATTCATAACCACCTGTTACTGCATACTTGGTTGCCCGCATATGTGTTCCCTGTAACGGAGGAATACCGTCAACGTCTACTCTCACGATTCTCAATCAAGATGTGATTTCGGGTTGCGACTCGGAAGTGATCTTCAATGCAAGCTACTCGTACCGACTCCCACCAACTCGGCTCGCTTTGACTTTGTTCTTACACCTACTGTCTTCGTCATTGTCTTTACTAGGTAAATTATAGTTATCAAGTCCGTAAATGTCAAGCAAAAAAGGGACATATCCCGCACTTATCCTCATTTTTTATGTTCTCCTTTATTTCTTCATTTTAACCCAATTTTTCATCTGCCGTGGGCTATTGGATTACATTGCATCAAAAAAACAGGTCTATCTCAATGATAGACCTGTATCCCTTTCAAGTGTCCTTAAAACGCCGGTGGAAATACTTTCCTTCCGATGGTCGGGTACAGAAATACACCCCATAAAGTCTTCATGTTTATAAATATTATGGGAGCCGTTCACTCTTACCTTTACCCATCCGTTTTTGCGCAATTTCTTATCAACGTCTTTAAATACCATATATTTTCTCCTCTGCTTCGTTCGTCTCATATTTAATTTTCGATTAAGCCGGGGAATCAAGGTAAGAATCTAGTCTTTTTTATGAACCTATTCATTGGCATCTGCATCACAATGCAGTCATCATATCCTCTAATAATTAATCATTCTATCAACGAATCATAAGGCTAAAACAGTATTTAGTTTTGAAAGGTTAATTGTATTATAGTATACATTTTTGAAACTTTAATGAAAGACGCCCATTATTATAAAATTATCCTATAATACTTTTTCAATCCAATAAAAAAGGCCTGCAACACCACGTTACAAACCTTAAAGCCCAGGAAATCATATTTGTTTTTATTCCATCATTTTTCTCAAACCTACAGCACCGATTAAATTTCCAATACCCATCAACAAAAGTTTTCCCAATTCAACAATTCCAACCGGATATTTTGCCAATGCCAAATATGCCATATTAGCAATACTATGCTCAAATCCTGCCAAAATAAAACCGGATACACTTAAAATAACTACTACTACGCCCACGATATCCCGATTTTTCTTAAATGTATCAACGGCTAAAAACATCAACGCTCCACAGCAAATGCTCATTACAAAAATGCCCAAAACACCTGCGTCAAACTTTCTTTCACACAACTGATACACACGCTCATATATTTTTGAATAGGAAGTCGTTTGCGCATATGCTAACGAGTAGACAATGCATCCTACACCATTGCCCACAAATACAAGAATCAACTCCCACCACTTTCTTTGCGGAAAATATCCTGCCATTCCTGTATAAAGATTACTCTGTGTCACTAATACACCGAACAATCCAAAGGTAAATAATAACGCTCCTACAACACTATCCTCAACTGATAAATATATTGTTGCAGCAATGTTTATCATGATACCTGCAAGTATCGCTTTCAAAAATGTTTTTATTTGTTTCATTTGTAACTTTGTCCTCTTTTTCTATTGTAATACATGTCGGTCCTTTCCTTGGTTCTAATGTTTTTCCTTCGACTTTTTTTCTTAGAACTCTACATTAACATTAGCTCCTGCCAAGCGCTGACCATCAATTGCTTTTTGTCTTTGAGCATACGGGTTGTCTGCCTGATAAGTCGGAGTCGTTGTTCGAATCACGGTAGTGGTTTCTCCGCCTGCCGCATAGGACACACCACATTCCGGGCATCTGGCCATGCGAATACGTACACTTGCTGAAACAAGTTCTTTATTTGCCTGACTGCCCTCAGCTCTTGCATTTGCCACATGTTCCTGCTCATGGGAAGACACCATTGCCTTGCTGGCCCCCGCCGAAATATGTCCCGGCGTCTTGAAAGAAACATTCATCTCAGAGGATCCGTCTACATATTTTCGATTTGCACAGGTCTGACATTCTTTTGTGGCATTCTCTTTTGTTTCAACTCCCCGCACTTCAGTATTTACAGATATATTCATGCCATTGATACGATTTTCGTAATTTAAAGTGTCATAATACGATACATCATTGATACGCATACAATGTCCTCCTTATCCTTGTTATAAAAACAGCACTTTTTTTATTTTAATAACTATGTTTTTCCCAACTTCTTTTTTATCATTTTACAAGGTGCATCTCCTATCGTCAAGCCGACACGGCCATCCGTCAAAAAACATTCACAAACCGAAAACTTTCTTTTTCCATCTATGTATGATATTTCCAACATCGGGCATACTAGAAATCGGAGGTGATGTGATGCGTCCTTATATTCCGAATAACGGCAGTTCTCGTTCCGTGGCCGAACCTTTCGTCCCACTGGACTATGATTATCTTGGTAATTCAGCTTCCACGACAGACTGCACGGGTCTTATCCCTGCTGGAACGATTGATGAAGTGGACCTGATGCAATATCAGGATCTCGTTCATTTCGGAGGCCTGCCAATGCCTCCAAGAGACCTCTATTTTGCAGGTTACCCCCAACCCCCAAAATAGATGATACCCCCTTTCAAATCCTTGTGTAACCGAAAAGGCATTCGCTTTAAGGAATTCTAACAAGGATTATTTTCAGGATGCGGTGTGGCCGAATAATTCGGTTACACCGTTTTTCCATTGAACATTTCTTGATAAAATCCCTCTTGAGTAAATTGACTTTTACACGCGGTGGTGCTATCCTACCATTGAAGAAAAATTATCACAAAGGAGGCGAACCATGGCTTCTATTTTAGAGACCGTTATGCTTATATGTTTCGGCTGTTCCTGGCCGTTAAACCTGGTCAAGGCATACCGTGCAAGAACAGCAAAAGGAACGAGCTTACCATTTATTCTGCTTATCATCTCAGGATATATTGCAGGTATATTTGCAAAAATCATTTCCGGGCAGATTACATATGTCCTCATTGCTTACATTGTGAATTTATTGATGGTATCCACCCATCTGGTCGTATATTTCCGCAATGTAGCCTTGGACAAAAAAAACGCGTAAAAAAAGGCTGTGTCTCCAATTACCGGAGATACAGCTCTTTCTTTTTCATTGAATCATAACCTCGCTTTTAAATTTATAGTGTTACGCCTAATATCAAAGCCCAAATCGGAATCGTAAGCATGGAGCAAATCGTAGTAAAAGCAACTGCAATTGCTCCCACCTTTCCTTGTTTTTCATATTCTGCAGTTCCCATGGCCACCAGTGCCGCAACCGGCATACCGAATGTAATCGTAGCTATTTGAACCAGTCTCATATCGGAAAATACCAATCGCGACGTGAAAAAAATCACAATCGGAACCAACATTAATCGGGCACAAGCAACCACATAAATCCGCCAATCACCAAGTACTTCTTTCATCTTATATCGCGACATATTGGCACCGATTAAAATCATGGATAACGGCATGGTAAGTGCACCGACAAAAGTAACCGGTTCTACGATAATCGCAGGAACTTCTAATCCGCCGAAGAAAATAATCATTGCTGCAATGGCGGCTATTGTTCCCGGATTAATTATGTTTTTCCAGCGGAAGGTACTTTTCACAAAGGTTGCTGTCGGTCCGTCTTTTTCAAATTGTTTTTCTAGTTCTGTCCGTTTTCCATCCTTTCGAATCACACTTAATCCCAAGGTATAGAACATAATATTAAATGCAAAATGCAAAACCGCGGTTAAAAAAATCGCGTCATTTCCAAATAATGACTGCACCACAGGGAATCCCATAAAAGTATTGTTACATAAAAGAATCGTAAGCATATATGTGCCTGCCAGATCCCTGTCCACCTTCAGAAGTCTTCCCATAAGATAACCGACAAATGGTAAACATCCATAGCAAATCGTTCCATATATCAACAACACCAATACAGAGCGGATGCTTTGTCCGCCCATATCTGCTACGGAACCAAGTACCATCGCCGGTCCGGTAAAGGTAACGATAATGGACGACACCTTTTTTACCGTCTCAGCATTAAGCACTTCTTTTTTTCCTAAATAAAATCCCAACGCCATAGCCAAGATAAGCTTCGCCATTGTTATTACGATTGTCATATTTTCCCTCTCTTAAATTGGGCTGTTACAGAATCTCTGCAACAGCCCACATATATTACGCAAGTAATCTTTCAACAGTAGCAAGTTTTACGCAAATTACGAATAACTTTCCTGCTTCTTCCAATTCTGCCATAGGCGGTAAAGATGGAGCAATACGGATAACGGTATCTTCCGGATCTTTTCCGTATGGGAATGGAGCACCTGCTCCGGTCATAGTCATTCCGGCTTCTTTTGCCAACTGGATAACTCTTCTTGCACATCCCGGAATGGTTTCGTATGTGATGAAGTATCCACCCTTTGGTTCAAACCAGGTACCTGCACCGATACCCTTTAATTCTTCATCAAATAATTTTAATAACATTTCAAATTTCGGTCTTAAAATGTCCGCCTGTTTCATCATATGCTCGCGTAAGCCGTTGATGTCTTTGAAATATCTTACATGACGAAGCTGATTTACTTTGTCATGGCTGATTAACTGAGCATTCATCAACTTCAATAAACTTGCAATATTTGCTTCAGATGCTGCAACTGCAGAAATACCTGCACCTGCTAAAGACATCTTGGATGTAGAAGCGAACTGGTAAACCATATCATCGTTACCTGCTTTTTTACATTCAACCATGATGTTTAATAATTCGTCCTGGTCATCCTTGTATAAGTGATGTTCTGCATAAGCATTGTCCCAGTAAATACGGAAGTCAGCTGCTGCCGGCTTTAATGCAGCAAATCTCTTAACGGTTTCATCTGAATATGTGATACCCTGTGGATTGGAATATTTTGGTACACACCAGATACCTTTAACGGTTTCATCGTTGTTTACGTACTGTTCAACCATATCCATGTCAGGACCTGTTGCAGTCATTGGAATGTTAATCATTTCAATGCCGAAATGTTCTGTAATGGCAAAATGTCTGTCATATCCCGGAACCGGACACAAGAATTTTACCTTGTCTAATTTATACCATGGAGTATGTCCCATAACACCGTGTGTAAAAGAACGGCATACCATATCAAACATTAACGTAAGAGATGCGTTTCCGCCCATGATAACTTCTTTCTTGTCACAACCCATAATCTGAGCCATGAATTCTCTTGCTTCGGTGATACCTTCCAATACACCATAGTTTCTAACGTCGCCGTCAACGGATTTGAAATCAGAATCCGGTGTTAATGCTGTTAAAATTGGGTTAGAGATATCAAGCTGTGCTGTTGCAGGCTTACCTCTTGCCATATTTAATGCAAGGCCGCGTTTCTGATAATCACGGTAAGCAGCTTCTAAACTCTCTCTTTCCTTTAATAATTCTTCTTTGGTCATTTCCTGAAAATTAATCATTTCTGTGTCTTCCTCCTATTGTTTTCCCCTGATATATTTCATATATGCTTTGATATCCTTCTCTTTGCCAAGGTCGGTAGGCTCATAAAATGTTCTGTCTGTAAGCCCGTCCGGCAAATATTGTTGTTCAACAAAATGATTCGGGTAATCGTGTGCATATTTATATCCAATTCCGTGCCCCAACTTCGCAGAACCACCATAATGTGCATCTTGCAAATGTACCGGAATATTTGGTGTTTTTTCATTTTTTACCGCATCCATTGCGGAAAAAATCGCATTACAGCAGGCGTTGCTTTTTGGTGCCGTCGCCACTGCTATAACTGCCTGTGATAAGATAATCTGGGCTTCCGGCATTCCCACTCTTTCTACTGCCAGCGAGGCACTTACCGCCACCTGTAAGGCCGTCGGATCGGCCATTCCAACATCTTCTGCAGCACATATCATAATTCGTCGTGCAATGAACTTGATATCTTCTCCGGCATAAAGCATTCGTGCCAGATAGTAGATTGCTGCATCCGGGTCGGAGCCACGCATACTTTTGATAAACGCTGAAATGGTGTCGTAATGCTGGTCTCCTGTCTTGTCATAGTGTACCACCCGTTTTTGAATACATTCTGACGCTACTTCTAAAGTTATGTGAATTTTCCCGTCTTCACTCCTTGGTGTTGTTAACACGCCAAGTTCTAACGCATTTAATGCCGAGCGTGCATCTCCGTTACATATATCGGCCAAAAATTCAAGGGCATCATCCTCTAAAACCGGTTCATAAACACCCATTCCCCGTTCTGCATCACTTGTGGCACGCAACAGTAGGGTTTTAATGTCTTCTGCTTCCAGCTTCTTTAATTCAAAAATAATAGAACGGGATAACAACGCGCCGTTTACTTCAAAATACGGATTCTCCGTCGTGGCACCCACGAGTATGATTGTACCATCTTCTACAAAAGGTAGCAAGTAGTCTTGTTGACCTTTATTAAATCGATGAATTTCGTCCACAAAAAGAATGGTCTTCTTCCCATACATTCCTTGATTTTCTTTTGCTTTTGCGACAACCTCTTCCATATCTTTTTTTCCGGCGCTTGTTGCATTTATCTGCATAAATTCCGCCTGCGTTGTCGCCGCAATGACTTTTGCCAAAGTGGTTTTTCCCGTACCCGGCGGGCCGTAAAAAAGCACAGAACTCAACTGATCTGCGGCAATGGCACGATACAACATTTTATCCTTCCCGATAATATGCTGCTGCCCCACAACCTCATCTAATCTTCGTGGTCTCATACGGGAGGCTAATGGGCCCTCTTTTTCTTTTTTCTGCTCACTCATATACTGAAATAAGTCCATATCCTACCTCTTTACCTACTCCTGAAAATATTTCTTTGCTTCCTCTGCTGTTTTCACCAGATATTTCATCGCTTCTGACGGATACTTTCCTACTGCGGTTTCACTCGTTACCATAATGGATGCGGCACCTTCACTCACTGCCCTGAAAATATCAGAAACTTCCGCTCTGGTAGGCACCATCTCATGTTCCATACTTGCTAACATCTGGGTTACCACCATAAATTCACGGCCATGTTTTTTGCACATAGTCGCTATTTTTTCCTGTAACACAGGCAGTTCCCAAAGCGGCCCACTGTTGCCCAAATCTCCTCTTGCAATTACAATCTCATCACACGCAGGAATCAATTCCTCTAATTTCTCGATTCCTTCTTTATTTTCAATTTTTGCAAAAATTCGGATATCCTCAGCATTTGCGTCTTTTAATGCGGTTCTCAAATTGTCCAAATCCTGCACTTCTCTAACAAACGGAAGCATTACCCCTGTCACGCCGTATGCTTTTGCAACAGACAGATTTTCAAGGTCCTGTTCGGTTAATGTAGGCATAAAAATCTTACATCCCGGCAAAGCTATGCTCTTTCCTGCAGTTAAAATACCTCCTCGCAGAACTTTCGCATAAGCTTTATCCCCATGATTTTTGGTGACTTCAACTAAGATTTTCCCATCATCTAACAAAACCTGCTGTCCCTGCAAAAAATAGCCGATTACTTCCTTTGGTACCGGAATATAGCCTTCCTCTTCTGTTACCCCAAAAGCAATATCCGTTCCTTCTTCCAGATTCATTGCGCCTGCAATTTTTCCCATACGAAGCTCCGGTCCTCTCAAATCAATGACCAACTCCGGTTTTTCAAGGATTCCCTTTGCTGCCTGAAAATAATCATCCAACATTTCCTTGCATTGTTCCAAGTTGGTGTGGGACAAATTAAGACGTACGCCGGTCATTCCCTCTTCAAACAACCTGCGCATGACTTCTTTATTTCTACAAGCAGGACCTAACGTCCCGTAATATCTCTCAATCATATCCTTCTCCTAAAGTTCCATAATTACTTTTACAAAAAGCAAAGCAATCACAACTAAGATAATCGGCCGCACAATCTTAGTACCGTTTTTCATGACCATGCCGGAACCCACATAATGCCCTGCAATACTAAAAACTGCTGCCGCAAGTCCCAACGGAAGCACAACTTTTCCATGAAGGAAAAAAGTCACCAAGGCAGCAATATTGGATGACAAGTTAACCAACTTCACATTTCCGGAAGCAGTTAACACATCCATGCCGATAATACCGGTAAACAACAATAACAAAAAGGTACCCGTACCCGGTCCGTAAAAACCGTCATACATCCCGATTACAAAAGCAAATACACTTCCTAAGACGAATGTTGCTTTTCTCGTTAACTGAATCTTCTTTGATTTCTCAAAAGATTTATTTTTCATAATATAAAACGCTACCACAGGCAAAACTGCCAGCAACATGATTTTCAATATGGTATCGCTTGTAAGTAAAGCCAGTGACGTTCCAATGTAAGAACCGCCCAATGCCAAAAGAACGGTTGGAATGGCAAACACCCAATCCACATAGCCTTTTTTACAGTACCGCCAAGTTGACACAGCTGTCCCGATAGCAGAAGACATTTTGTTCGTTGCCAAAGAAAAATGCATAGGAACACCGGCAAGAAGATACGCCGGTAAAGAAATCATTCCGCCGCCTCCTGCAATGGCATCCACAAAACCTGCCAAAAATACCAACGGACAGACTATGAAATACATATATAATTCAACGTTCATATTTTTTCCTCCTTGTAACCACATCGGATTACAAATCTTCATGCCACTGACACTAAAACACCTATGGCTTATAGTCAAACGCATTTTCTATAATGCGAATCTTATTTCCTAAAATCTCCACTACATCAAAACGGCATTTTACCTCGCTTAAATGTGTCGAATATAAATATTGTCTTGCAACTTGAGAGATCTTTTTTTGTTTTCCGTTATCCACTGCTTGTCCGGGAAACCCGTTTTTATCACTGGAACGATATTTCACCTCAACAAATATGATATATCCATTTTTTTGGCATATAATGTCTACTTCCCCGTAACTGCAGCGATAATTCATTCCTAAGATTTCATAACCGTTTTGCTCTAAAAACCATTTTGCAACCTGCTCTTTGCGGCTACCCAGTGCCCGGTTATTTCTCTTAGATTCTTTTTTTATTTGCATAACCTTCTCCCCATATCATTCTTTTAAGATATTTTGGACTTCATACGATCCATATCATTTACAAAGACCAGAATCTCCGCCACAACCTCATACAATTCCGGCGGTATAGCATCTCCGATTTCAAGCTTTGCTAAAGTGGACGCAAGTGGCGCATCTTCATACAACGGTACATCTGCTTCTTTTGCCGTTTCAATGATTTTTTCTGCCACTTCCCCTACACCGGAGGCCAGAATCTTCGGTGCATGGTCACCCTTCTCATAAGAAAGAGCTACTGCGGTTTTTCTTTTTTTATTGTCTGTATCCGCCTGTTTTATACTTCCCATATACCTTTCCTCCTGATAACACACCTTCCCGGTCTGCTCAATCATTAAACAATAACATCCAAAGAATATCTCTGAACTGCAACCGTTGGCAATTCCTTGTTCATAATCTCCGTAAAAAAGTCCGGTTCTTTAACATCTTTATCTGCAAGCGTTGCCTCTGTCTTTACCGCATAACCCTTTTCTTCCAACCGACGAGTCAATTCGTCCATATGACTCATAACAAGATCCAGGGATTCTTCTTTTTCCATGATAAAATTTGTTGTCAGCTTCTTACTGCGAAGACTAACATAAACATCTGTCATTCCCAAATGCTCCAATTCCAAATGTAAATGTGCCGTCAGTTCTTCTTTTCCCTGCTTCATGGCACGCTTATCCGTATAAACGTACAAATCTCCCTTTGCATGTCCGTTTGCCATCTTTAACGGAATCTGAACATAATTATAAAGCTGATTCAAATCATTGATAAATGCTACATTATTACGAATCTGTCCTGCATCCTGTCCGCTTTTTGCTTCCGGGTTTAATTGCTGCATCAGACTCTCCAATTTATTCATCTGGTCCTGAAGTTTTTCATAAACCTCGCCCACTTCTTTTGCCCGAACCTGCTTCGGCTCCAAAAACCATTCTTTTTCCATAAAATCTGCCAAAAGCTTTGCAAATCCCTTGTTGGAAAACAGCGCCTGAAGCTGTTCATCTGACAGCTCCGTTTGCTTTGCCAGTTCCAAAAGCCGTACAAACCCATCCGGCCCTGCAATCAGATTTTTTATCATCGCCGTTGCGTTTTGCGTATTTCCGTTTGTCAATGTTTCAGCGGCCTGTAACAAACCCTCGCCGTTCTGTTTTGTCGTTGCCAAACCATTTAATACGTCCAACAGTTCCTGAACCATTGCGTCCTTGCTTGTATTTTCCATACCTGCAAGTCCATTTTCAACACTGCCTACTGTGGCAACTGCCGTACTACTTTCATTTCCGGAAGGCATCGCAACAGAATGCTCTAACGACACCGCATCCGATGCACCATTTTCATTAAGACTGCCGTTTCCCGTAAGAAACATCTCATCTTCTGCTCGGATGTTTCCCGATGATGCTCCTTCTCCGGTAACAGAAACGCTCTGTATAACCGGCTGTTGCTCTCCTTGTGCACCGTTAAAAATTTCCTGCAATGCGCTAAGAATCTCTTTGCCGGATATCCCGCTTCCATCAAACGTTGCCAGCTGTTGTGGCAACTGTTTTATCATGGAATCGAGGTTTTTTATCATATCTCCATTGCCGGATGCATATTGTTGAAAAGTTGTAACATTTTCTTGTGTTACCGGCAATCCCAATTTTGTCATTTGTGCCAATGTCGCAGAATCGACTCCCTTATTGGCATATGCTGTCCGAACCATTTGCGCTAAGGATTTCGCGTCAATCGGCAACTGGTTCTTCATCATTTCTAATACAAGCTGAATGTTGTTGTCATCAATCGCAACACCTGCCTGGGCAAGTGCCCGTACAATCGTTGGGTTAGCACTTGGATCCTGTGTCACGGCACGAATTGCCAACTGATTGCCCTGATGACTTTTTACCTGAAAAAAAGTAGCGGTATTCTCCAGCAAATTTACAGTGCCATCCATTCTGGCAGTGACACTTTCTCCATTTGCAAGATGAATGGTGATTTTACCGCTTTCATCCCTGGTAATGGTTGCTTCAAACACCTGTCCGGCTCCTAAAGAAGACAATGTTTGCGGCAACCCTCCGCCGGAAGATTGCACAGAAAGGTTGTTCTGCGTCAGTTTAGAAACGGCAGAATCAGATACTGTATTCTGTTGTTGAACGGAAAAATTACCAACCTTCATCGCTTTCTCCTTGTCCGGTTTATATAAAATTCTTGATAAATGTCTTTCTGTGAATCGGGGTCGGACCTAATTTTTGGAGCGCATCTATATGCTCCTGGGTTCCATATCCCACATTGCGTTCAAAACCATATCCCGGAAAAATATTTCCATATTCTTCCATCAGGCGGTCTCTGACAACTTTCGCAATAATGCTGGCTGCCCCAATGGAAATGCTTTTTGCATCTCCCTTAATAATCGGCACCTGCTTTATGGAAACACCCGGAATCGTAACCGCATCGTTTAATAATATATCGGGCGTAACACTTAATTTCTCAATGGCTTGTCGCATTGCTTCATAAGTTGCCTGCAAAATATTAATCTCATCAATCCGCTCCGGTCCTACCAGACCAACTCCGACCGCTATTGCTTTTTCCATAATCTCATCGTAAAGCTTCTCCCGCATCTGGGCACTTAACTTTTTCGAATCATTTATGTATAAAATATCACAGTCTTTCGGCAACACCACCGCCGCCGCAACCACCGGCCCCGCCAATGGTCCTCTTCCTACTTCATCGATTCCGCATATATAAGCTGCTTGCGGGTATTTGTTTTCATATTCCTTTAGTTTTTCAATCCGTTTTTTCTCTGCCTCAATGTTGTCTAACGTTTTTTGGGCTTTCTTTACCAAGGACTGCACGCCCGCCCGGTCATCTTGTGCATAGGTTGAGACAAGAAAAGGCAGCTGTGATTCTTCCGCTGCCATAAATTCCTTTTTTATTTCCTGGATTGCTTTTTTCTCCATGGTAGTTACTCCTTGTCAAGAGTCCCGAATGTGTCAAACGGGAAAATTCTTAAAATTGCGCGGCCGATAATATCTTCACTGTCAACGACACCTACGTTTGAAAAACGGCTGTCTTCTGAATTATTCCGATTATCGCCCAGCACAAAATATTCATCAGCTCCAAGATAAATCGGCTCTGATGCCAAGCCTGCATATATCATCGTCGCATTTCCGTAATTTTCCACCAAAATCTGGTCATTAATATAAATATTACCGTTTTCATCAATCTGTACTTTTTCGCCAGGCAAACCAATAATACGCTTAATATACAAAGTATTTTTGTTTGATTTACATGGAAAAACTACAATGTCAAACCGCTCCGGATCCTTAAAAACATAAGAAATCTTATCTACAATCAAATTATCACCATCATAAAGGGTATTTTGCATAGAATCCCCTACCACAATGGTTCTCTGTCCGATAAAGTTAATAATCAAATAGCAGATGACCAACACACCCAGACAATACACTGCCATATCCAAAAGTTCTTTTTTCATATTCTTTTTCTTTGATTCGTTATCCTTTTCTTCCGGATTGGTCTTTTCCATATCCATATCGTCCGGATTTGCCTTTTCCATATCCATTTTTTCGTCGTATCTCATTTCCTGTGCTCCTTTTACACCTGTTCCAGTGAAATTCTTCCTAATTTTCCGCTTCTAAACTCATCAATGACAGTATTGGCAGCTTTACTGTAATCCAACTCGCCGCCTTTTTTCAAAAACTGACGTTTCTGCGCAATATCCGTCAAAATTTCTGCCTCTGTACCTTCTTCTGTGCAATGGTACCGTTCTGATATAATTCCCGGGTATGCAACACGAAGATATTTTATCAACTCCACTGCCAATTCATCTACATTTAATATTTCATCCCGGATAGAACCAATCAGTGCAAGGCGAAGGCCAACCATCTGATCTTCAAATTTTGGCCATAGAATTCCCGGAGTATCCAAAAGTTCCACCTGTTTGTTCAAACGAATCCATTGTTTTCCCTTTGTAACACCCGGCTTGTTTCCGGTCTTTGTGGCTGCCTTCCCTGCTAATGTATTAATGAAAGTAGATTTTCCTACATTTGGAATGCCTACTACCATCGCTCGCACCGGTCTGTTTAAAATGCCACGCTTTCTGTCCCGCTCAATTTTTTCTTTACAAGCCTCCATAATGGCTTCCATAACCACCTTGGTTGCCTGATTTACTCTGGCATCCAGGGTCACTACAAAAATACCTTTTTCCTTAAAAAATTTCTTCCATTCTTCGTTCACCTTTGGGTCTGCCAAATCTGATTTATTCAAAAGAACCAATCTGGACTTGTTCCCGGCAAGTGTGTCGATGTCCGGATTCCGACTGGAAAGGGGGATTCTTGCATCCACTAATTCTATAATTAAATCAACTAACTTTACATCCTCTTGCATTGCCCTTTTTGCCTTGGTCATATGCCCAGGATACCATTGATAATTCATACTCTACCTCTTCTAAATAATGAATGTGCAGCAAATCTTATAATGAATATACTGCTAATCGATAAATCCTATTTCTGAAAATGGTGCAATCACAAACCATGCTTTTCCAATAATATACTCTTCTTTTACGACACCAATGTTTGCGTATCGGCTATCTTCAGAGTTGTTTCGATTATCGCCTAATACAAAATACTCGTCCGCCCCAAGTTTAATCTCCGTTTCTGCAATGCCTGCGTACTCCATTTTTGCCACATCTACATCACACTCAAACTCCTTGCCGTTGACATACAGAATGCCATTTACAATCTGCACGGTATCGCCCGGACAAGCCACCACTCTCTTAACATAATGATGTGCTTTTTCATTACCGTTTGGCAAAAACACAATAATATCGTTCGGTTTCGGATCACTGTAAATGTATATGAAACGATTAATCATCAGCTGTTCGCCGTCATAAAACTGCGGTTCCATGGAAGCACCGATGACCTTGGTTCGTTGTCCCACATAATAAACCAGCATAAATGCTAATGCCACAACAAATATAATCTCACCGGTCCATGACAAAATTTCTTTTACCAGCGTCATATTCAGTTTTTTTCTCTGCTTGCCAAATTGCAATCCTTTTCGTCTGCGGATTCTCATTTCCAAAAACCTCGTATGTCATTTTACTCCAAATTATATTATACCAAAAAACAAATAGAAAAGGAACAACTACTTTCGTAATTGTTCCTTTTGTTTGTACATTATTTTACGATTTCTTTAACCTTTGCAGCTTTACCTACACGGTCTCTTAAGTAGAATAATTTAGCTCTTCTAACTTTACCTTTTCTGATTACTTCTACCTTTTCAACGAATGGAGAATGTAATGGCCAAGTCTTTTCTACGCCAACACCGTTTGAGAATTTACGAACTGTGAAAGTTTCTCTGTTGCTTCCACCCTGTCTCTTAAGAACAATTCCTTCGTAAACCTGAATTCTTTCACGGTTACCTTCTTTGATTTTTGCATGTACTCTAACTGTATCTCCTACACGGAAATCAGCTACTTCCTGCTTCAATTCTGCTGCTTCAATACTTCTAATAATGTCGTTCATTGTGCTACCTCCTATTATTTTGATGTTCATAATACACTACGTAACAGAGGACCATCGCTAATCACACTCGGATATATTACCATAAAATGTATGTAAGTGCAAGTACTTTTTATATTTTTTCTGTTTCTCTTTTTATAAACATCTCGCCATAGCGCCATAGCTTTACTTTGGATTCTGTAAGCTTCTTTTTCCGATTTCGCCCACGCTATTCTCCTGCTTTGGGCTCTACGGGTTTCTTTACAATATCCGCGCCCAAAAACCATCCTTGCTACTTCTCTTCAAGATACGCTTCATACATATCCGGTCTTACTTTTTTTGTGCGCTCTATAGACTGTTCCAAGCGCCACTTTTCAATATTTTTATGATGTCCGGACAAAAGCACTTCCGGAACCTTTTTCCCCATCCATTCCTCCGGACGGCTATATTGCGGATATTCCAATAGATTCCCGGAAAAGCTCTCCGTTTCGCCGGACTCTTCATTGGTAAGAACTCCCGGAACCATTCTGGAAATGGCATCCATCATGACCATGGCAGGTAATTCCCCGCCTGTTAATACATAGTCGCCGATAGACACATAATCCGTAACAATTTCTTCTAAGACTCTTTCGTCCACGCCTTCATAATGTCCGCAAAGGAACACCAAATCTTTCTCTAAAGCCAATTCTTTTGCCATCTTCTGATGAAAGGTTGGTCCCTGCGGTGTCAAATAAATCGTACGTGGGCGATAACCCAATTCCTCTACGACAGACATATAAGCATCATAAATTGGCTGTGCCTGCATAACCATGCCGGCTCCGCCACCGTACGGATAGTCATCCACTTTTTTGTGTTTTGACTGAGTAAAATCCCTAATGTTGATTGCCTTTATTTGTAACAAACCCGCTTCCATCGCACGACCGATGATACTCGTATTCATTCCGTCCAGAATCATCTCCGGAAAAAGCGTTAACACATAAAAAGTCGTCATTTTATAACTCCTCTAAGCCAGGCATCATATGCACTGTGATGACTTCTGCCTTCATATCTACTTTCAAAATGCATTCTTTGATCGCAGGCAGATAGTATTCTCTTCCTTCGTCGTTCTTTACGACATACACGTCATTTGCCCCTGTCGGAAGAACTTCCTCTAACACTCCTAGCGTCTTTCCTTCATCTGTTACGACTGTCAGCCCTTCCAAATCTGCCACGAAGTACTCATCTTTTTGAAGTTTCACAGCATCTTCCCTGTTTACCCATAGAGTGCTTCCCTTTAATGGTTCTATATCGTTTAAGGTATCATAACCTTTTATTTTCAAAATCGCAAATTGTTTGAAAAACTTTACGTTTTCCACTTCTGCCACAAAGGATGTTTTTCCGGTGTCCATAATAACCTTCTTCAACTGTTTAAATCTTTTTACATCGTCAGTTGTGGGAAACACCTTAAATTCTCCATGTACACCATGAGTACTGGAAAAAATACCCACCTGAAATTTCTGTTCCATACTTTCTCCTTTTTCCCAAAAAGAAAACAAGACTACCGCATAAGCGGCAGTCTTTAGCTACTAGATAATATCAACAATAACTTTTCTTTCTTCTTTCGCTGCTGCTGCTTTCACTACGGAACGAATAGCTTTAGCGATTCGACCTTGTTTGCCGATTACCTTACCCATATCAGACTGTGCTACATGCAACTCGATAATCACTGCTTTTTCGTTGCTTTTTTCAGTTACAACTACTTCATCCGGGTAATCGACAAGTGATTTTGCAATTACTTCTACAAGTTCTTTCACTTAGTCCGCCCCCCGTTCTTATTTTACAATACCAGCAACTTTGAAAATCTTGCTAACCTGTTCTGTAGGCTGAGCTCCGTTTGCTAACCATTTTTTAGCTTCTTCCTCATTAACGTGGAATTCGCTTGGGTTCTTTGTTGGATCATAAGTTCCGATTTCTGCTACGAATCTACCATCTCTTGGAGATCTTGCATCTGCAACTACGATTCTATAGAAAGGAGCTTTCTTCTGACCCATTCTTCTTAATCTGATTTTTAACATATCCTTTCACCTCCTGCATAAAATGCTGTTCTTTTATTTATTTAACAAAACACATTTCGTTTGTTTGTTAATTGTCTTCAACAAATACGAGTTATGTTTTTTGTTATCACATACCAAATGGGAAATTCATTCTTCCATGTCTTCCCTTTTTGCCACCAAAGCCGCCCATCTGTTTCATCATCTTGCCGGCCTGTTCAAACTGTTTCACAAGACGGTTTACTTCTGCGATGTCTACGCCTGCACCTTTTGCAATTCTGTGCTTTCTGCTTGGATTCAAAAGCTTTGGATTTCTTCTTTCCTTAACGGTCATGGAATAGATGATTGCTTCGATTCTAGCAAGCTTTTTATCATCTACCGCAGCTTCCATCTGTGCTTTTTGCGCACCGCCGATACCCGGCATCATGGAAAGAACACTTGCAAAGCCGCCCATTTTTTTCATCTGCTTCATAGATTCTAAGTAATCTTCGAAGTCAAATCCATTTTTGCGGACCTTACTTTCCAGTCTTTTGGCTGCTTCTTCGTCAATCTCTGCTTCTGCCTTTTCAATCAAAGAAAGGATATCACCCATTCCTAAGATTCTGGAAGCCATACGGTCCGGATAGAACTGTTCCAAATCGGAAAGTTTTTCTCCCATACCAATGTAGAAAATCGGTTTTCCTGTTACGGCACGGATAGATAATGCTGCACCGCCTCTGGTATCGCCGTCTAACTTGGTAAGCACCACGCCGTCAATGCCAACCTTCTCGTCGAAGGTAGAAGCCACATTAACAGCTTCCTGACCGGTCATGGCATCTACTACCAACACAGTCTGATGAACATCAACGACTTCTTTTATATTTATGAGTTCCTGCATCATATCTTCATCTACCTGAAGACGACCTGCAGTATCCAAATATACTACATTGTGACCATTTTTTTCCGCAAACTCAATCGCTGCTTTCGCAATCTCTGTCGGCTTATGGTCTGTACCCATCTCAAAAACGTCAACGCCCTGCTTTTGTCCGTTAATCTTTAACTGTTCAATCGCTGCCGGACGGTAAATGTCACAGGCTACCAAAAGTGGTTTTTTACCTTTTAATTTGATTTTACCGGCAAGTTTTGCACAAGTGGTTGTTTTACCTGCACCCTGAAGACCGGTCATCATAATGACTGTAATGGACTTACCAGGCTGTAACTGAATTTCTGTGGTTTCGCTTCCCATAAGCTTTACCATTTCTTCATTTACAATCTTAACAACCATCTGGCCCGGGTTAAGACCTGTCATAACATCCTGACCAACCGCACGCTCGGTAACATCATTTACAAATTGTTTTACTACTTTAAAGTTAACGTCCGCTTCAAGCAATGCCATTTTTACCTCGCGAAGTGCTGCCTTAACATCTGCTTCTGTTAAAAGGCCTTTGCTTCGCAACGCTTTGAACACATTTTGAAGTTTCTCGGTTAAACTATCAAATGCCATCTCTGAACTCCTACTATCCTATTTCATTTAGAATTCTTCTATAATATCATTGGAGATTTCTTCAATCTTCTTTACAATGCTTCCATCTTTACTATCTTCAAATTCCCGGGCAAGTCGGTGAATTTGCTCAACCTTGCTCTTTGCCTTTTGAAATTTTTCCACCAAATGAAGCTTCTCTTCATAATCTTCCAAAGCCTTGTTGCAACGCTTTAACATATCGTGCACGCCCTGACGGCTGATGCCTGCCTCTGCTGCAATCTCAGACAAGGAATAATCCTCAAATACGGCCGCTTCATATACTCTTCTTTGGTGATCATTTAACATCTCGCCATAAAAATCATATAACAAGCTCTGCTCTACGATTTTTTCAATGCTGTTTTCCTTCATCGTTTCACCGCCGTTGAATTTGCTACTTTTTCCGGTATTTTAAACCATTTTTTGCATCTGTCAAGGAATTCTCCTTTACGCACCCTTGGCTATGATACTACATAAAGGAACTGGTGTCAAGCATTTTTTCTTGACAGTTTGTGATTTTCCCTTATTTCTACATCTAATGGAATTCCATTGGGCCATGATGGCTATAAATCGAAGCGTAGCCCACAATTCCTTTCTCGTTGGGCTGATGCCCATCTAAAAAAAACAAAAAGCCCAAAAAAATAACCGTTTTTCGCATTTTTTCACAAAAATTGGGCTCTGGTACCCCTGTAATACGCTTCAGTCCAAAAAGCCCCTGTTTTTTGGACTGAAGAGAAATCACATGCCACCTCAGCCCACGTCACTTGAAAAATTGGATTTTTTTACACCAAGGCCGATTTCTAGCCCAATATAAGTGAAACCTCTGTTGAAATATCACTTTCCTCATCATAAAAAGAAAAGAGATTCCGCCAAATAGTAAAAAACACACCGAAAGCCGATGTGTTTTTCCTTAATGTGTCTTTATTTTCTTTTACTCTACAAAATAGCTATAATTTTCTTTCCTCTCAGAAGCTTCCGGCTGCGGACAATCCGCATATCCTAAGACGCAATGTCCGATTCCTTCGTAATCTCCTTCGATTCCGAGAGATTGTAAGATTGCCTTACCTTCTTCGGTTTCAAATTCCTGCTTTGCACGGTGAATCCAGCAGCTTCCGATGCCAAGTTCATGAGCTGCAAGCATAAGATTTCCCATCACTAAGCTTCCGTCATAAACATATGTCGGAACATTTTTATCTGCCAATACAATCATTACTACGGGCGCACCATAGAATGGATCCGTACCTTCGCGTCCCATAATTGCCGCGTTCATTTTGGAAAGCCTGTCTCTCAATTCCTTATTTGTGACGGTAATAATAATCGGTGCCTGACGATTCATTCCGGTAGGAGCGTAGGTTCCTGCCTTCGCAATCTGTTCTAAGATTTCCCGTGGCACCATATCCGATTTGAACTTACGGATACTTCTTCTTGTTAACATGTTTTCCATTGCATTGCTCATAACTGACACCTCTTTCTTAATCCGACTCATTTCCATAATAAATTACTATCACAAGTAGCCACAATAAGTAACTACATTTCAGCTTTTGGTCTGCGAATCAACAGTGTACTAATTACACCTGCCACAACAAATCCCATCAGTACAATTCCGGAAATCAGACCAGGCATATCTGCAAACCATCTGTTACTCATGCCTAAGATTACATTATATGCAAAACCGGAAGCCAGTCCTGCAAAAACACCATATCCGATATAAAGTAATAACAAAGAATTTGCCTGCGCGGATAAAAAGAATCCGATTCCAAACATAATTCCTGTTAAAATCAGCAAAATTCTCGGTGATAATTTTTTTGATAAAATTCCTGCTATCAAACCACCAATGCAGAAAAAAATCATTACCAAAACTCCTATTTAAAAATGTCTTCTTTTGTAAAACTATGCAAACAAAGCTTCGACAAATTCGTCCGGATTGAATTTTTCCAAATCCTCAATGGTTTCGCCAACGCCGATATATTTTACCGGAACGCCCAATTCTGCCTGGATTGCAACTGCAATACCACCTTTCGCCGAGCCATCCATTTTGGTTAAAATAACACCGGAAATTTCAGCAACTTCATTAAACTGTTTTGCTTGGGCAAGGGCATTTTGTCCCGTCGTTGCATCCACTACAACCAACGTTTCTCTGTACGCATCCGGGTATTCACGTTCTAACACACGATTCATCTTACGAAGTTCTTCCATCAGGTTCTTCTTATTATGAAGTCTTCCGGCGGTGTCGCACAAAAGAATGTCTGCTTTTTTTGCTTTTGCAGAGGATACTGCGTCATATAAAACAGAAGAAGGATCTGCGCCTTCTGTTCCGCCAATCATCTCTACATCGGCTCTTTTTGCCCATTCTGCCAGCTGATTGCCGGCTGCTGCACGGAACGTATCTGCAGCTGCTAAAACAACCTTTTTCCCTGCCTGTTTATACTTTCCTGCCAGTTTTCCGACGGTAGTTGTTTTTCCAACACCGTTCACTCCAACCATCAGTACAACAGACGGAACCTCTTCAAATTTATATGCATCTTCCGGAACCGCCATCTGCTCCCGGATACTGCTCATCAGCAATTCCTTACAATCCTGCGGCTCTTTGATGCCTTGCTCTTTTACTTTTTTTCGTAACGTTTCAATAATGCTCTGCGTGGTATGAATGCCCAAGTCAGCCATAACCAGCACTTCTTCCAATTCTTCGTAAAAATCCTCGTCAATATTGGAAAAGCCGTGGAAAATCCCATCAATACCATTGGCAATACTTTCTCTCGTCTTGGAAAGACCTTTTACAAGTCTTCCAAAAAAGCCTGTCTTTTCTTTACTCATCCGTTCATACCCTTTCTGACATATGACCATCTTACCATCGAAGTTTCCGTGCTATCCTTATTTACGCTTTGAACTGTCCGATCTGTTATCTACTCGTCCAACTCATCTTCGATTAGGTTGACGCTAACCAACGCAGATACGCCTTTTTCCTGCATAGTAATACCATACAAACGGTCTGCCGCTGCCATCGTACCTCTTCTGTGAGTGATGATGATAAACTGTGTATTCTTGGTCAATTTATGTAAATATTTTGCAAAACGTCCAACGTTGGAATCATCAAGTGCTGCCTCAATTTCGTCTAAAAGACAGAACGGAGACGGTTTTAAATTCTGAATGGCAAATAAAAGTGCAATGGCAGTTAAAGCTTTTTCACCACCGGAAAGTTGCATCATGTTCTGCAATTTCTTTCCAGGCGGTTGTGCAGTAATAATAATACCGCACTCTAATACATCCTCATCTGTCTGCAATTCCAAAGTGCCCTTGCCGCCACCGAATAATTCTTTAAACGCCTTATCAAATTCTTTCTGGATTTCAGCGAATTTCTCTAAAAACTGCTTACGCATGCCTTCATCCAAATCCGCGATAACTTCAACAAGATTTGCCTCTGCTTCAACCAAATCATCTCTCTGGCCGGACATAAATTCATATCGTTCAGACAAGGTTTTAAATTCCTCAATAGCGCCAACATTAACGTCACCGAGTTTCTTAATTTCATCCTTTAATGTCGCAATGCTTCTCTTCATTTCTGCAGCATTGTTATATTCCGGATTGCGAAGTTTCATAGCGGAATGTAAGGTCAATTCATATTCATCCCACATATGGTTACTCTGCATTTCAAGACTTTCACTTAACTTGTCCTTCTGTGTATTTAAGCGGAATAATTCTTTATCCAAATCACTCTGCTTATTTGTCAACTCTTCACGTTTTTCAAAGAAGCCTTTATGACTTAAGTTCATATCTTCTTTCTGCTTCTGTAACGCCGTTAACTGTTCATCCAATTTCGCATAGGTTTCATCACCGGCAGCGATTGTCTGCTTGATTTGCTCAATATTCTTCTTTTTGGTTTCAATTTCCTCTTTGGAAGCACCGGCAGCCGCAACAACCTGCGCTTTTTCCTCTTCCAAACGACGGATTTCCTCTTCTACTCGACGAATATTTTCTAATACGAAATCATTTCTCTGAGCAACACCGGCCTCTTCCATCTGTAAGGTAGAAACAAGCTTTAACTGCTCTTCTTCCATATAAATATTCTGCTCCAAGGATTCTTGAAGTGTTTTGTTTAATGCTTCAATTTCTTTGGTGCGTAAATCGGAACGGTTCAGGTCTTCTAACGCTTTGTTCTTACCTAATGTAATCTCGCTTAATTCCCCTTCAATTTCAACCGTTTCCATCTGAAGACCATCATACAAGCGGTCACTTTCTTCTTTCTGCTTTCTGGCTGCTTCCACTTTCATTTCTGCAGTGTTGGCTTCTATCTGCAATTTGCCCAATGCTTCTTTGGCTGTTGCAATATCTGCCACGGCAAAATCTTCCGCAACGGCAATCTCTTCCAAACGGTTTTTCAACTGTTTTTGTTCTTCTTCCAATGCCTTGATGGAACGTTCAATTTCCTCGATTTCTCTGCCTCTGCCCAAAAGATTACTATTATTTTTATAAGCACCGCCCGTAATAGAACCACCGGTATTTAAATGTTCTCCTTCCAGCGTAACAATTCTTAACTGATACTGATATTTCTTTGCCAGTTTCAAACCATTTTCAATGGTATCTACCACAATCACACGGCACAACAAATATTCCATGATGTCCTTAAACATGGAATCTGTTTTTACAAGATCATCGGCTCTTCCGATGACACCCATATCCTTTTCTTTTAAGGCACTCTGGGTCTTATCATCTTCCCAGCCTTTTACACTGGTAAGTGGTAAAAAGGTTGCTCGTCCCAGCTTATTTTCTTTCAAAAATGCAACCTGTCTCTTTGCTGCTTCTTCATCCTTGGTTACGATATTCTGGATGTTTCCGCCTAGTGCTGTTTCAATTGCAATTTCATATTTCTTATCAACCTGAATGATATCAGAAATAACACCCACAATACCTTTGTCAGTGTCTTTTCTTTCCATTACCTTTTTAATGCTGTTTCCATATCCGTCATAACGTTCTGCCAGATTTCTTAAAGACTCTAAGCGGGACTGCTCTTTATGATAGCGGATGGAAATCTCTTCCAACTTCTTACCTGCTTCCAGGCGCTTTTGTGCCCATTGCTGTTTCTTTCCTTCAAGAGCACCTACTTCTTCTGTCTTTTTACGGATATTTTCCGTAATTTCCTGATATTCATCCTCAAAAACTTTCAAATCCGCAAGCATTCCTGCTTCATCGGATTTTTTCTGTAAAAGTCTCTGGTTCAACTGGGCTTTACGGATATTTATCTGTTCTAACATGGTATCGAATTTCTGCTGTTTTGCTTTAATGGTAGCCTTTGCATTTAACAATTCGATAATTTCATTTTTTCCGGCTTCGATACCGGTATTACAATGGGAAATCTCGTTCTGAATACGCGCCAGTTCTTCTCTTGCTACGCTTAATTTAGCGGTTGTAGCATTAACTGTTTCCTGCAACTGTGCCTGTTGATTGTCATAATTGTCTTTCTGCAAACGACGGTCAGAAATATTGGCATCGATACTGTCTACACGGCTCTTGAACTGCTCATCACTGTTTTCAGCCGCCTTAATCTCTGCCTCCAAAACGTTAATCTGACCTTGCAAATTGCCTTTAATTAAGCTTGTATTGGAAAGTTCATCTCTTGTCTGATTGATTCGTTCATCAACCGCTTCCAATTCTCTTTCCATTTTTTCATATTCTGCCTTGATGTCATCTACTGCTTTGTTTGTATCATCAAGTTCATCTTTTGTGATTTTTGCCTTTTTCTCAATGGAATCCAATTGTTCATTAATACGCTCCACTTCCATTAAGAACATATTCACTTCATAAGTTTCTAACTGACTTCTCTTACGCAAAAAAGTCTTCGCCACATCAGACTGTCTTTCCAATGGACCAAGCTGCTTTTCGATTTCACCTAAAATATCATTCAAACGAACCAGATTGTTTCGTTCATTTTCAAGCTTTCTCTGCGCTTCTGCCTTACGACGTTTAAATTTTACGATACCTGCCGCTTCATCAAACAGTTCTCGTCTTTCCTCCGGACGACCGCTTAAGATTCGGTCAATCTGGCCCTGTCCGATAATGGAATAACCATCCTTACCAATACCGGTATCATAAAACAATTCGTTTACATCTTTTAAACGACAAGGCGTACCATTGATTAAGTACTCACTCTCGCCGGAACGGTAAACTCTTCTTGTAACAGTCACTTCGGAAAAATCAATCGCCAACTGACGGTCAGAGTTATCAAGAGTAATGGATACAGATGCAGAACTTAATGGTTTTCTGCTCTCTGTACCTGCAAAGATAACGTCCTGCATGTTTGCTCCACGAAGCTGACGCGCTCTCTGTTCACCAAGTACCCAACGCACCGCATCGGCTACGTTACTCTTACCACTACCGTTTGGACCTACGATTCCGGTGATACCGTTATGAAATTCAAAATTAATCTTGTGTGCAAACGCCTTAAAGCCCTGCACCTCCAAACTTTTCAAATACATAAATTACTAACCTTTCTTCTTCAGTGACAGAAGTGCTTTATATGCGCCCTCCTGCTCAGCCATCTTCTTTGAAGAGCCCTCACCGGTGGCAATAAGCTGCTGTCCGATTCGAACTTCTACATAGAATTTTTTTGCGTGATCCGGCCCTTCCTCTTTCACAATGATATATCGTAGTTCCTCCTCATAAGAGCCCTGAACCAATTCCTGCAAAATCGTCTTGCTATCGTAAAAAAGTTCCTTACTCTCGATGTCCGTCAGTACATATCGAAGAATAAACTCTTTTGCATTAGTAAGACCGCCATCCAAAAAAATTGCCCCGATAACGGCTTCCATCGCATCGGATACAATAGACTTTCTTTCTCTTCCCCCGGTTATATCTTCACCTTTTCCCAGTAAGATATGTGCTCCCAAGTCGATTTCTTTCGCGCACAGTGCCAAGGTCTGCTCACAGACAATACTTGCGCGTTTTTTTGTCAAATCTCCTTCCGGAATCTGATTGTATTTCTGATATAAAAATTCACTGGTTACCAGTTCTAAAACCGCATCTCCTAAAAATTCCAAACGTTCATTGTCGGAAAGTTTTGGAAGTCTTTTTTCATTGGCATAAGAACTATGGGTCAACGCCTGTATCAACAGGTCTTCATTCTCGAAATTGTACCCAATTTTTCCTTGAAACAACTTTAATCCGTTCATCTTTTTTCCTTTTTATATGCAAATCATATGCTCAAAAAGGACTGCCGTAAGACAGTCCTTTTTACTATTAGTTCATAGCGTTCTTAATCTGGTCTACTGCGTCACCAACAGTTACAATGTTTTCTGCTTCATCATTATCAATTTCAATATCAAATTCAGATTCAATTCCCATGATGATCTGATATACATCCAATGAATCTGCTCCAAGGTCATCCACAAATGTGGTTTCCATGGTGATTTCGTTAACATCAACATTTAATACTTCTGCAATAATCTCTTTGATCTTTTCAAATTCCATAATCTTTAATTCCCTTCTGTTTCTTTTATTTCTTTTGTTTCTTCTTCCGGAACAATTAAATGTTCCATAATTTTCTCATTGATTCTCTGCTCTTTAAATGTTACGCACTGTAAGATGGAATTCATAACTTCCTTCTCTGTTGCATTTCCGTGGGTCTTAACCACTAATCCCTTACATCCTAAAAGCGGTGCCCCGCCATACTGACTGGCATCAAATGCTTTCATGGTTTCTTTCAACGCAGGTTTCACAAGTAATGCACCGATTTTACTTCTTAAAGTGGTCATAAGACCGCCTTTAATAATAGAAATCATCGTTGCACCTACGCCTTCATAGAGCTTCAAAATTACATTTCCCACAAAGGCTTCACACACAATAACATCAGCGCCGCCATGCGGAATCTCTCTGGCTTCGATACTTCCAATAAAGTTAATATCTTCACAAGCCTTCAACAATGGAAATGTCTCTTTTACAAGCTGATTTCCTTTTTCTTCTTCTGCGCCAATATTTACTATGGCTACGCGCGGATTTTTTATACCAATGATATTTTCCATATAAACAGAACCCATCTTGGCAAACTGAACCAGATGAGATGCTCTTGCATCCACGTTTGCTCCGCAGTCGATTAATAAAGATACTCCTTTTTCCGTAGGAATCAGCGGTGCAAGTGGTGGACGTTCCACACCTTTCATTCTGCCGACTAAAAGCTGTCCGCCGGCCAAAATAGCCCCGGAGCTTCCTGCAGAAACAAAAGCGGCTGCCTCTCCCTTTTTCACCAAATTTAAACCTACTACAATCGACGAGTCTCTCTTTTTACGGATTGCCACAACCGGTGACTCCGCCGTTTCTATAATCTCTCTCGCATCGACAATTTCAATCTGATTCTTAGGATAAGAATATTGTGCAAGTTCTTTTTCAATGACTTCCTGCTGTCCGGTCAAAATAACCACAATGTCTTTGCGACTGTTTACAGCATCGATTGCGCCCCTAATAATAGAAGCCGGAGCGTTATCGCCACCCATAGCATCTAATACTACTCTCGTAATCTGTTCCATATTCTACCTCCATCACGTATAAAAAAAATATACTATATCCTTTTTTAAATTTCAACAAAAAAAGATGTACTTTTTTGTCTCAATGCAAATACAAAAAATACTTTGCTTTTGTCACAAGAAAAAAAGAACCGGAAAGCCTTTGCTTCCGGTCCTTGATTCTTTCATTTACACTTCAGAAATTACTCCTGAGGAATGATTTCTTTCTTATTGTAAGATCCACAAGCCTTACATACTCTGTGAGGCATCATTAATGCTCCACATTTGCTACATTTAACTAAGTTTGGAGCGCTCATCTTCCAGTTAGCTCTTCTCTGATCTCTTCTACCTTTAGAAGATTTATTCTTTGGACAAATTGACATCAGTTACACCTCCTTAAATTTGTTAAATATGTCTTGTATAGCAGCCATCCTTGGATCTACTACTGTCCTGTCGCAAGTACAGTCTTGCAAATTCAGATTAATGCCGCACTTATTGCAAATGCCTTTGCAATCGTCCTTGCACAGAACCTTCATAGGCCAGTTAACCAAAATTTCATCATAGACAAGTCTGTCTGTATCCAATATCTGTCCTTCAATGTATTCTGCAGCATCCAAGTCTTCAAAAACCAGTTTCTGGTCTTCAATGACAAATTCCTTAGAGAAATCCAAATCAATTTCCACCGGAACCTCTGTCAAACAACGGTCGCAATTGGCAACAATGGTTACCTGACCCTTTGCTTCAATCAACAACTTATGACCGTCCGTATTCTGGATGTGCAATCCCAATGAACTCTTTTTCGTAATAGGCAGGCTATCGGAATTAATCCGGAAGTGATCTGTTTCAATATGAACTTCCGTCTGAATCTCCTTATTATTTCGGGAGATTAACTCTAATAATTCAATCTGCATAACCTACTCCTACTCGCACTCAATCAATTATACCTAGCCGACATCAGTTTGTCAACAAAAATTTACAACCTTCGTTTCAGAAAAAAAATAGTGGTTTTTTCTTATTTTTCGTGAACTTTTTTCTATTTAATGATATAATAATGAGAAGATTATGCAATTGCAAGGAGTTATTATGAAAAAAAATAAATTTTTATTTTTTATTTTAATTTTCATATGTATAACGTTGTTTCTGCTTTTGTTGTTTATGGTTGTGAATCCTCTGAACCTGGATGCCTTAAGCAAACCGATTGGCGTTGTCGCAGAAACTCCGTCCGAACAAGTCCCTCAGCAGGTTACCGGGATTTCCCGTGATAAGTTTCATGACTATGCGGCACCATATGAAAGCTCCTCAACCAGCAGTATTCTTGGCCACGTGGATGCCCCAATCATTTTAAATCGTGCTGAGGCACTGGTACGAATCAAAACGCTTTCCGAAACCTATCCTAAAATGATGCAGGTTTACAATAACGAAGCTCTGTATGCCGACAACATCATCATTGCATTGGCAAATAACCCGGAAATGCTTGATTTTACTTTAAATTACTTAAACCCGGTTCAAGATATTTATGGTTTTTATACTGAGGCAGAATTAAACAGTGATTTTCCACTTTTGTTACAATGGGATTATCGGTGGGGCTATATGCAATACGGCTCAGAAGGTACTATGGGCACCTCCGGTTGCGGACCTACCTGCCTGGCCATGGCTGTCTTTTACCTGACCAAAAATCCTGACGTAACTCCGGATGTGGTTGCCAAATACAGTTTGGAGCATAATTACTATGTAAAAGATGTGGGCACGGCCTGGTCTTTCTTAGACCATTACCCAACGCTTTATGACTTAAACGTATCTCATGTATACCTAAATGAAAACTATTTGAAAGCCGAATTAGACAAAGGCAATGTTTTAATTTGTTCCGTCCGTCCGGGTGATTTTACATACGGTGGACATTTCATCGTAATTTACGGATACGATGAAAACGGTTTCAAAATAAACGATCCAAAATGTGCTTATCGTAGCACTTTAACCTGGACCTTTGACCAGATTAAAGATGACATCCGCAGAACCTGGTCCATCGGCAAGTAACTCCAAGGCGGTAACCATCAGACAAATGGGTACCGCCATAACTATACTATCTTATACAAAAGGAGACTCCCTATGAAAATCGCAGGCATTGTTGCTGAATACAATCCATTTCATAACGGCCATGCTTATCAAATCCAAAAGGCGCGTTCTATAACCGGTTGCGATTCCCTCATTGTTGCTATGAGCGGTGATTTTGTTCAACGGGGTACTCCCGCTGTCATAGACAAAGAGCTGCGAACTATTTCTGCCCTTCATTCCGGTGCCGATATGGTTCTTCAAATTCCGGTTCCTTACTCTACTGCCAGTGCGGAAGCCTTTGCCTTTGGAAGTATATCCTTATTGGTTGCCTCCGGCATCGATGTTCTTGTGTTTGGATGCGAAACCCCTTCCATCCCTCTCTTACAAAAACTGGCCACATTATATATAGAAGAACCGGACACTTATAAAAAGACTTTACAAGCTTACTTAAAGGACGGGCTGTCCTTTCCAACCGCCCGCTGTCAGGCAACGATAGAACATTTTTCATCGTCTTTTGCTGAAGGTTGCGATTGTTCAAAAGAAGAATTAGAACAGTTTCTGAAACAACCGAATAATATTTTGGCCATTGAATATCTCAAGGCCTTAAAACGCTTAGAAAAAAGCCATAAGTTGCATAAACCGGTTGAACTATGCCCGATTCAACGTATTGGAACAGACTATCACTCTTTATCTACCAGTGAAAATATCTGCTCCGCAACTGCACTTCGTGACTTATTTGCCAAAAATACGCTGAACGGATGGCAAAGTTATGTCCCGACGCATGATGTAGCCTTATTACAATCCTATTTTGAACATCACACTCCGGTAACGGAAAATGATTTTTCTAACGAGTTAAACTATTGCATTTTATCCCAAAAAGCCCACGGCTTTTCGGATTACGCAGACGGAAACGAAGAATTGTCCAATCGTATCTTGAATCAATTATCAACCTATACCTCCTTTTCCGATTTCTGCAAAACTCTGCAAACAAAGGATATTACCTACGCGCGGGTTAGCCGCTTTTTATTGCACATCATATTAAACATAACAGAAAGTGACATGTGCCTTTTAAAAGAATCTCCGGTTCCGTATATTCGTATCCTTGGTTTCAAAAAATGCCGGACCGACCTACTGTCCTACGTCTCGTCTCTTCAGCTTGCACCGCTTTTGTCCAATGTAAAAAAAGCACAAAGCCTGTTGGATGATGATGCGCTTTCCCTATTAAAAAAGGACTTGTTTGCGCGGGAATTATATTTAACCAAAGTTGCCGGTAAAAATGATTATATTTTCCCGGTAATGCTATAAATCATTAAAATCAATAAAAATAAGGGCCGTCGCAAGACGGCTTTTTCTTTTTGTATATAAAAATGCAAAAGAATCTTTTTGCTTTCCATTTTCTTTTCGTCGAAAAAGCCTGGGATTTCCTAAGTCCTTTCGCCCGAACATTTTGATGTTTTATATTTTTCCAAAATTACACAAGCTCGACCGCATTTGTTCGCGGAGCGCAAAAACACCTTGGGAAGCATCTTAGTTCCTCTTGGCGGATGCGGCGAGTAAATGTTCATGCAGGCGAAAACTGTCTGAGGCCGAAATGCTTTTTCTTCGGCCGAGTTTTTTCGCCGCATGTAATAGACATACGAGCGTATCCGCCTAGAGGAAGTTAGGTGCTGACAATAAGTGTTTTCCACCCGCGGACAAATCGGACGAGCTTGTGTAATTGGTGGAAAAACATAAAATTATAGTCCGGGCGAAAGACTAAGGAAATACCGGCTTTTTTCGAAATCAAAAAAAATGAAAAGAAAAAGACTCTTCCGCTTTTTTAATAAGAAAAACAAAAAAAGGCCGTCTTACGACGGCCCTCGTTTTTATTCATTTTAATGATGGAATAGACGGATTCCGGTAAAACACATAGCAATATTGTACTTGTTACAGGTATCAATAACGTTATCATCTCTTACTGAACCACCCGGCTGAGCAATATATTCTACACCGCTTCTATGAGCACGTTCTACATTATCCCCAAATGGGAAGAATGCGTCCGATCCAAGAGCAACACCTTTCATGCCTTTTAACCACGCTGCTTTTTCTTCACGGGTAAAGACTGCAGGTTTTACCTTGAATGTCTGTTCCCAAACACCATCTGCCAATACATCTTCCGGTGTATCTCCAATGTAAACATCAATTGCATTGTCACGCTCTGCCCGTCCCAGTTTATCAACAAACGGAAGATTTAATACCTGAGGCGCCTGTCTTAAATACCAGTTATCTGCCTTCTGTCCGGCAAGACGTGTACAGTGGATTCTGGACTGCTGTCCTGCTCCGATACCAATCGCCTGTCCGTCTTTTGCATAGCATACGGAATTGGACTGCGTATACTTTAATGTAATTAATGCAATTAATAAATCCTGTTTTGCAGGTTCCGGAATCTCTTTGTTCTCTGTAACCATATTGGATAACAATTCTTCGTTAATTGCAAGGTTGTTTCTGCCCTGTGAGAAAGTAATGCCGAATACCTGCTTTTCTTCTACTTCTTCCGGCACATAGTTCGGATCGATCTGAATTACGCAGTAGTTACCGCCTTTTTTCGCTTTTAATAGTTCCAAAGCTTCCGGTTCATAGCCCGGAGCTATAATTCCATCAGAAACTTCTCTTTTAATCAATTTAGCAGTATCTACATCGCACACATCCGATAAAGAAATAAAATCACCAAAGGAAGACATTCTGTCTGCGCCTCTTGCTCTTGCATATGCAGATGCGATTGGGCTTAAATTCGGGAATTCTTCTACCCAATAAATCTTTCTCTCAATTTCTGATAACGGACGGCCAATTGCTGCTCCTGCCGGAGACACATGTTTAAAGCTGGTCGCTGCAGGCATACCGGTTGCTTCTTTTAATTCCTTTACTAACTGCCAACCATTAAAAGCATCTAACAAGTTAATAAAACCAGGTTTTCCGTTTAACACTTCAAAAGGAAGTTCCTTATTTTTCATATAAACCTTTGCAGGTTTCTGGTTTGGATTACAACCATATTTTAATTCTAATTCTTTCATCATATTTTCCACTTTCTATAACGTGTGGTTCCCTCGTATAAACTTGGGAACCATCGTTTCATAATGTTTTTATTTGTTTTTATTTACGATTCTGGAGACTACTTCTCCGGTTTTAATGTTAATATAACGGACAAACAAAGAAACCTTGTTGTCTTCATTTAAGTTATTCCACAAAAGCTCGGTGTACTCGTCAAT
Source organism: Lachnospiraceae bacterium (assembly GCA_045593085.1). GTDB lineage: Bacteria > Bacillota > Clostridia > Lachnospirales > Lachnospiraceae > XBB1006. The sequence goes on along the minus strand of JAZNWA010000027.1, from coordinate 47,675 downwards.
ACAATTAACGGTATCTACCATCTTTGGTTCACCTTCAAAACTCGGCAACGGATTGCCATCTTCCATATAGGTATGGATAAAATGACCTTCTCCTGCTATTGGATTCTCGTATGCGAAGTTATAACGCAAACAACCATCCGGTCTGCCGCAGTTGCTCTTTAAAATAGAAAGCGCATAGTTGTAAGTTCCATTTTCGATACGCATGATGCCTGAAATTCTTGGGGTATAATTCGGCGCATCCGGCTCAAATTCTCTGGTTCTTAAGGACTGTTCAAACGTCATCTGACGATCCATTAGTTCGTAGATGGTATCCGTCTGGTCACCATTCGTAACAATAGTCTTGTTTCCAAGCACTCGTACCGGTGAATAAATAATGAGGCTTGGGTCACTCAATTTCGCCGGATCAAATGCCTGGGTACGAATTCCTTTTCCGTCCTCAATAAACACTCTGTTTCTACTGTTTTCGCTTCTACCCATAATAAAGTAGGCAGCCACAGCATGTTCCCCATCCGGAGTTTTTCCAAGGATAATTCCCCTTCCCGGATAAGAGTTTGTGCGCAGTTCTTCTGCAATAGATCGTTTTTTCATCACAATTCTCCTTTATGTATTATTCAACTTTGAACTTCTTCATACGTTCGGATAACAAGTCTGCAGTTGTTGCAATGCTTTCTGCTTCACCGGCAACCGCCTGGCTGTTATCGGATACATTTAAGGCTAAAGTAGAAAGGTTTTCTGCTGTTGCTAAAATCTCTTCTGTACTTGCAGACTGTTCTTCTGTGATGGCTGCTACAGATGTTGCAACTTCATCAACGGTACGTACATTTTCTACCATCGTACTTACAAGAACGCTGGTTGCATCAATGTTTGCAAAGATTTCTTCAAATGTTGTGCAAGCACCGTCAACTAACTGTACGCTTTCACGGATACCTTCCACGCTTTCTTTTGTCTTATCAATGGTATCTGTAACCAAACGATTAATGCCGTTTGTAATAGCTGTAATCTCAGTAACTGCCTCCGTACTGGTATCTGCAAGCTGTCTGATTTCATCAGCAACTACCGCAAATCCTCTACCTGCTTCCCCTGCTCTGGCAGCTTCGATAGATGCATTTAAGGATAAAAGGTTTGTCTGAGACGCAATCTCACCGATTGTTTCAACGAATTTTGTAATTTCACCGGTGGAGTTACCTACTCTTGTAACGGCTTCTTCTAACTGCTGTACGGATTCTGCAATTTCTTCCATTGCTACCTTAATCTTATCCATATCCGCACGGCCTTCTTTTGTAACGGCTACGGTCTGCTGCATTTTTTCATTTGCTTCCACACCACGTTCGCCTGCTTCATTTACAATCATTGCTAAAGATGTTGCATTCGATGCAATTTCACCGATAGAAACGGATAATTCTTCTACGGTATCATTTAATTCACGCATTGCCTGTGACTGGCTTTCTGCTGAACGATATAATACACCGGAAACATTGCTGCTGTTGTCAGCCTGACCCGCAAGTTTCTGGGATACGCCGGTGATTTCACCGATAACATTTCGCATCGTTGTAACAAAATCTCCCAACTGTCCGCACATCATGGCAATTTCATCATTACCCTTGGATTTAATATCCACGGTAAAGTCACCCTGGCTCATACTGTCAATATTCTTTGTAAGGTCAAGAAGTGGCTTCATAGTAGAACGGACTACCACAATAATCGCAATCGCTATAAATGCAATGGTAATCGTTGCAATAATTGTTGCCAATGTTGTCATGGTTCCCACAACTGTGGAAATATCCTTATCCGGTGCACAACATACCAATACCCAGTTGGTTCCTTCCACCTTCGTTAAACTAAAAAAATAATCTTCTCCATTAACCGCTGTCTGCTGAATGGTTCCGTCACATTTGCCGTAAAAAGCAGAACTTACAGCAACTACAGCATCCGCGGAATTCTCATCTGCTGTTGTTCCCAATAATTCCGGATTACTATGAGCAAGAACAGTTGCTCCTGAATCAGAAACACTTACCAAATATGCATAACCATTTTCCAATACCTTATATTCGCTAACAGCTGCGGAAATTTCTGCAAGCATGATGTCGGAAGAGATAACCATATTGTCATCGCCTCTGCATGACAGCTTACAAGCGGCACTTACGCACAACTCGCCGGACTGTGCGTCAACATAAGCTTCTCCCAATGTTAAAACAGTATGCTTTACACCTTCAATATACCAGTCACGTGATGTCGGCACCCAACCTTCATCCGGAACCCAACCGGCATCCAGGTATGTATTGTATTTATCTGCCATATAGATACCATACGGAATTCGTTCGTCGACTGTCATAGTATATTCCAGATATGCATAAATCTCTTCGTTCGTTCCATTCATTGCTTCCAATGATCCATGCATTACATTAAGTTTTCCCATAATTTCCGCAAGAACTGCATGAACCTCGTGATTATACTTCTCACTCTGATCTGAAATCAGCGCATAGGAACGCTCTCTAATAATATTTCTTGAAGTTGATACTAATATGGTAATTACAACCATAAGTGCTACTACCACCATCGGTAATACTGATAACATAAGTTTTGTTCTAATACTACCTTTTCTTTTCTTCAGTGTTTGTGTGCTCATGAATAACCCTCCATTTTTTTTTATAAAAAACACCAATTTAACTATACCTATTTTTCCTTTCAAATACAATGTTTTTTCTATGAATTTTAGACAAAATACGCTATAATTTCCTTAGGAGGAAATACTATGGGTAACGTGATTTTTCATATTGATGTCAATTCTGCTTTTTTAAGTTGGACAGCTGTAAAAATGTTAAAAGAAACCCCGGATGCAGTGGATATTCGTACCGTCCCTTCCATTATCGGCGGCGACGAGACCAGGCGCCACGGAATCGTATTGGCAAAGTCCGTACCGGCAAAAAAATACGGCATTCAAACAGGGGAACCACTGGCAAGTGCCCGTCAAAAATGCCCAAATCTTTTATGTGTATCTCCAAATTATGATGACTATGTTGCTGCCTCCGGTGAATTGATGAGGTTATTAAAAAAATATGCTCCTGTGGTGGAACAATTTTCCATCGATGAAGCATTTTGTGATTTTACCGGAACCGGTCGTTTATATGGCGACCCGGTTACGTTTGCCCATAAATTAAAAGATGAAATATTTCACACCTTCGGCTTTACCGTGAACATCGGAATTTCGTCTAATAAGCTTTTGGCAAAAATGGCCTCCGACTTCGAAAAGCCCAATAAAGTCCATACACTTTTCCCGGAAGAGATTCCGGAAAAAATGTGGCCTTTGGATGTGGGGGAATTATTTTTTGTAGGAAAAAATACCAAGAAAAAACTAAACGCCCTTGGTATCCGTTCCATCGGCGACCTTGCCCAAACCGATGTTTCCGTTATTCAATATCACTTAAAAAAATTTGGGACAACCCTTTGGGAATATGCCAACGGGCATGACCTGGCAATGGTTGCAGACCACGATGAATCCAACCGTTCGTATAGCAATGAAACCACGCTTTCCCACGATGTCACATCACCGGACATTGCAAAACACGTATTGCTATCCTTGTGTGAAACTGTTTCTGCCCGACTTCGTGCGGATAAAATGAAAGTCCGCGTTGTGAGTGTATATCTGACTAACTCTGATTTTGAGCAGACCCGGCATCAAATCACTTTGCCTTCTGCTACTGATGTGACACAAGAAATCTATACCCGTTGTTGTCAGTTGTTTACCAAGCTCTGGGATGGTTCGCCGATTCGCTTACTTGGGGTATCTTGTTCCAAAATCACGGAAGATGACAACCTGCAGTACAATCTTTTTGACGGGCAAAAATATGAACGTCTGCAAAAGCTGGACTCTGCAATCGATAAGGTTCGAAACCGTTATGGTGATGAGTCTATTATGCGCGCGTGCTTTTTGCCGAAAAAAGAAGATCAAAAATAATCCTTATTAAAAAAGGGACATCCGCCGTTATAATTTCTCAGCGTATGTCCTTTTTTTATACATAGATAATATCTGACACCATATCCCGTTTTGCCACATGGATTGGGAAATCACTGCCTTTATAATTGCAATCGCCCAACGTAATTTCCATGTTTACAGTCTCATAGGCCAATTGTTCATAATTGTTTTCTTTCGACAAATGGCCCAGATGAATCTCTTTCATTCCGTCATGCAACAAACGACACAATAACCGTCCCGCATTTTCATTGGATAAATGTCCTACATTGCTTAAGATTCGTTGTTTCAAATAATACGGATAGGTTCCTACTTGGAGCATATTCACATCATGATTAGATTCCAATAACAACGCATCCAACTTTTGCAAATGTGATATCGTATACTCATCATATGTACCCATGTCCGTTGCTACAGCAACTTTCTTTTTCCCGTGGTTCACAACATAACCGCACGGTTGTGCTGCGTCATGGGAAATTCGAAACGGCATAATACTTAAGTCTGAAATTTCAAATGCTTCATCCGTACTTATTACACGATGCAGGCTCTTATCGTATGCTCCAAGAGTTGTGGTGTTTACAATCGCTTCTATCGTTCCGGCTGTTCCATAAATGGGGATACCATATTTTCTGGAAAAAACACCCAATCCCTGAATATGATCGGAATGTTCATGTGTAATCAAAATCCCGGACAGTTCTTCCGGCTTTACGCCCAATTCCTGCACTCCGGCAATCACTCTTTTTGCACTGATTCCCGTATCAACTAACAGATGCGTATTGTCACTTCCTACATAAATACAATTGCCGCTGCTTCCGCTGGCTATACTACATAATCGCATATTTTCTACTCTTTCTCAAAAATTGTGGAGGCTTGAAAGCCTCCACCAAATGAAATATTAATCCCAATAAACTTCAATATCATCTCCCGCAAAAAGCACTTTTGTATGCGCCGCATCAACACCGTTTAATTTGGTCACGATGCTTCTTCCTCGGGAATCACTTAAGTCAAAATCGAAGAATTCAAAGATATCTACAAAAATATACTCGGACTTGCCGCTTAAGGTTACCGGTTTACCATTTATGTATACAACGATATCCATCACTCCACCATTATCTTTGATTTCTGTTGCAGTTATTTTTTCATCCGCCTGAGATATCTCTTGCTCCTCTTCAGACAAGCCGCGTTCAAATGCTTCCTCTGCGCCGTAAGTCGCCATCGGTGATGTGCTGTTAATAACCGTCCAGTTTACGGAGAAATTCTCATAAACCAAAGCCTCTAAAGACTCACTTCTGTTATTTACTAAAATTTCCCTGTCCATATCGATTTCAACATCCATAAACTGACGAAGTTGCTCTACCGTATAGAAGTTTCGTAACTCGATACGATCTCCTTCCGCGATTTCATAATTGGCCGGTTCTAAGCTTCCGTTTACTTCTACAAACTTCGGACAAATGACATTCTTTCCGTTAACTACAAATGAGATGTCCTCACTGGTGTACTCATCTAAATCGGCAATGGTAATATTTGCACCGCTTCCGCTGGTAGACGGGATAATTTCAATCTCTGCATTTGACATAATCGGCGTAGACAAACTCACATTTGCTCCGTTTAATCTTACAATCGCAGACTCGCCTGCCTCTCCGCGTGCAATACGATTCTTACCATTAACAGTAAAATGAATCTCTTTACCTCTTCTTGGGAAAAGCTGTTCATTTGGAAAATCTGCCACTAAAGCCGCATCCATAACCGTTAATTTATTGTTATCATACAACTTGATTCTCTCTCCGTTAAAACGAACAAAGATGAAATTATTCTTTTGGTCAAAATAGTTCAAGCAAATTCCCACCGGTGTAACAATGAGCGGATCCTTTTTCACATCTTCCTGTTCAAAATGAACCTTTTGAAGCACTTCCTCTCCACGAAGTGCCACTCTCTCTTGCGGAATTCCCATTTTTTCAGCAATCTTCTGTGTAAAGCCATGGATCTTTCCTCCACCGCCCACCACAAAGGTTGCACTAACAGACTTTCCGCCATTTAATTCGGTAATCTTATTTACAATTTCTGTTGTAATGCTCTCCACCGCCGATTCTACCAAATCCCATACTTCACTTGAAGGAATCTCATGTTCAAGCATCATAATATCTTTAAACTTAATGGTATCTTCAAAAGTAGAGGCCAACTTAATCTCTTCCGCCGTCTTAAAATCAACCAAATAATGCTGCACAATAATTTCCGTGATTTCATCTCCTGCATGAGGAATCATACCATAAGCAATAATGCTTCCGTCTCTGGTTATGGAAATATCAGAGGTTCCTGCCCCAACGTCGATTAATGCAATATTTAACAAACGAAAAGCCTCCGGAATCGCCACATTAATTGCGGCAATCGGCTCCAAAGTCAGGTTAGCAACTTCAAGACCGGCTGCATTTACTGCAGAATACAATCCATCCACAACATCTTCCGGCAAAAATGTTACAATAACATCTTCTGAGATGCGCATTGCCTTATGGCCTTCCAAATTTGAAATCGGATCGCCATCAATAAAGTAACGCACTACGGAATATCCCACGCAATAAAATTTAAACTTGGTATCGTTAATCTTATTTAAATGCTTTTGTGCTTCTTCCACACCCAACAAATCCAAAGTATGAATGTGTTCTGCATCAATCACGGTTTCTTCCGGAAATTCATATTCAACCATTACCTCAACCGTCTTTAATACACGACCAGCTGCAGCAATACATACTTCCGTCAGTGGCTGTTCAACCATTGCCTCCAACTCTTCTTTTAAAGAACGAATGGTTCTGCCAACGCGTCCGATATCATGAATCTGTCCATCCAGCATGGAACGGGTCTCATGCTCTTTTACCTTCTGGGCAACCACATAAAAATCACCATCTTTACGATAGCCTACGGTTCCTACTACATTTCTTGTCCCAATATCCAGACCAAATACTAATTCACCGTCATGGTTGTTGTTCTCGTACATGTTTTCTTCTCCTTGTACATTTATCTAAAAACAGTTCTGTTATAATTATACCCAATCACCCATAATTCGGTCAATGCTTTCTCGGGTATTCTCTACACTTTTCGAATTGTCGATAAGGACATCTGTGTGTCTGCGAAATTCCTCTTCAGTCAACTGACTATTCATAATATTAGTAATTTTTTCCTGAGAATAGCCTCTATCCGACGTTAATCGCTCTCTTCTGGTAAATTCATCCGTAAACACATACCATAAACTGTCACACAGTTCTTCATAGTGTTCTTCGATTAAAAGTGCGGCTTCAATAATCATAAGTTTTGTGCCGGCTTCTTTTTCTTTTTGAATCTGCGTCCTAAAATAATCTTTTACCGCAGGAAAAACGATTTCATTTTGACGAATCCTATATTCCGGATGTGCAAAAATCAACTCCGCCATTTTGATACGGTCGATCTCTCCTTCTTTTGTAAAAACATGCTGGGGAAAAATCGCACGTACCTTTTCAAAGCACTCTTGTCCGGGCTTAAGCAACATTTTAGCCACTTCATCCGCAAGATAGATTTTCGCATGGTACTTTTCTTTCAGATAGTTTAAAACCGTAGATTTTCCGGCCCCAACGCCTCCGGTAATCCCGATTACTTTCAATTGACCATATTTTCCGGTTCCTTCCGGTCTGTTACTTTGCTTCATACCAGTTCTCTCCTGCATGAATATCTACTTCCAATGCTACTTTTAATGTTGCTGCACCGGTCATTTCTTCCTGTAAAATACGTTTCACTAAATCTACTTCATCCATTTTCGTTTCGATTAACAATTCGTCGTGAACCTGAACAAGCAGTTTGGATGCACAGCCTTCTTTTTTTAACCGCCTATATACGCCAATCATCGCCAATTTCATAATATCTGCCGCGGAGCCCTGAATCGGTGCATTCATAGCAACGCGTTCACCAAAGGCTCGCTGCATAAAGTTCCCGGAAGATAATTCCGGCATCGGGCGGCGACGGGCATACATGGTTTTTGCATATCCCTGGTCTTTTGCTGCCTCAACCAGATTATCAAGATAAGTCTTGATCCTTGGGTAAGTCTTAAAATAATGTTCCATATAATTTGCCGCTTCTTTAACGGAAATGCTTAAATCCTGACTAAGCCCAAAGGAACTGATTCCGTAGACAATACCGAAATTTACTGCCTTTGCATTTCTTCTTTCCTGCTCAGTCACTTCTTCAAACGGAATATTAAACACCTGTGAAGCGGTAATTCTGTGAATATCCTTGTCGCTTCTGTAGGCTTCAATCAAAGTCTCATCACCGGACATATGTGCCAATAAACGAAGCTCAATCTGGGAATAGTCCGCATCCACAAAACAATAGCCTTCTTTCGGGATAAAGACTTTTCGGATTTGTCTGCCCAATTCCATTCGCACAGGAATGTTTTGCAGATTCGGTTCCGTGCTGCTGATTCTACCCGTAGCAGTAATTGTCTGATTGAAAGTGCCATGGATTCTGCCGTCTTCCCTAATAAAAGTTGCCAAACCGTCTGCATAGGTAGATTTTAATTTTGTAAGTTGTCTGTATTCTAATATTTCAGAAACAATCGGATATTCCGGTGCCAGCTTTTCAAGCACATCTGCAGCCGTAGAATAACCGGTCTTTGTCTTCTTTCCATATGGCAATTGTAATTTTTCAAATAAAATCACGCCAAGCTGCTTTGGAGAATTGATGTTGAACTCTTCATCTGCCTGGGCAAAGATAGACTTCATACGTTCATCAATGCCAACGGAGAGTCTTTCTCCGTATTCCTTTAAATCCTCAGCACTGATGCGGATACCATTTTTCTCCATCTCATCCAGCACATAAACCAAAGGAAGTTCCATGGTGTAATATAAATCCGCCATTTCCTGACTACGCAACTCTTCCTCTACGCCATCCCATGCATCAAGTGCTGTTTTTGCCTCATTAAAAGCGCATATAAAAGCATTTTCGTCTTTATTTTTCACGCCGTCTTCCACTGTCAATTTCCCCAGAAGTTCCTCTGCTGTCTTAACCATACGTCCACAGAATTCAGAGCTGATTTCGTCATATGGGTAGGCATTTTTCAATGGATTTAACAAATATGCTCCCACTGCAACATCGATAAGGTGAGCCTCATCCATATAGCATGTAAGTTCCAGCTCCTGAATAAATTTTAAAACCTTCTTCGCATCAAGAGTATATATCTTTTCTGCCCCTTTACAAATATCTTGTAAGAGGTTTCTGTTTTCCTGCTCTGCAAGCACAATCACTGCTGCCTCATTATTTGTTGCGACCGCAAAGCCAAACAATTCTGTCTTTGTACCGCAGACAGTGATTCCCACCTTCTTGCCGACAAGTTTTTCTAAAAATGTCTGTGCACCTTCCTTGTCAAAAATCCGTTCAAAAGTTGAGCCGTTCTCTTCTGCCGCAGTTTCTTCGCAGCCTTCCCGATCCTGCAAATCCACATTTTCGAAACGTTTTAAAAGATTCTTAAACTCTAAACGTCTGCACAGCAAATAAGCCTCTTTCGTAAAAAGATTATGAAGCCTGGTCTTTTCAAAATCAATCTCCACCGGTGCATCGGTAATAATGGTCGCCAATGTCTTGCTAAGCTGTGCCAACTCATAATTTTCACGCAGGGATTCCTGTGCTTTATTCGGTTTAATCTCATCAATGTGTGCATATGCATTCTCGATGGTATCATATTCTGCAATAATCTTTGTTGCGGTCTTTTCTCCAACGCCCGGAATACCCGGAATGTTATCGGAGGCATCTCCCATTAAAGCTTTCACATCAATAAATTGCTTTGGTGTCACCTCGTAACGTGCTAATACATCAGCCGCATAATAATTCTCAATCTCGGTTCCGCCTTTTTTTGTCTTTGGAATACGGACTAAAATCGTATCGGTTGCAAGTTGCAGTAAATCTCGGTCGCCGGAAATAATGGATACGCCCAATCCGTTTTCTTCTGCACGCTTAGCGACGGTTCCAAGTACATCATCTGCCTCAAAGCCCGGCATTTCATATACACAAACGCCCATGGCATGAAGCATTTCTTTCATCACCGGAATCTGCTGACGAAGTTCATCTGCCATTCCCTTTCTTGTACCCTTATACTCCGTAAACATTTCATGGCGGAAGGTAGGTTTGTTCACATCAAAAGCAACCGCCAAATGCTGCGGTTTTTCCTCCTCTAAAATACGGAATAAAATATTCAAAAATCCATAAATGGCATTGGTATGAAGGCCCTCCGAATTGGTCAAATCCGGTAATCCGAAAAAGGCTCTGTTTAAGATACTGTGTCCATCAATTAATACGATTTTTCCGTTCATGGTTTCACCTCGTTTTGTTCTCATAGAATCATTTTACACCACTTTTGGAGCAATGAAAAGATAAAAAATAAGGAGTACTTACCCTTTTTGGCAAGCACTCCTACTTTTATTTTCACCAATATTATCCAATATATCCCTGTAACAATTTTAATGTATTTACTGCACCTTTTTTATGGCTTCTTTCATATCCATGGGAAGCATATACACCGGCACCGATAAGGCCATGTTTAATGTCATGTCCGGCTCTTAAAGTTGCTTCTACGTCAGAACCGTAATATGGATAAATATCAACTGCGTAATCTGCTTTCATCTTCTTAGCAGCCTCGATTAGTCCGCTAACAACATCATAGCTGTAAGGACCGCCGGAGTCTTTTGCACAGATAGAAACCTGTGTTTCATCGCAGTTTAATCCGTTACCAACACATCCCATATCAACGGAAATCGCTTCTGTTACTCCTTCCGGCACGGATGAGCATCCGCCGTGACCAACTTCTTCGTATACGGTCACATGAACATACACTCTGCGTTCCGGAGTAACTTTTTCGTCTTTCAAATATTTTGCATAACCAAGTAAAATCGCTACGCTCAATTTATCATCTAAGAAACGGCTCTTAATAAATCCGCTCTTTGTAACCTTTGTTCTTGGGTCAAAACAAACGATATCACCAACTTGGATACCAAGTTTGGTTACATCTTCCTTTGTTTTTACTAATTCATCCAAAACAACTTCCATCTTATCCCAAGCACGTTTGGTATCGCTGTAATCGCCGTTTACATGAACAGACGCATCTACCAACTGCAAGGTTCCTTCATAAATTCCGTCAGCCTTGGTAACAACGCGTACGTTTTCTGCTTCCGCATTGTTCGCGTTCATACCACCAAGATTTACGATACGAAGTCTTCCGTTTCCTTTTACCTCTGCAACCATACCGCCAAGGGTATCAAGATGCGCTTCTAAAAGAATACCGTTGTCCTTGTTTTTTCCGCCCAAATCAACAATGACACCGCCCTTAACTGTCATCTGTGGTTCATATCCCAATTCTTTAAAAGCGTTCATTACCCAAGCTGCACCATGATGAGTATAACCGGTTGGGCTGTCTACTGCCAATACTTCCACAGCTTTCTTTAAGATAAAATCTCCATAATTCTTTGCCATTGTTTCTTCCTCCATTATGTTATTTGTTAAAATGCCTGCCTGCTTTGCTATTATTTTTGTAAAGCACACTCATTATCATTAGTATAATCAACTCCCCTTAAGATTGCAAGCACCGTAAAGAAGATTGCCCCATTTAAAGCCTGCGGATTGTTCACTACCGCTTGTGCTGCATAGGCCAAGACCGATGTAATGCACATGATTTTTACCGGATGTTCTTCTGCCTTCTTTCCAAAAGTCTGCAAAAGTGCGCCAACATAAATAGCCATATAAGAAATCAGGCCCGTCACACCCATTGTTACCAGATACTGTAAGTACTCATTGTGTGCATTTCTGAACAGAGAACTTCCGGTCAAAGTTCTGTAAGCATGCCCAAAACAATCCGGACCGATTCCGAATATTTTATCTATAATTCCGCCTTCTGCAAATGCCTTCCAAGCAAGGATCCAGGTTGCCCCGCGTCCGGTTCCCCAATTGTCTCCAAAACGGCCTGCCTGTGTATAAATTCCTATTCCGAGACCGCAAATTCCAAGAACTATCAAGGCTAATTTTACATATCGCGCGGCCTTTACCTTCGGGAAAGCCACAAGTAAAACTCCAACCGCAAAAAGCACAAGCCACATTTTACTTTCTATCATTTTTAAAGCAATCTCATCCAGTTCAATCATTGGGATAATTCTTCTTACGCCTTTTGCGCTCAACATGGCAAGCCCCATCACCATCCAGGAAATACCGGTGTATAGACTCTGTTGTCCGCATCCGATTGCCCGCAGTAAACTTATTGCAAGAATAACACCGAAGCCAAGATAAATACTGTCCGCTCTGGAACTTACACCGACAAAAACACTCAAAAACAGGCCTGCCAAAAGCAGTACATTTTTCCGAAATGATCCTTTTTTAATTCCAAACAGAAAAAATGGCACTACTAACGCCCAATAACCGGAAAACCAGTTGTTATTTCCGATAGACGCCAAATAATTGTATGCTGTTTCCGCTTCGATTGGGTCATGCATTTTAAAGATATCCAAATAACATTCATCCGTTAATGCCCACAAAAAAACAATCGATGCAGATATCGTAATCACCGTGTGCATCCAGGCTTTCCACCTCATACGACGGGAAGTCCAGAAATATATCGCTGCATTAGCCAAAAGATACAGGCTTCCGACCGCCCAGCCGTAGTGGCCCCATAGTGCATCTGCCTTGTAATTGCTAAAAAGCGTAGATACCAAAGCTACCAACGTAAAAGCAATTACTGCACCATCAAGCAACGTGATTTTTTTATTTCTGCCGGAAGAATCATTTCCATAATTCCCATCAAGGCGTGACCTTTCCCAAAACAGCATAAAAATCGCATAGAGAATTGCCATCCAATAGAAAATATATGCTTTTGAACCTAATAAATTAAAGTATGCATTATCCATATAGAACGTCATCACGACAAAAACCATTGGAATCCATAGGGTTGGTATTAGCTTTAATAATTTTTGTTTCATATATTGTATTCGCTTTCTGTGGTATTCTTTTAATCTATATGCAGATTTTATCTCTATGATTAGCGCGGAAAGTAGTGAGGGATGGACTAAAATTTCTTCTTACCAATATTCTTATAAATATTCTTTTCAAAAGCATTCTTGGAATGAAAAAACTCCGTTTCTGATTTAGATAAAACAGTTTTATGTGCAATTGCTTCAACTGTGCAAATCAAATCTGCCGCCTGAGATAATTTATACTGATTAGTTTCAATCTTCCTAAATTCCACATTCGAAAATCTTGTGTTAAATACAGAAATCAATATCTTTGCAAGTTCTATCTGGCCATAATCGTAATACACAATAATCTTATCAAATCCGTGGAAATATTCATAATTATCTTGTAACTGATTGGCAATCTCCTTCGTAAGCTTGTCTGTGTATGCAAGTTTCGTTTTCTCTTCGCAATCACCTTGATTAATCATCGGACAAATATAATGTATATCAAGCAATCGAACAAAATGATACAATGCATTAAAAAGCGCTTTTCGATTCTTTCGCAAATCATTTTTATATATACCTTCACGTCTTATTAAAGGTCCTGTGTGTATGGCATGCTTCGGATATCCCCAATTAGCAACTTGTGTTTCTAAAGCATTTATATTCTTTGATATATTAACTGCCTGTCTATGCAAAACCATTACCACATAATAATTTGGCGAGAATGGATGATATTGTCCAAAATCACCGGACTCATCCACAAATATACTCAATATTTTTTCTTTCATAACTCTCCCTATACTTTTGTATAAAAATGGCGGGGTAAATCCCCGCCCGACGGTGGACCAGGACCTTTCGGTCAGCCCAAATATTAACATTGTTCGTACAAAGCAATGTCTGAATTAAGGTTCACTTCCAAAGTAGTGAAGCACTTAATGAGCCTTTGCTCATTCTCAGTATATGTAGGAACAAAATGAAAGTCAACATATCTAGTTGAATTTATAATTATTTAAGAATTTGTTCGATTTTTTACTTGTCGTGTGACCAAGCTCAACATCTAATCCCACTGTATGTGAAGTTACTTATTTTCTTATCTCTTTTCCAAAATCATTTATTCTGTTATATCAATTTCCTAGTCCTCTGTTAACTCGCTCATTTTAGGGCTGTGCATCACCTTCTGCATAGAATAGACCACTACGCCCCGTATAGCAAGTGGCTTTATATATAGATATACAATAAAAGACCCCTTCCTGTATATCTAGGAAGGAAAGAATTTTTTATCTCACATTTATCGCAACAACATTTTCTCCTACATATTCTAGTAAAGACTTTATTCTGGTTTCCCTGATTCTCAATTATTTGGATTAGATTTGTATACACTTCCAGTAACACTCTTGACAGTGAATTCCTCAACATAAAAGAAGGATCTGTCATGCCTTCTTTCTGAATAATTATAAGAATGCATTCCCACGTAACTACCATTTCCATTATAATCTAGACTAACTACATATGGTCCAGGCTTACGTTGAAAACCGAAAGAGCTTGTATCATAATCCTTTCCTATTGTTTCAAAATCAATCTCAAGGTCAACGTTCTCAAAATAATATCCCTGTCGTGGACGCACAACAACTTCAATATCATACTCATAATGATAATAGTAAGCATTGCTATACCTTTGAGTTTTGCTTTCATTAAAATCTCGTAATGTAAACTCAATGATAACATACTCTTCAATATTATCAACCGTTAACTCTATAGGAGTGTTATCAGTCTCATTATTAGATATATTATTACATCCTCCACATAACCAAAAACACATACAGAAAAAAACTAATAATAGTTTAGTTAATCTTTTTTTCATTTTTTCACCTCATATTTAATTATTTTTTAATTTTTCTAGGACACTCTGCATTTATAGGAATTCTCCACGGGCTACCTTTTTTATCTTGCTCAGCATTCTTGATTTTTCCATTCCTGCACCAATTAGAAATAATGCTTTGTGAATACCCCCACTTTTCAGCAGCTTGTTTAGTCCCCATAAACTCCATACTTCTTATCTCCTTTCTCATTTGTTGTTAATCATATTTTAGAGTTTATAACTCTAAAAGTCAATATTTCTATAAACTTTATTTATACTATTTTAAGAGGTGCATGTATGATTTACAATGAACGTATACGAGAAATAAGAGAAGATAGTCAATTGACGCAGCAAAAAATTGCTGACTTACTGAATATAGGACAACGTACCTATGCCGATTATGAAAGTGGAAAAACGCGTATTCCAATAGATAATATTATGAAACTTGCCAAATTCTATGATGTATCTATGGACTATATAACTGGAGCAAGTGATATAAAAAATGAATATCCAAAAAAATAAATGCGATAGAGGTTTTCTTAAAACCCTTATCGCATTCTTTTTGTGTAACCGCGCAACAAAAAAACTCCCTTGATTTCTCAAGGGAGTTACTGCCGGCAGCGGGACTTGAACCCGCACGTTGTTGCCAACAACAGATTTTGAGTCTGCCTCGTCTGCCATTCCGACACGCCGGCATTTCGTACAACTAGCGTACTTGAAAAGTATAACTGATTCAGAAAAAAAATGCAAGCACTTTTTTACTGAACTTTTACCGTATAGCTTTTTACATCTTTGATTGTTTCCCCATCAATCTGAACAGCATCATTCGTCTCATACTCTACAGTCACTTCATCATGCACTGTGATGAAATCTATCATCTTCGTAAATTTGGTATGAGTCCCCTTAAATACATTTAAGAAAACAATTAAAATCTGTAAACGGGTACAATCATGCAACACACACAAGGTCAGTGATTTGTCTTGGTTATTACGGTCCTGCATCGGTGCAATCTGCATACCGCCGCCCATAAAACGGCCCTTCATCGTTGGTGCCATCCAGATTTTTTTATATTCCTTCACCACACCATCCACAATTATGCGGCCCTTTTTCGGTTTATAGTCATAAGCTACACCCTTTAACGCAATCGCAGTATAGTTCACTTTTTTATCCGATTTCAATCGATGTTCATCTGCCTTTTCGCAACAATATCCATCGAGGCCAAAAGCCACATTGTTTAAAAAATGATATTCTTTCCCTTTAATGTGTGCAACCGGCAAATTCTGAATGTATGCTCTAATATCAACAACTTCTGTGGATGCACGTCCTTTGATGTCACGCACGAAATCATTTCCGCTTCCACAAGGGAAAAAATAGATACCACATTTCGCATCAATATTATTCAATTCATTAGCAAACTGGTTGATCGTTCCATCGCCTCCCGCCAGAATAACATCATCGCACTCTTTTAAACCGGAAACAAATTCACGCACACTATCTAAAGTAGTGATATCAACATAGCTTAATTCCTCTGCTGGAATCTGCGTCTCCAATGCTCTGGCGCCCAGTTCTCCCTTTTTATTATTCGCAAGTGGGTTAAATAATACATATTTCATCGCATTCACCTATCTTTCGACAAAATCTCCTATAATGAATATAACCGAGTTTTCCCCGAAAGAAAAGCCTTTTTTTAATTTTATAAAAAAAAGACAATTTTCTTGACAATAATCCTTGTTTATAGTATATTATTCACGTTGACATCATCAACAAGCTGCTATGGCTCAGTCGGTAGAGCGTCGCATTGGTAGTGCGGAGGTCACGGGTCCGATTCCCGTTAGCAGCTTTATTTTTTTGCAAAAAACAGCCGAAAAACACTGGTTTTTATAAACCTATGCTTTTCGGCCTTTTTATTTTCCTCTATTTCATAAATTTTATTTTTATCAGCTATTCTCCTGAATTATCCATTCTTTCAGGTTATCCGTTTTCTTAAATTGGCTGTCCTCACGAAACTCCCCTTATTCGAAACCGATCTTGCTCTTTTCAAAGACCTTCATCAGTGCCACCCCAAGGATGAGACCTGCAATCCCTTGAACTGCATTGGTCGGAATGTTTACCAATGCCGGTACAAATCCATATAAGAAGCCCTCAAACAAGTAATATCCTCCCACCATAAACACTTCAGCCACGAATCCGCTGATAATCCTGGACGGCAGATTTTTTAATCCTTTATGCAACACCATGTATAAGCCATATGCTACCAAAGCCATCAAACCTTTCACTAGAAAAGTTACAGGTGCATAAAAAACGTAACCCGAAAAAACATCTGCCAAGGCCGAGCCAATGCCTGCCGCAAAAAAACCATACATTGGCGAAAGCATCCAGCCTGCAATCAGCACAACACAGTCTCCTAAATTCATATATCCTTTCAATGGTGACGGAATTTTGATAATCATTGTTGCCACACAGACAAGCGCCGCAAACAATGCCCCCATAACCACTTTTTTCGTTCTCTTTTGCATAATTTTTTCTCCTTTACTTTCGCATAAAAAAAGTATATGATTATTCTGAACATACAACAACTACCAATTAAGGAGAATTTTATATAACCAGATGAAGTATGTAATCAATCCGGAACAAAGACCCGTTTACCTACAAATTTACACACAAATCAGGGATGATATCGTTGCCGGGAATTATCCTTTTGGCGCAAAACTCCCTTCCAAGCGTCATCTTGCAGAAGAAACAGGCGTTAGTGTCATTACCATTGAGCACGCTTATGCTCTCCTTTGTGACGAGGGATACGTCGAATCCAAAGAGCGCGTTGGCTACATTGTTGTTTTTCAAAACAGTGATGGGTTTGCCTCCGTGGCTACTCCTATTGCCCACGCTTTACCTTTGAGTTCCTCTACACATAACCATCTTGACTTTCCTCTTTCGGTACTTAGCAGAACGATGCGCAAGGTCCTGGCAGAAAATGGCGACTCTCTTTTTGAGCGCTCACCAAATTCGGGATGTCAGCATCTGATATTGGCCATACGTCAGTATCTTGCAAGAAACCGCGGCATTCAGGTGGACAGCAACCAGATTGTTATCGGCTCCGGTTCAGAATACCTATATACTTTAATTGTAGAATTGTTCGGAAGACAACATATTTATGCCATCGAATCGCCTTCGTACAAAAAAATCCAACAAGTGTACGAGTCAGCGGATGTTACTTTTGAATCACTTCCTTTAGTTAACACCGGCATAGACAGCAACGCTTTAGAAAAAACAAAAGCCGATATTTTGCATACAACGCCTTTCCGCAGTTATCCCAGCGGCGTTACCGCATCCGCTTCCAAGCGCCACGAGTATATCCGTTGGGCCTCTCAAAATAACCGCTATATCATCGAAGATGATTTTGAGTCCGAGTTTTCCGTTTCCACCAAACCTGCGGAAACACTTTTTTCACTCTCTCCGGAAAATGTTATTTATTTGAACTCATTTTCCCAAACCATTTCGCCTTCCTTACGAATCGCATACATGGTTCTTCCAAAATCTCTCATCGGATTTTTTGAAGATAAACTGGGCTTTTACTCCTGTACCGTTCCGACTTTTATGCAATACGTACTGGCAGAGCTCATCAATAACGGTGATTTTGAACGACATATTAATCGCGTTCGAAGACAGTTGCGAAAAACCCTGGCGGATGCGGAATCTGTCCCTGCCAAGTAATATCGTTTCTTAATTATGGTTATGATTTATTTGCTTATTTTTCACAAAACAAATAACTGCCTGACGTTTTAACTTTCATCAAGTCCAAACGAAAGGCAGTTTTTGCTTTTTCTTTTTATTTCGTTCTTATTCTGCTCTTATTCTATCATCCACGAAAAAGTGGTTTCGATATAATTCAGCCAATCATCTTGCAATTCTTCCCAACTTTTTCCAAAGGTATCTTCTGCATCGTCTTTTAAGATTGCAGATATTGCATTTTCTTCTCCCACAAGAAACATCAGGTAACTCACGAAAGAAACCTGTTCAAAAGAAGCTTCTCCGTTAATTGGCATGTATGCTAATCCTCCCTGTACCGCCAAGGCTCCATAGTAATAAATACAATCATTACGCACGGAAAGATCTAACGGATGTCCAAGCTGTTCTTCTATTTGTGTTATCAATTCATACTCTACTATATCAACTTCCGGATTTTCTCTCACTTCTTGTACGGACTCCTGAAACCATTTCACAAAAAAGTTGGCATCCTCAGCCCCCGGATAGTATACATAATATGTTCGTACCGCGCTCAATACCCAACCCGCACTTTTTCCCTCTTGGAAAAGCATTTTATTGACATAGTGCTGTTGAACATTCATTGGCGTATGCACCAAAATGGTATCATCATATGTATCAGCCTTCCCGGAGCCCCCTATAGCATAATTACCACCCTTTGTGAAGATTATTTTTACCGGTTCAATATTAACATTATACTCTGCAAATTCGTCCTTCAAAAATTGTCGCTGCACCTGATAATCCAGTATTAACTTACGAAAATTTTCATACCCACTATTAAACGGGTCTTCTTCAAAATAACCATGTAAATAATTCGGTTCAAATCCCTCTTCTAAATAATACAAGCCCACATTGTCTTTCCAAATAAGTTCCGCACCGTTTCCTCCGGCGTAGATGGCGATTCCCTCCATATCGGAGTTGTCATATGCCTCCTTGCCATTGGCTGCCAGGAACTGATTGAAGTATTCCCTATGCTTCTCATCCGAAAAGTCTTTTACAATTTCTGTCTTCTTATTCGCCTGTAAATATGCATAATAATTTGCGGCGATGACCTGTAATTTTTCAATATTTTCCGGCTCCGCATAGTGCTCATTAAAGCAGGCATAATTCATATCCAGGTACTCAGGATTGGTTTCGCGAAGTTTAAGTGCCTCCGCCAACCCGTCTGTTTTTATATTAAAATCATATTCTTTTGCAAAAGAGGCTGCATACCCATACAGCAAACCATAATTCACTTCGTTTCCGCAAAGTAATTGTGCGATTCCTCGAACATGTTCTACGGTTCCAAAGTCGGAATATGTTGTATATAGCGTTTTTTCATCTACTGTTGTTACGTAGTCAACATTACATACATAAATGTCGTATTTCTTCCCCTTTATTTCCAATTCCTCTTCCATCTGATGGATTAGCTGATTCGTCTCTTTTACGTATTCTTCTATCTGTGCATCGGTCAATTCAGATGCAAAATAGTATGTAATATGCTCTGCATTAGCAATCGTCCCCAAATCTTTGGAGTTGTTGTATCTGCCGATTCCATAAACTTCTTTAAAGGAAACCGGCCCTTTTGTGTACTCTACATTTAATTCATAGTTTTTATCTTTTTTACACCCAAATAATGTTGATGCGAGCATTAATAATGCCACAGTAATAAGTATCTTTTTCATAAGATTTCCTTTCATAAGATTTCTAACGCTTTTTTCAATGCTTACTCAAAATACATTTTTATAATCCATTCAATCTTTTCATATGTCAAAGGGTCATCCTCCGTTTCAAAAGTCATGATGAGCTGTATGCCGGGAATAATTCCGTTGTAAGAATAATTTTGAATCTTATTTACTGCCCGATTCCTATATTCACGTTTGTTCATCATCCCAAAATGTTCCCAATAATAAAGCTTCCCTGTTACCGGATGCATAATCGTAAAATCAGGATAGGCCAATCCTTCGCCAAAATCCAATCGCCATTCATAGCGAAATGCTATTCCATGTTCAGCCAACACTTTAACAATCATCGACTCTGACTTGGATCTTACTTTAATTCCAACAACTGTCTGGTGAATAAGTGCTGTCGGAAAAGCTTCATTTTTCTCATACGGTTCATTCATCCACTCCCATGCGCTTTGCTCAAAGCTTTTAAAAAATGGTACAAGCAATTCCTGGTATCCCGGCGTCTCCAACAAATGACTTGTTTCCGTCCTGTGATGTTTAAGATAACTCTCAATCGCCTTTTTTTCTGCATCTAATTCTATCAACACTGCTGTTAAATATTTTTTAGCAGCCATTTTCTCTGCCAGGGTTCGGTCCTTTTTCTTGATGTATGTGCGATTGTTTCCGTAGCTAATATACCATTTTACATACTTGCCATTTCCGGCACAAATCAATTTGCCTTCCGGGTATGAACGAATTTTACGCTGCAACTCTTCAATTTTCCGTGCGATTCGTTGTCTTTCTTGCACCATTTTTTCATACATATAACTCTCCCCCTATTAAATTTGAATCCATTTTGGATATCCCATTTGAATGATATATTAATTGAATCATAATTTTCTTTTTAAGTAAAGTCATCATCAGCACTTTATAAACTTTTAAGATTTTCTCTCTTTTTGCTTCACTCGTGTGACCATATAATGCGAATGTTTCCTTGGTAGACATCTTCAGCAGCGGCTGTTATTCTAATTTCCAAGCTTCTATTGGTTTCCGTGATTCCTTTAACATCCGCGTTTTTGTTGATTTTCCTAGTCTCTTTATCCTTCAGGCTTTATTAATTTCCGTGGTTGGGTCTATAGCCAACTTGTCTCATCGCAGACCCAAAAAACAAGCATTCTTCCGTCTTTTTTCGTCACTTCGGGTCTATGCGTCTCGAAAATCGCCCAAGACCCACCAATCCGTCGAAACTCCGGGTCTGCACTATAACTCTCTTCTGCCAAGACCCAATCTCCACAAATTCCATACTAAAAAGAGTTTTTTTCGGGTCTCGGCAGAAGCCTTTTTTACTATGCCCCAACCACACCACCTGCATCTTAACATATGCTCGCCGATTGGGTCTGTAACACACAACGCATTAGCCTTGACCCAACCCATGGGCCGGACATATTAAACGATGGCAGGGCATAAAAAAACAGGGCATGCACAAATGCATGCCCCGATTTCATCTGATAAATTATTTAACTAAAGCAACAGTTTCTCTTGCAATCTTTAATTCTTCGTTTGTTGGAATGATAAATACTTTAACTTTGGAATCCGGAGTAGAGATTTCTACTTCTTTACCACGAACGTTATTCTTTTCTAAGTCAATCTTAATTCCAAGGTATTCAAAGTATTTGCAGATGTCTACTCTTGTGTCGATAGCGTTTTCGCCGATACCTGCGGTAAATGCAATAACATCAACACCATTCATAGCTGCTGCGTAAGCACCAACATATTTAGCAACGCGGTAGTTGAAGTTTTCAATTGCTAATGCTGCATTTTTGTTTCCTTCAGCCGCTGCTGCCATAACGTCTCTGGAGTCAGAAGAAACGCCGGATACACCAAGTAAACCGGATTTCTTGTTTAAGATGTTCATCATTTCTTTGAATTCGATGCCTTCTTTTTTCATGATGTACTCTAAAGCACCTGCATCGATATCACCGGAACGTGTTCCCATTAATAAACCTTCCAATGGAGTAAGTCCCATGGATGTATCAACAGATTTTCCGTTTTCAACTGCACAGATAGAGCTTCCGTTACCTAAGTGGCAAACGATTGTCTTACACTGATCATATGGCTTACCTGCCAATTCTGCTGCTCTTGCTGAAACATATGCGTGAGAAGTTCCGTGGAAACCGTATCTTCTTACTGCATATTTGTCATAGTACTCATGAGGAACACCGTATGTGAAAGCTTTTGCAGGCATGGTCTGATGGAAAGCGGTATCAAATACACCAACCATTGGTACGCCCGGCATTAATTCCTGAGCTGCTAAAATACCTGTAATGTTTGCAGGATTGTGAAGTGGTGCCAAATCTGTACACTCTTCTAATACTTTGATTACTTCGTCTGTGATTACAACAGAACCTGCGAACTTTTCTCCGCCGTGAACCACACGATGGCCTACTGCATCAATTTCGGATAAAGACTTCACAACTCCGTTTTCCGGATTTGTCAAAGCATCGATAACTAATTTGATTGCTGCCTTGTGGTCAGGCATAGCAACATCTGTGCTAATCTTGTCGCATCCTGCCGGCTGATATACCAATCTTCCGTCAATGCCGATTCTTTCGCATAAACCGGATGCTTTTACGTTTTCTGTCTCTGCATTAATTAACTGGAATTTTAATGAAGAGCTACCACAGTTGATTACTAAAATCTGCATAATTTTTCTCCTTTTTATTGAAACATATTTTGTTTATACTGGATAACCAAAATTCCTTTCGAAATTCCGGTCATATATGATTAACCCAAAAACGCTTAGCATTTTTCAAGTTATATCCTTTATTCTATCCGTTGATTTCCTTGGTAATCTTTGTCCGGATACGGTCCCTGGCATTTCCTATTGCCTTCTCATTTTTTCCTAATTCCTCTGCAATCTGACGAATGGTCAAACCGTTTACATAGCGAAAAAACACTTCCCATTCCAGCGGACTCAAAATTTTCTTAATACGTTCAACCAAAGCTTTTACATTTTCCCTATCAATGTACAGTTCTTCCGGATCGTTACCATTTTCTGCATCAAACCGGGCCGCCATATTTTCTTCGCTACCTTCAGCTTCCTCTGAAAAAAGGGAAACATATTTATTTAACGGAAGGTGCTTGTCCCTTCCTGCAGCTTCAATTGCCTTATGCATTTGTCCGGAAATACAAATACCCGCAAACGTCTTAAACGCCGCTTTTTTCTCAGGATCGAAATCTCTGTATGCCTGATACAGCCCGATCATACCTTCCTGCAGCAAATCATCTGAATCTGCTCCGGCTAAAAAAAGCGTGTTTGCCTTTTTTCTTACGATGGATTTGTAACGGTTAATAACCTCATCCATTGCCTGATGATTGCCCTCGCGCCCTAAAAGCACAAGTTGCTCATCTGTATAGGTTGAAAAATCTTTCATATATTCCTTCCTTTTTGCTCTTATTTCTGCTTGCGTCAAATACTTAGGCAATCTAAGATCTATTTCTTCTGCATACGCTGACGTACAATTTCATATGCCAAAACGCCTGTCGCAACAGATGCATTCAAGGAATCAATATCACCTTTCATCGGAATAGATGCCACGAAATCACAATTTTCCTTAACCAATTTCGATACACCTTCCCCTTCATTTCCGATAACCATACCAATCGGGCCTGTTAAATTTAAATCATACATGCACTGTCCGTCCATATCTGCACAAACAAACCAGATTCCGCGTTCTTTTAATTCCTGAATAGTCTTGGTTAAGTTGGTAACTTTTACTACAGGAGTATAATTAATCGCACCGGCACTGGTTCTTGCTACTGTTGCAGTAAGTCCTACGGCTCTGCGCTTTGGAATGATTACTCCGTGAGCACCTGCCTGATTTGCCGTACGGATAATTGCACCCAAGTTATGCGGATCTTCGATTTCGTCCAAAAGGAAAATAAATGGCGGTTCGCCTTTTTTCTCTGCCAATGCAAAAATGTCATCCAATTCTGCATAATCATACGCCGCACTAACAGCAATCACACCCTGATGATGTCCGGTCTGGGAAAGCTGGTCCAAACGGTCTTTTTCTACGAAATTAATAATTGCATCGGTTTTTCTTGCTTCTCTGACAATGGTTCGCACCGGTCCGTCCGGACAACCATCTAATACATAGAGCTTGTCAATGGTTTTTCCTGCACGAATTGCTTCAATTACGGCATTTCTTCCTTCAATATATTGTTCATTTTGTTTCATTTACTGCTCCTCCATCCCGATTTTGATAAGCTCTATCATACGGGAAAACTCATTTTTCAAATACAAATATCCCATCAAGGCTTCAAATCCTGTTGCCCTGCGATATTCTACCATTGTCGCATTTTTTGCCATCGTACCGGACTTTGCATTGCGTCCGCGCTTATATACGGCTTCTTCGTCCGCTGTAAGATACGGCAGGATTTTTTCAATCATCTCTGACTGGGCTGCTGCCTTTACTATCCTACTGGTCTGTCGATGTAATTGATTCGCACTGGTGTTACCCTTTCCCACAACGATGGAACGAATAATCAAGTCAAATGCACCATCTCCAATAAACGCTAATGTTAAGGGAGAATAGCTTTTGATGTCTTGTTCCTGTATTTGAAAATGCTCTAAAATATACTGGTTGATACCTTTTTCCATGTATACACTCCTGCGCTTTTACGCATCAAACTCTTGGTTTTACACCAATTCCCAAACCACGCCTTCACGGGTATCTTTGATTGCAACGCCCTTTGCCAACAATTCTTCACGAATTGCATCTGCTTTTGCAAAATCTTTTGCCTTCTTTGCTTCTTTACGTTCCTCGATTTTTGCAAGGATGAACGCTTCTAACTCTGCATCAACTGTCGCATTGGCTGTTCCCGCTTCGTCACGCAATTTCTGTGCTGCTTCTATCAATCCCAAAGATAATACCGTATCATAGTCTGCAACCAAGGCAAGTTTTGTTGCATCACTAATATCTGCTTTCAGCATATCGTAAACAACAGTGATTGCCATGGACGTATTTACATCGTTGGAAATGGCATCTGCAAATTTTTCTCTGTACTGAGCAAATGCAATACCATCTGCTTCACCTTCTGCTTTTAATTCAGAAATTCTCTTTACCAATTTATTGTAAGCAACGGTGGCGTTATCTAAGTTTTCATAAGAAAATACCAATGGTTTTCTGTAATGAGACTGTAAGCAGAACAAGCGGTATGCAAGCGGATTATATCCCTTGGATTCAATAAGGGAAACGGTCAAAAATTCGCCCTTGGACTTGCTCATTTTTCCGGACTGGTCATTTAAGTGGTTGCTGTGGAACCAATAATTACACCATTTATGACCCACATACGCTTCTGACTGTGCGATTTCATTTGTGTGATGCGGGAAGATGTTATCTACACCACCGCAATGAATATCCATATATTCACCAAGGTGCTTCATACTGATGCAGGAGCACTCAATATGCCATCCCGGATATCCCACACCCCATGGACTATCCCATTTTAATGCCTGATCTTCAAATTTTGACTTCGTAAACCATAAAACAAAGTCATTTTTATTCTTCTTATTTGTATCTTCGGTTACGTCCTCGCGAACACCGGTCTGAAGCTGTTCTTTTTCAATACCGGAAGAAAATACATAATAATCATCCAATTTACTGGTGTCAAAATATACATTTCCACCGGCTACATATGCATAATCTTTTTCCAAAAGTACAGAAACCATATGGATAAATTCGTCGATACAGTTTGTTGCAGGTTCAACGATTTCCGGGCGCTTGATATTTAACTTCACACAATCTGCAAAAAATGCATCTGTATAGTACTGTGCAATTTCCATAACGGTTTTGTTTTCTCTTTTTGCACCTTTTAGCATCTTGTCTTCGCCGGTATCTGCATCCGATGCCAAATGACCAACGTCAGTGATGTTCATAACACGTGTCACGTCATAGCCTACATAGCGTAATGCTTTTTCCAAAATATCTTCCATAATATAGGTACGAAGATTTCCAATGTGTGCAAAATGATAAACGGTTGGTCCGCAGGTATACATACTTACCTTGCCTTCCACATTCGGCACGAAAGTTTCTACTTCTCTTGATAATGTATTATAAAATCGAAATTTGTTTTCCATGATGTTCTCCTAGATTTTGTTTCATTTTCCTAATAGTGTCATAAAAAACTATTCTTTATGACATCCGCTACAGCGACTACATTTATCTTCACTGTCATACGCCACAACGCTTGCTTCGTAGAAAGAAGAAATACAACACACTGCCTGACTGGAAATACCTTCTTCATTTCCGGTAAAGCCCAAACGCTCTTCTGTGGTTGCCTTCACATTAATACGGTCAACATCAATGCCCAATGTCTCAGCAATATTTTTCTCCATCTCGTCAATGTACGGACGAAGCTTTGGTTTTTGGGCAATAATCGTAGAATCAATGTTTTCTACCACATAGCCTTTTTCCTGCAGTTTCTTTCCAACTTCTTCCAACAGTTTTAAGCTGGAAGCTCCTTTATATTTTTCATCTGTATCCGGGAAATGTTTTCCTATATCACCAAGTCCTGCAGCCCCAAGCATGGCATCCATAATCGCGTGAAGCAACACATCTGCATCCGAATGACCAAGCAATCCCAACGTATGGGGAATATTCACTCCTCCTAAGATCAATGGGCGCTCCGGCACTAAGCGATGTACATCATATCCGGTTCCGATTCGCATATAAAATCCTCCATTTTTCTAAAAAAGGGCACAAAAACCCAATCTTTCACATATACACCACATTATAGCACTGATACAACAAAAATGGAAGACGTTTTAGTTTAAATTATCCCCGAATTACAAGATTGCTCCATATGTTTGCCCGGCCTTTAATACTCGTCAAAACTGTACTCTTACTTGGATTTCAAACATCCCTTGTTCTTAAACGAACCCACATGCGCCCCTTTCATTGGGCACATAGAACGCATGGCTTGGAAAAAGCCCGAATTCACGAGAATTTCAGTCCTATTTCCTGTGAATTTGGGCACATACACTTTGAATTTTGTATATGCCCTCACTTTCACCTGAAAACCCGGGCATATGTAAAATGCCTTCTCTATAGGCCCAATTTCACAATATTTTTGCTTATTTTCGAGCATAAATTGGGCATATAATTTTTTTCACTTCTATATGCCCAGCCACCCGAAATCCTTTTCACTTCTATATGCCCAGCCAACCGATTTTTTTCACTTCTATATGCCCAAGCGTCTAAGATACGACTTCCTATCATCCACTTTTCACGAGTTCATAGAAAAAATTCCTTAATACGATGCTCAATTGTTTCGTAATCTAACGGATTCCTCCGCGTTTCACTCGTTAAAATGAGGTTATCTCCAAACCAAATATCTTCCGCAAAATAATCCAACAGTTTACCATAATTATCCCGACAGTATTTATAATTATCCGTCATACCTAGATGCTCCCAATAAACGATTTTCTTTGTTTTCGGATGTAAAATTGTAAAATCAGGGTATAAGACTTTATTCGCTATTCTTAGTTCGCATTCATATCGAAAAGGAATTTGGTAACGTATTAACATCATTGCAATCATTGATTCGGATTTCGATCGCACATAAAGTCCTTCATGAACTTTTATCTTCAATTCCTCACTATAATAAGGATTACTATTATAATCCGCTTCTTGCCATTGTTTCAGTTCACTGTCAAGTCCTATTTTTTCTTGCAGCAAATCCATGAATCCCGGCTTTTCCAATAATTTAATATGACGATATTTTCTTTCCGTACTCTTCTCTGTTAATTTCATCAACTTTAAATCGTCTTTCAAATCCAGCTGCAATTCCTCTAAATATCTCCTATACGCAAGCTCTTCTGCAAATTGTCGTTCCTCTTTGGGTATATAAACTTTCTTCTTGTTACTTACGACGAACCATTTGAAGTATTTGCCGTTTTTTGCACATAGTAATTTACCAACAGGCAAATTTTCTAACATTGTATTAATTTCCTGAAGTTGTTTTTCAATCGCAATAATTTCCTCTTTTTTCGTAACTCTTCCCTCCCTTATAATAATTGATAAACGTAAAAATGGAAAATTTAGTCGAATGACCTTAGATAAATAGAATTTAAACACATTAAAGTCTGTTTGCCAATAGTAAAATTAAAAAGTCTGTAAACAAATGCTTACAGACTCTTTTTAGTAGCGGAAGACGGATTTGAACCGCCGACACCACGGGTATGAACCGTGTGCTCTAGCCAACTGAGCTATTCCGCCATATTCAGTTGTCCCTCTCGGGTAATGGGACCAATAGGGCTCGAACCTATGACCCTCTGCTTGTAAGGCAGATGCTCTCCCAGCTGAGCTATGATCCCATTTTGACAAGTTGCTTTCCGCAACTGACTTGTCTATTATACTATCAGATTTTATATTCGTCAAGTATCTTTTTTAAAAATTTTAACATTCTTTTTTCTGCATAGATTTGAGCCACATCCGCTGCCACTATAAGCTCTTTTCCAAAAAAAATCACCTGCACCAATTACAGGGCACAGGTGATATTTCATCTTTTTACTTAAAGTATTTCACACCGGCTTCAAAGATGTGCATATCCTGATCGCCAACAATGTTCATTGCGATGCCATCGCCACGACGTTCTGCATGGGCCATCTTTCCGAAAACTCTTCCGTCCGGGCTGGTAATACCTTCAATTGCCATATAAGAACCGTTTACATTCCATTCTTCATCCATGGTTGGGTTTCCTGCTTCGTCTACGTACTGGGTAGCTACCTGTCCGTTTGAAAAAAGTTTCTGTAACCATTCATCATTTGCAACAAAACGTCCTTCACCGTGGGATGCAGGAATTGCGTATGTCTTTCCAAGTTCTGCACAAGCAAGCCATGGAGACTTGTTGGAAACAACTTTTGTATAAACGACCTTGGATACGTGGCGCCCGATGGTGTTGTAAGTTAAGGTTGGAGAATCGGATTCCTGTGTGTGAATCTGTCCGTATGGAACCAAGCCCAACTTAATTAACGCCTGGAAACCATTACAGATACCAAGTACTAAACCGTCACGTTCGTTTAACAATTTATGCATTTCTTCTTTCAATACTTCGTTGCGGAATGCGGTTGCAAAGAATTTTGCACTTCCGTCCGGTTCATCGCCGGCACTAAATCCGCCCGGAAGCATTACAATCTGTGCCTGTGCAATTTCTTTTCTAAATAACTCTACTGATTCGCGAATGTCAGATGCAGATGCATTTCTCAATACCTGAATGCTGGTATCTGCTCCTGCTGCCTTGAATGCTTTCATAGAGTCGAATTCACAGTTGGTTCCAGGAAATACCGGGATAAATACCTTTGGAACCGCTACTTTGTTCTTGCACACATAGATGTCCTTTGTATCATATACCGAGCTGTTGACCAAGGTCTTGTCTGTAGTTGCTCTGCTTGGGAAAATCGGTTCTAAGGTTGCATCCCATGCTTTAAGTGCCTCATCCATAGTGATCACTGCACCCTTGTATTCAAAGGTCTGAGTATCATTTATATGACCGATTACCTTAAACATCTTGTCAGAAGCTGCGCCCAACTGTGCAACAGCTGCTTCTACTTCTGCCATCATATCTGCCGGAACTTCTGCAACAAATTTGCCAAATCCTACGCCAAACACGTCAGATTTGCACACTTTCTCTAAAGTAACACCTAATTTATTACCGAAAGCCATCTTGCTTAATGCCGCACATAATCCGTACGCATCAAGAGCATAACAGGAAACGATTGCTTTCTTCTGAATCAAGGAACGAATCAATTCATATACTGCCTTCGCAGATTCTGCTACCGGCATATCAAATTCATCCTTGTCCATCTTAAACATCACTAATTTATTTCCGGCCTTCTTTAATTCCGGAGAAATGATATCGCCCACTTTTGCCACATCTACCGCAAAAGAAATCAAGGTTGGCGGAACATCTATATCCTGGAAAGTTCCGGACATAGAGTCTTTACCACCGATGCTTGGCAAACCAAAATCCATTTGGGCTCTGTAAGCACCCAATAACGCCGCTACCGGCTGACTGTATCTGCTAGCTTCTCCACCCATACGACGGAAGTATTCCTGGAAGGAAAAACGAATCTTCTTATAATCACCACCGGTCGCAACAATACGGCTGATCGAATCAAGCACTGCATAATATGCTCCGTGATACGGACTCCAACTGGATAAATCCGGTGAAAATCCATAACTCATCATAGTAACGGTTTCTGTTTTTCCATTCAATACAGGAACCTTAGCAACCATTGCCTGAGTTTCTGTCAACTGATAACGTCCGCCATATGGCATAAGTACCGTACCCGCTCCGATAGAGGAGTCAAAGCGTTCTACCAATCCCTTCTGGGAACATACATTTAAGTCACCTAATGTATTAAGCCATGTCTTCTTAACATCAAATTCTTTTCCGTCTTGACCGCCACAGCAGCAACCATGTTCTTCGTGCTTCTGCTCGTGTTTGCCACAACCGCATCCGCGCTCTTCGTGATGATGATCGTCGCATCCGCAGTCATGTCCATGACCACCACAGCAGCAAGTCTTAAAGAAATTATCTTCTGCCTTCGGCATTTCCACATATACATTGGTTTCCTGATGCGCACCGTTCGTATCCAAAAATGCTCTGGAAAGATTTACGATTTCTTTTCCTCTCCAAATAAGTACAAGGCGAGGATCTGCAGTTACTTCTGCCACTTCTACTGCTTCTAAATTTTCTTCTGCAGCGTATGCCAAAAATGCCGCAACATCCTTTTTATCTAAAACAACCGCCATACGCTCCTGGGATTCGGAAATGGCAATTTCCGTACCGTCAAGACCTGCATATTTCTTCGGAACCTTATCAAGTTGGATTCGTAATCCGTCTGCCAATTCACCGATGGCAACAGATACACCGCCTGCACCAAAGTCGTTACATTTCTTAATTAAAGAAGCTACTTCTTCTCGTCTGAATAATCTCTGAATCTTTCTCTCAGTCGGTGCATTACCCTTCTGAACTTCTGCTCCGCAGGAAGTTAAAGATTCTGTGGTATGGCTCTTAGAGGAACCGGTTGCACCACCACAACCGTCACGTCCGGTTCTGCCACCTAATAATACGATGATATCGCCCGGGTCGGAATTTAATCTTTTTACGCAACGACGCGGAGAAGCACCCATTACCGCACCAACTTCCATACGTTTCGCTACGTAATTCGGATGATAAATCTCTTTAACATAACCGGTAGCAAGACCAATCTGGTTACCATAAGAAGAATATCCGGCTGCTGCTTCACGAACGATTTTCTTCTGCGGAAGCTTACCTGCTAAGGTTTCTTCCATCGGACGTGTCGGGTCAGCCGCACCGGTCACACGCATTGCCTGATATACATAGGAGCGGCCTGACAATGGATCACGGATAGCTCCGCCAAGACAGGTAGCAGCTCCGCCAAACGGTTCGATTTCTGTCGGATGATTATGAGTTTCATTTTTAAAACTGATAAGCCACTCTTCTTCCACTCCATCTACATCCACAGGTACTACGATACTACAAGCATTGATTTCATCAGACTCTTCCTGGTCCTGCAATTTGCCGTCTTTTTTCAGCTTACGCATCGCCATTAACGCCAAATCCATCAAGCATACATATTTATCTTTACGTTCGCCAAATACCTCTTTGCGAACGTTCAAATAATCATTATAAGTATCTGTAATCAAACCATTATAATAGCCCTCTTCAAATTCCACATTTTTAAGTTCTGTGGAGAAGGTTGTGTGACGGCAATGGTCAGACCAGTAGGTATCAAGCACGCGGATTTCTGTCATGGACGGATCGCGCTTTTCTTCCTCGTTAAAGTACTTCTGGATATGTAAAAAGTCTTTGAAAGTCATAGCCAATCCCAAAGAATTGTATAACTTTTCAAATTCTTCTGCTCCCATATCCTTAAACCCGTCAAAAATCATAACATCTGCAGGTTCTTCATACTGCATTACCAAAGTTTCAGGAATTGCTTCTGCTGCCTCTCTGGAGTCTACCGCATTGATGCAGTGCTCCTTGATTTTAGCTAATTCATCCGCAGACACCTGACCTTCGATCACATACGTTGTAGCACAACGAATGACAGGATTTTCAGCCTCCTCTAAAAGCTTAATGCACTGCTCCGCAGAATCTGCTCTCTGGTCAAACTGGCCCGGCAAAAATTCCACACTAAATACAGCTCCGTCTTTATTTGGAAATGTTTCCAAATAAACATCATCTACCGGAGGCTCGGAAAAAACGGTCTTAAGAGCACGCTCAAATGTCATTGGGGTAACATTCTCCACGTCATACCGAATCAATACTCGCACATTGGTAACTCCGGTTATTCCTAGATAACCTTTAATTTCTGCTGCTAAGGATTTCGCAGCCACTGCAAAATCAGCCTTTTTTTCAACATACACTCTTCGTAAGTTGCTCATAAGTACCTCCTGTTTTTAAGATTTTATATTAATTTCCTCACACAAATATTTCTGTATTATCTATATCCGTACTTGTCGGCCCGATTTATTTCCGTCGGTTCAAGCCATTCCCGCCGGTGTGCCCTTTCTTCGCCGAACCACTATCTCATCGCCGGTGCGTTGGGCTTATAACACTTGATTTTTTTGTTTAACCCATTTTTTTTGGATTTTTCCAATTTCAACCCTATCTTCCAGCCCAAGCCCACATATATTTCAAGTATACCCCATCCATGCGAATAAGGAAAGTTAATAAATCTTATTTTATTTATAAGCGCAACTAATATTCCTGTTGACCGCATCCGGCATTCGCTTTATAATATCTATAAAACAAATACAAAATATCTACAAATCACGAATTTACAAAGGAGCCTTTATGGATATCAATATTGAACTTTATAAAATTTTTGAGCAGGTTGCCAGAAACGGCAGTTTTTCCGAGGCAGCAAAAAATCTCTATGTTTCCCAGTCTGCAGTTAGTCAAGCCGTAAAAACACTTGAGACAAAGCTCGGGATGCCTCTTTTTATACGAACCACAAAAAAAATCACGCTGACACCGGCGGGTGAAACGTTACTGGAGCATGTGCAGCCTGCAATTCGCCTGATTCAACAAGGCGAACATCGTTTAACCCATAACAATTCTTTGGAAAGCGGCAGCATTCATATTGGTGCATCGGATACCATTTGCCGTTATTTCTTATTGCCATACCTTAGTGATTTTCACAAAAAATACCCTAAGGTATCCGTTAAAATCACGAACCAAACATCTTTCCGTTGTGCAGAACTTCTTTCGTTGGGGGAAGTTGACTGTATCATTGTGAACACACCAAACTCCCATATGCGTCCGGAATTCATCTTAAAAACCATTGGAAGTTTTCAAGATGAATTTATAGCCGGAAAAGCATACCAACATTTAAAAGACCGGGAAATTTCTCTTGTGGAACTCCCACAATATCCGATTATGACATTGGACCGGAAAAGTACCACCGGTGAATTTTTGCGCCATCTGTTTATGGAAAAACACATAGACCTTACTTTGGAATTGGAGGCCGGAAGCAGCGATTTGTTATTGGACCTGGCTCGCATCGATTTGGGCATTGCTTTTGTGCCGGGCTATTGTGTGCCACAAAAAAACTCTACACTTTTTAAAATCAAAACAAAAGAAAAACTTCCGAAACGTCACATCGAAGCGGTTTACTCCAGCTTATTACCGCCTTCGCCTGTAGTAAAAGCATTTTTAGATGCGCTGCCTTCGCCGAAATAAAGCATGCAATCCACAACCACGGAAATAAAGTATGCAGTCCACAACCACGGAAATAAAGTACGCAGTCCACAACTGCAAAAATCACTATCACTTTACAAAAAACACCCTAGTTTTCTAGGGTGTTTTCCAAAATTGATTTAATTTTTCTTCAATTGTATCAATACGACAAGTTGTCAGTCCTGCCCACTCTCTTGGAAACAAATCTTTATATTCCCACTGATTAAATCGTTCATCCAGTAAAACAATTACTCCCTTATCGTTTACGGTACGAATCACGCGACCGCCGGCCTGAAGGACCTTGTTCATTCCCGGGAAACGATATGCATAGTCAAATCCGTTCTTTCCAATCTCTGCATAATAATTCTGTAGAATGGTTTTTTCATTGCTGATTTGCGCCAGACCGGTACCTACAATAATCGTTCCGATTAATCGGTCATTTGTCAAATCAATGCCTTCTGAAAAAGCGCCTCCCATTACACAACATCCCACCAGTGAGTTCGCTCTGTCTTCTTTGAATTCTTCCAAAAATGCTTCTTTTTCCAGTTCTGTCATATTCATTGTTTGCGGAAGCAATGTGTAATGCTCCAAAGAATATTGCAACAACGGCGAATCGCCACTTTCTGTTTTTAAATACTTCGATTCATCCACAAACACGTCCATCACATCTTCCATAAACTGATAGGACGGAAAAAAGACCATATAATTTCCCTTTTTCGCGGCAACAACTTTATCAATATAGCTTGCGATTTTCTCATATTCACTGCGATTTCTTCTGGTATATTTACTGCTGACATCATTCGCAGCAACAATCAAGCTCTGCTGCGGTAAAAAGGCTGAGTCCGCATATACAGCATAATGCTCCTCGTGGGTTGTCAACATCTCACGATAATACTTAATCGGCAACAACGTTGCCGAAAAATAAATTACGCTTTTTCCGTGGTCTGCCATTTCCGTCAAAACGCCCGCCGGGTCCATGCAATACAGTTTTACATAAAACCGTCCTTCTTCGTCGTGTTGCAAATAGGCGGTATAACTTTCATCCATCAATTCCGACATATTTAAAAAATGGCGCAAATCCAAATAAAACTGCCCCCACTCATCACTACCTGCAAACTCCGGATGATCTTTATTATAGTTTTCAATATCGCTCATTAAACGGTTAAAACTCAGAATCAGCGGTGCGATGGATGACGGAACCGTATATGTGATACATTCACGCTTATATTCCAACATCAGTGTATTGCAGCGTTTCAAGCTTCCGGCAATGCGTTTACTGAAAGGCTCAATGTAATTTTTCATCCTCAACAAATCATCTTTATATATCACCGCGCTATACATCTCACGGCCGCGTTCCACCAGATTATGTGCCTCATCTACCAAAAAGATATATTCCCCTTTTATGCCTTCCTGAAAGAACCTGCGCAGATAAACATTCGGATCATACAGGTAATTATAGTCACACAAAATTGCGTCACACCACAAGGATACATCTAAAGAAAATTCAAACGGGCAGAGATTTTTCTCCATCGCAAACGCAACCAGTGCATCTCTGTCGAACAATCCCTCTCTTTGAACAAACTCATACACCGCATCATTAACCCGGTCAAAATATCCTTTTGCATAAGGACAATCTTCCGGATTGCATTTGCGCTCTTCTAACGGACATACCTTGTCTTTTGCAGTAATTGTCAGGATTTTCCCCCGATAACCCTTTGACAAAAGTAAAGAAAAAGCATCTGCCGCTGCTGTTCGGGTAATATTTTTTGCAGTCAGGTAAAAAATCTTATCTGCCACATCTTCGCCCACTGCTTTTACTGCCGGAAAAACTGTGGAAATCGTTTTTCCTACACCGGTAGGTGCCTGAATAAACAACGTTTTTCCCCGGGCAATGGAGCGATACACATCCTTGACCAGCTGATTTTGTCCCGGGCGGTATTCATATGGAAACGCCAAAGTCTTGATGGATTCCTTTCGTACTTTTTTCCAAGCAAGCTCCATATCAATCCACTTCTGATACTCTTTCAAAAGCCCGTCAAACCATGCGCATAACTCTTCTTTTTCATAATGCTTCGTAAAAATGCGCATTTCCATATCATCTAAGTTACAATATGTAATTTGGACGCCGATTCGCTCCAGTTCCTGTTGCATCATCACAATATAGGCATAACATTTAGCCTGTCCCAGATGAACTGAAACAGGCTCTTTTAATTTGTTCGGATCCCCATAGATTCCCTTGATTTCGTCTATGGTTACACCGCTATCTTCCGTTATGACACCATCGGCCCGCCCCTCGAGGCAAAAATTATATTCATCCGCTTCACAAATAATCTTAAGCGGTACTTCTGCACGATATTCATCTCCTTTGGACTGCTGGATTTTACGATGAATGCGGCTTCCTTCCAGCATTGCATCTGCCCTTCCGGCTCCCCGTCTGGAATCAATATCCCCGCTACGCAGTAAAAATTCTACAAAGGTACGGACTGAAACACGAATGGTTGGTTTCATATTTTCCCCTAATAATCTCTTTTATATGTATTGTTTTTCCGTTACAAATAAAAACATATCCTAGACTAGGACAAATTCACCAAAATCAAGCTGATAACCGTAAGTCCTAACGCAATCAAACCCTTCTTTCCCAATTTTTCCCCGAAGAAAGCTCTGCTTGCAAGTGCCACTACCAAGATTGCCCCGGAACAAAGAACCGGATAAACAATATTGGACGGCAAATGTTTTAATGCCTGAATAATAAAGACGGAACTGCAAAGATTTACAAGTCCGATTCCCATGCCCATCACGCCTTCTTTCAACGTCAGACGCTTCTTTTCCTTAGATACAAGCATCCAAAGCGTGCATAACACAAAAGCGCTGAAGAAAATGGCAAATAGGAACAGCGGTTCAAATTCCACCTTACACCATTTGGTAAAAAGTTTATTCATTAACTCACCCATACCCATGGTAAACCACACAACAATCAGCAGCACGTTAAATTTAAATCCGCCATCGTAGTTAAATACAATCAAGGCCGCAAAGGCAATGACAATTCCAATCCAACAAACTATTGTTGGCATTTCGTTCCACAATACAATCGA
The DNA here is from genome assembly GCA_045593085.1 of Lachnospiraceae bacterium. Classification (GTDB taxonomy): domain Bacteria; phylum Bacillota; class Clostridia; order Lachnospirales; family Lachnospiraceae; genus XBB1006. The sequence goes on along the minus strand of JAZNWA010000027.1, from coordinate 10,620 downwards.
CAATAAAATCGGAATCAATATTCCGAGACGTCCAAAAATCGCAGTTGGACTCGGTCCGTTTTTTTCAATGGATTTCTGCATTGCAATTAATCCTGTGATGTAAAAGATTCCGGTAAATGCACCAAGAACACCGCCAAAAGCAATACTTCCCGCTTCTGTTGCCGGTGCGCCCGCCATTGTCGCAAATAAATCTTTAAAACTGATACCGGCTCCGAGTTTTCCGAATACATTGCCGGAAATCATCATATAAATTCCACCGATACTAGCCATCAGATAGTTAAACCACGTCACATGCTTTTCTTCACAGCCACATTTTTTTGCCCATGTAAGACCAATATTAAAAGCTGCTGAAATCAAAATCGCTAAAGCCAAATAAATCATTTGTTATACCCCTATTTCATCTTCTTCATTCGATATTCATTTAGTGCTACCGTTTGTGCCATTTTCCGAATACGGTCTGAATTTCTGGACAAAGACATTGTCAACCCAAAAATGACAAGGATTGAAAATAAAAATCCCAAAAAGAATACCATATTCATCGGATTATAAATACCGAAGAAATTTGCAATCACATCCAGCAATCCCGGGACCAAAACAACCACAAACATTCCTGTTCCCAGTAACAACCAGGTTAAAGCATATTTTAATTCCAAACTTCTTTTCCGAATCAAATTGACAATGACAATCAATCCAATCAAGAGGACTGTCATAATGATAATTCGAACTTTCCATGTCATCATACTAGCGCTTACCTCCTCTTAATGCTTCCATAAAAATAGCCATTGTTACTTTCACCATATAATATATCGAACGTTTCATCGTAATTGATGACGTACCGCCCTGTCTTTCCCGCATCACAACCGGAATTTCATGCACAATAAATTTGCGCTTCAAAACGGCCACCATAGATTCCGGTTCCGGATAATCTTTTGGATAATTCTGCGCAAACAAACGGATAACATTTTTGCCTGCCATGCGAAGTCCACTGGTTGGGTCTGTAATCTTTTTACCGGTACACAAACGGATCAGTCCGGTAAAATATTTAATTCCCGCGCGTCTTAAAAATGAAGACTGAAAGCCCTTTTTCTCGATAAATCGGGAACCGATAACCATATCCACCTGATGTTCTTCAATGTAGTCAGCCATTTGACGCAAAAACTGCGGGTCATGCTGTCCATCGCCGTCCACCTGAACAGCCACATCATATCCATACTCCATCGCATACATATATCCGGTCTGTACCGCTCCGCCGATTCCAAGATTAATCGGAAGATTTACAATATTAAATCCGTTGCTTTCGCAAATCTCTCTGGTATTATCTGTAGAGCAGTCATTAATAATGACATAATCAAAATCCGCCGCATTTTCCATAATATCACGCACCGTCTGCTCAATGCATTCGCTTTCATTATAAGCAGGAATAATAATTAATTTTTTCATAGCTTATTTGAATCCTCCGATTTTGTATAAAAATGGTTGATAAATTTCGCAATTGGTTTTGGCCAGAATTTACAGAACATCACATAGTTCTCTTCTACCCTGGCATTATCCTTAATGATTGCTGTTGTCGCCGACTCCTCATGGATTCTGTGGCACATAAGCGGCTTTGCAAGATAGATAAACTCGCCTTTTTTGCGGGAAATTATCTCCCAAGCCTCCCAATCTTCACAGCTTCTGAATCCATCTTTGAAAATAGGTCTTTCAACATTATCTAAGCAAAAAGACACCGCCGGGCAGCAAATCGGATCTCCCATGGATAAAATCCTTCTTCTGACGAATTTTCTTTTTCTAAATACTTTTATCTTAAGCGGCGATAGCATCAACCGTTTAATCTTCAGCATCGTGGTATCGTGTACTTTTTTCCCGTCGCGTAACTCAAAGTAATCGGAAAAAGCAATGAGGGGATGTTTTGCAGTTTCAAAACTTTCCAAAATACGCTCTGCATATTCCGGTTCATAAACATCATCCTGATGTGCCACCGTTGCATATTTTGTAGTCACGTGGGACAATCCAAAATTCCAATCCTGGGTAATACCTCCATTTGGATTGACAAAAAGCGGTATCTCATACTGTTCGGCCAAACCCTTGATATGGTCATTTGGCGTGGATGTTTCCATCAGAATATGAGATGCAACCGTCTGCTGTTTCAACGACAAAATACACTCTTCTAAATATTCACTTTCCTTGTAGGCACAAATCACAAATGTATGATTTTTAAGTTCCATAGTTTCTCCTCGCATTTAGTTTTTTGCAAGTCTTTTCCTTGTATTTGTTATTAACGCCACGATACACACGGCAATTCCAGAAATATTTCCTATCATTAATGCAAATGTTGTACCTTGCATTCCCATGTTTGGAATCAATATCAGAGACATCGCAACACTAACAGCCACAGAAAGACCATTTCCCATAAGTAACGCTTTAAAATCCCGGAAGATGGTTAAGATATCGTACATTAGCCATGCACAGGCTGTCGTCACAGTACAAACAATAATTGGCAAGAGTAAATATTCATATGGCAAAATACTCTCACCGTACAGGATGCGCAGACCGATTCTACCAAGAAGTTTGGCCCCCGCAACCCCCACAACGGATATACATAAAAGTGCAAAAAAGCACTGTTTTAACGTTTTTACAAATCTTGGGCGGTCTTTTTCATTTAAACTTTCTGCAAAAACCGTAATCAACGGATTAAAAATGTATGTGGCCGCCATCTGAACAATAAGCGTCGGTGTTGCAACCGATGCATAAATTCCAAGCATCGTATTTCCTTCAAACATCTCAAGGAAATATCTTGGGATGGAACCGATACAAGTGGATAGAATCAGATAAATCGCAAGCGGAATACACTCCACCAACAATTTTCTTACTGCAACTGTCTCAAATCGGAAACTGATTTTTTCCAATGCCATAGCGCGTCTGAAATCATAAAAAATAATCACACCATAAACCGCAATCGCCATAACGACAATCGCTAAAAGCAGATTCTTCGTAAGAATCATAACCACCGGGAAGGTGCACACCATCAAAATGCCACGCAATGTCATGGATTTGCCCATAAAGTCCATGCGCCAGTTCTTCTGGTAAAAGCCTAGGCACACATCGAAAAAGGCTTCGGACAACTTAAACAACATATACGCAATGATACATGCCGTCTGTTTTGTGTCGTATCCGTTGATGAGCGTAAAAATAATACACAATACAAACGCACCACCGCCCGTCACAAAACGGCTGGTCACATAGTTCCCCGGCGAATATTTCCCCTCTAAATCTGAAATTTGAAAATTTTTCATTCCGTAGATGGACAGCGCATAAAAAATATTCGCAATAGACATGGCAAGGCTGAATACCCCCGCGTCCTCATAACCCAAAATACGAGCTACAAGTACGGTCAATGCCCATTGAATACCCAAATACAACACGCTTCCCCACGTATTCCAAAGAACGCTTTCTTTGATACTGAGTTTCTTTTCCTGCATTCTACTTATCCTTTTTTAATTGTTTTGCACGATATTTCATAAAGTATGGAATGAGCCCATTGATGATTCCATAACGAAGTGCCGGAACCGGTTTTGTAACGAAATTAAAAATCCGCCAGCAGATAAAGTACATTCTCCAGCCCTCTTCCATCGGAAGATTCTTCCATTCTGTCATATTTAAATACTTATGAAATTCCTTGCTGTATTTATGGGTATTTCCCCGTCTCCATGGACGTTCTTCACCCAAAAAGTGAATAATCACCGGATGTTTCTTGCAATCCTCAAACTCTTCCTTGGAAAAATACTGCATCGGTGCAATTAATTTTGCCAGGAAGCGATATGGATACTGATAATAAATGTTGCAAAAATTATACTTTGGAAGTAGCGGATAAATCTGCCCCTTCAGCGCACCATTTAAAGCATCCTGATCTGCTGCGAACAATTTTCCCTCTTTTTGACGGTAAAAATCAATCAACAACTGCTCTGCCTGTACCTCGCGCCATTTTTTCACATCTACCAACAAAACGCCTGAGTTGTGATAATAATAATCCTTTAATCCCAGGTCTTCTTTTCTTTTTCTATCTGCAGTAGGCTCCACGCTCATACCTAAAACATTACCTTCAAGATCGGTATTCCATAACTCATGTAAGCTGCCGACCACTACGGTATCACCGTCCATGTATAAGATTCTCTCAACATCTTGCGGTAAGATCTTGCCCATAAAAAGACGGGCTAAAATCACCGGACTCCAGCCCAAGGTGTCAAATTCAAAATCAAGATATTCCTTCATATCCTTAATCTCGATAATGGAAATCTCTCTTTCATACTTTGCTGCCAGTGCTTCTAATTTTTCTTTGTTTTCATCTGTAATTCCCAAAGAAAAAACGTAAAAATGAATCTGTGCTTCTTCTATGTTATTCTCACATACAGAACAGATTCCACATGCAAGCTGTGATGCAAATCCATTATTTACGGTATATAAAATATTCATTACTTTTCTCCTATGATTTCACCATCACCAAAGTTAACGTATTTCGGTGGGTGATTTAATCTTTTTTCTTCCGGCGGTAACTGCATATAGTCACCGTATTCACCAGTCAAATGAACCTCTACCTGATTCATAACCTGAATCGTGGTATCACCAAATTTAATTTCCCGAATCGGGAAGATTACATCTTTTGCCACACGTACACTTTCCGGATTCGGATGGGAAAAATCTGCAAAATATGCATCTGTTTTTCCATTATACATTCCGGCATATTTCAAATATTTCTTATACGCCCTAGCTCTTGTAATTCCAACGAGTCTTAATCCCCAATGAATCACGCGACACGCCGCCAAGGCAGATACTCTTATAGCAGGATTCATATTTGGTGGCAAGGTTGGCGTTGGATACTCTGCCAACACCATGATACGATTCCAAAACCAGGATTTCTTAATCTGCTTCTTTCTTGCTTTCTCATCTGCTACTGTTGCATCATATGGAAAAATATCAATCGCAATTCCCGGTATATATTTCCTATAACTATGTGCTCCCTCGATAAATTCTGTACCTTTCTTGGAAAATTTTCCAAAACTAAGCACATATCCATCTTGGTTTTCTGCAGCAATGAGCTCGTACTTCTCATGAGGATTTTCTTCTAATGCTTTCATCAACTTATTGTAATCCTCACGGATCATACAAACATCGATATCATCATCCCATGGAATAAATCCATCATGGCGAAAGGCTCCTATTGCGGAACCACCAATAACAAACATCGGCAAATCCAATTGGCGGCAAATGGTTTCAAAATCTTTATATATTTCTAATTGCACATCCTGCAATTTTTTTATGGTATCTGAAGTATATTTCATCGATTAACACTCCTGTTCCGGACAAACTGTTTTTCAGTCTTGTCCAATTTATTATTATACCATCTTTTTGTCACTTATACAAGAAAAGGCTACGGAGTTTAATCACTCTTTGTTTGGTGAAATTATAAAAAAAGGGACATGCTCGCCAGTTATTTTGTACAAGCATGTACCCATTTTTCAATTCATTATTTATTATGCATAAATCTGCATCTTACTTTTTAGTAGCCTCCATTTGGAGTACGGTAAAAAAATTAGTCTCTGTGTCTCACTTTTTCGCCGCACTCCACTTTTAATTTCTATTTTTATTCTGCCCCGTCCGGTCTTGAATATGTTGAAATCCACTCACACATATCCAAAACGCCAAACCTATCAAGTCCCTCATTATATTCATCTAATGTCCATGGTCCATATATCACATCTGTTTCAGAATCAATCAAATAATATTCTACTTTTGATTCATCTAACTCCTCAACCTTTATCACTTCACTATAAGGTGCTTCTATTGGTATACGTTGTATTCCAATGTATCGTTCTCCATAAGAAAAAGCTATAACATATCGTTCGAGTTTTTTTTCATATTGTTGATTTTCCGTTTTTCCAAATTGAACATCTGTGCTATTGACTCTCATTATTGTATAGTCATTAGGCAGCTCGTTATAACTCCAGTCCTCTACAGCAGGACAGCCTGTCAGTACTGTGATTAATAGAACGAGACACAAACTCACTATTACTTTATTTCCATTTCGTTTTATAAACATAATTTACCTCCCAATAATATTCTGTTCCGAAATTATTTTCTTGGGCCCAGTATCCCATATTATTTAATAAGCTACCCATTCCATCTCCTTCCTCGTTCCCAATGTTAAAGTCATAGATATCAAAGACCTTCACTTCCACGACATATCGCGTCTTTGTTCTCTTAAAAAACCAAAAACCACTTTCTTTAGTCTCTTTTTTTATCGAAAGTTCATACGTTGCATTTCGAACACCTAACCACAAATCTGGCTCACTTTTTCCAAATGTTACAGTACCAATCCCATAGTCTTCACCATTTTCATATTTTGCAATTTCCTCCTCAATTGCTTTCTTCATAGTGTTAGATTTTTTCATTTTCTTTGCAACAGATGAATCATCATCGTAATAACAATTCTCTCCACTTCCGAAAAGCCAATATGCTAACAAATCGATAGCAACTCCAAGAGGTCTTTCTCCACTATTATCACGCATATTGACAGGATTATTGTTGCAATAAGCATACATGTTGTGTCCCAAGACACCTTGCCCTGTACTGATATAAACATCCGCATTAAGAAACCTTCCCGTCTCCGGATCATAGTATCTGCTGTTTAAGTAATAAAGCTTTGTTTCTTCGTCGTAGATGTATCCTCTGTAGCGGAATGGATTTAAGGTTCCAAGTACTTCTGCCGCATCTCCTGTACAGGAAATCAGTTTTCCCCAGCTATCATAAGTATAGCTGACAACGAGATACATGTTTTGGTTCAGGATTCCCGTGACATCGCCCTGTGCATTATACAAATAATAATAGTGTCCAACAAGGCTATTTCCATTATAGAAGCTGAATCCTTCTCTTCTTCCGGTGGAATCGTATGCGAAAATCAGTTTCTGATTGTCTCGCTCCAATGCAAGAACGGTTCCGCCTGCATCTACCAGATAAGTGGTCTGTACATTTCCAACCTTCTTCCCGATACGGATACCATTTTCGTTGTACTAGTAGGTACCAACTTTGTAAGTGTCATAACTTAGTAATAATATAGGTATTTAGAACCATCTCGCCCCTAAGAAATTATACCACAAAAAACAGTTCAATCATATTTCTAACCTCTCTAGGACTATACATTTTAGGATTAAAGCAAATCAAAAAATCTCCACTATCAAAATAAAAAAATAGTACTTCCGAAAAATGATTAGTAATGATTTCTTCAAACCTGTGTTCTTGGTAATTCGAATGATGTTGCTTAAAAATCTCCCAATCTACTTTTGAGGGAAACATTATAGTTTCAAGATAATAATCAAAAATAAATGGTATATAGTTATAACAATCATAATTTAACTTGCTTCTTGCTACTGACAAATACTCGCTTATGTTTTGCATATCACCATTTTTCTGAAAAAAAGCCGGTATTTCATTTTCGAGTGTTTTTTGTTCTTCTAGCGTTAAATTCAAACCATCCGTTCTATAAAATCCAAAAAATACTTCCTTATCAGCCAAAAAAGCTTCAATAATCTTTTCAATAGCCTTTAGAAAACCTTTTTGATAACGAGCATTATTGATTATTATAGTGTGAGTGCCTGCGGTATTATATTCTTCAATTGTCATCTGTCTTTTCTTCAAACTAAACATCTCCTCTATTAGTTGACATCACCCTACTTAACTAAAATTTTGGCTTTGAGAAAATAGGTTATCAACAAGACAAAAAGAACAACAACTCCAAGAATCCAAAATTTATCAAACGAATTTGAAATACCTATTGTTTTCAACAGTCTTTCAAATCGAACATGACCTATAAGTTCATAAATGACACCCCTAACTCCGACTACCAATAGCAAACAAAACGAAATTAACGCCTACGTTTCACCAAATATATCCGCAACCTGTTCGTTAAGGAAATGATTAAAACCAACGCTTGCTGATTTAGTAAATGGTGTTAATCCCAAAATCTTTCCTCCATTGTCAAATAGCGATTCCATAGTATCTTGAGCGATTTGTTCATTTGTTTTTTCCTCATTTTCTATGCATATGAGTCCACAAGCCGTGTCTACCATTTTCGCCGCACTCCATTACGTTTCCTTCGCACTCCGGTAATCTCTGCACCAGTTTCCGGATTTGACAACCAAACATCAGCGTCAACTTTGTTCTATTCTAGTTGTAATATTTTCAGCAACTTCTTGACCGCATAACAATATTTTGCCGATGCGCCATACCAATCTCCCAAAAAGGCAGGCAAATATAGTGTCATTGTCTTTAAATCAACGATAACATTTAAATTTCCTTCTGCATAACATAGATCATAACTTGCATTTACTTCTACTCTTTCATAAGCCTCTTCAGTAAAATTATCTAATAACAAAAGATTGATTCGTATCGCCTTATAAGATTCTGACATTGTTAACTTTGTTTTCATTCCATGTTTTTTTTGGGCATGACGAACTGCTTTACTTGTCAAATTTTTATATTCTTTTTTATGATACTCCGGCATTTCCAGCAAAAATAATCGAACATTTCGTTGACCCTTTGTAACTCCATGCATAACGTCCGTCGTCAGCGATGTGATTTTTACATGTTTTTGAATTTGTAAATATATGTCTTCTTTGTCATAAAACGGCAGCTTCATAATATATGGTTGCACTCTGCTTGCTCCGATTCCTATTTTTTTCAACTTTTTCCAATAGTAATAAGTAATAACATCTAAACCAATTGCAATAATTGCCAACACCAAATCAAAATAAAAGCCGCAGTTAGCAATGGATTTTCTACTAATCCAGAGACCAATTGACTCTATAACAAATAGAATAGTTGTTAATGAAATCATAATTGCAAATATAAGTAGAAACCCATAACGTTTTGCATATTTATGTCTTTGTTTCATTAATTTCTGGAAATTTCGGTTCATTTTATCCCCCCCGTTAATCCAACATAAAATTCTTTGTTACATTCACTATAAATACCTCGCCTGATTGTGTTAATGTTTGCAAAATTACTTTCTGTGCATATTTTCCTGTAAAACACGAAACAAATTTAATCGGCTGAAACCAGCTCTTATAGTTTACAGGCACAAGCTTATCTGCAACTTTGCCAGCTATGGTATAAGTTATTCCGTTCAACACGGTATCTTTCGCAACAGTTTTTAAAGAATCAATTGCTGTTTCTTTTGTTATTTTTTTATCATCAGTGAGGTATGTTCCATAGCTTCTGACGCTGCAGCAGCGAATGAAGCAGCAAATGTACATCCTCCAGTTGCCAAAGAAACAGAATTATATATAGCTCCTCCTACCGCAGCTCCAGCAACACCTTCATACCATTCATTACCTGTTGTGACATTTGTTACAATCTGAGAAACTGCTCCAATAACTGCTCCAACTATTGCAACAGCAAGAAGAAAACTAAATGTTCCGCCATTGTCATATCGATTTACCGGATTATTCATGCAATACGCAAACAGGTTATAGCTTATCGGTGTTCCATCTGCTCCTAAATAAGCCACATCATCCGCATTCAAAAACCTTCCCGTCTCCGGAACATAGTATCTGCTGTTTAAGTAATATAGCTGTGTCTCTTTGTCGTAGATATAGCCTCTATAGCAGCTGCATCGTTACTGGATATCCGGTTACCATCTTGCATCATAGATATATGTGGTAGCCATTTCATTGGGTAATTCAGTTATCTGTTCTTACACTAGTCGCATACCATCAATTGATACAACATATAAAAATCCATTATCAACATAAACCTTAATTGCTTCTCTAAATAACTCTAGCGTTTCATAATTCTTTTTATGAACATAAAATAATTTGTCATAAAAAATATTGTTTGAATTTTTACAATTTGAACTTGCACCAACCTTAATCACATGACCATTACTATACAGTTCTATTTCGATAATGTCATTATCATTGACTATCTTGAGAATATAGTCCATCGTAACAAGCTTTGTATCTTTTTCATCGACTTTCTTTTCAGGTGCTCTATTTTCATAAACACAGAACAACTCTCCAATTGAAATATAGATACACAAAATGCTTAATGTCATAAAAACAAAACCTAGTATTGTTATAATTACATCCATTGCTTTATTAAAAGGTCCGAACAAATCGTATCGCCAAAAATATAACAAAATAATTAACACAGACATAATTATTTTCACCACTGGATAGGAATATGACTTCAATTCCGTTTGCAATTCAAATATTTTCATCATTTTTACCTTTTTATTCATAAAATATTGCCGCCTTAGTTTTATCATATAAAACCTGTTTTAAACCATAATACAAGTCAAGCGCCAGACCACTAACGCTACTAGCACCTATTTCCTTCATTATTACTTTTACACTCATACGACTTGCTGTTCCATTTCATCATATTTACGAAGATATTCTACCGGTGTCATGTATTGCAACGATGAAGGTCTTCTTCTACGATTATAAAACAATTCGATATACCAGAATACATCTTTTTTCACTTCTTCTATTGTAGCATATTTTCTTCTGTATATCTTCTCTTTTTTTAACAACTGATGCACTTACTCCTTGACTTTAATTCTCTATT